>CAZYNY010000021.1:31140-34160 GCA_964648095.1 uncultured Nitrospirota bacterium | reverse complement strand
TTAATATTAATTATTGAGAGGAAGAATAGGAACCCAAAGATATCAGAATTAGATAGCATGTCTCCCCGCCTGGCATTAGGCGTGGGCCTGGCCCAGGTCTTGTCGCTCTTTCCGGGGATCTCAAGGTCAGGGGCTACAATCATGGGGGGATTGGTCCTGGGACTTGATAGAAAGACGGCAACAGAATTTTCATTCTTCCTTGCGATACCTACCATGTTTGCCGCTACATTATATGACCTCTTAAAGGGCATAACGCACCTGGGGATACCGGACTCGCCTGTCTTTGCCGCCGGTTTTATCATATCTTTTATATCTGCCCTCTTTGTAATAAAGACATTTCTTAGATTTATTGCAAGGCACGACTTCACTATATTTGCATATTACCGTATCATCTTTGGTATTTTAATCCTGTTGCTGATATAGAGATTAATTCGTTTTATACCCATATAGCGCTCATTTCTTCTGACCAATGCTAGAATTGACGAGCACGCAGCTATTTCTTCTTCACGATTAAGATCTTAGCAGCCCTTGACCTGACGGTGACAACTTTCAAGTTACTATCCCTAAAGTCGGTCTTTTGGAAGGTGAGCGTGGAAGATCCGGTCTTTTTGGCAAGGAAGGTCAATGTAAGGATTGTTCCTTATTAATCCTATTATTAAAGCTAAATTTTAGGACGGTATCAATTGATGTAAATACTAAGCGGTCTTTGAGGCCATTATGCTGACAGTATACCCGAGCCTATGCAGATACTCATAGCAGTCATCCAAAGTCAATCCGAATTCTCTTACATCAGCCAGACCCAGGCGTCCTACGATATCCCGCAAAATATCTCTATCCCTTTCGTCAAAGTCGGCCTCCCGGATGGCCTCCTCGGCCCAATCCACGAGATCCTTAAGGCTGATCTCTCTTTTCATGTATCTTAAGATCTGAGAAGCAAGTTCTTCTTTGGCTAGAATCATAATTTAACCCTTGGTCCTTAAGTGTCCTTTATCGATCGGGAATTTTTCATGGATTTCGACTAATTCTCCATTATCGTTATAAATCTCCTGATAGAATCTGGTAGTTTCTTCCACAAGATCAACCTCTTTGACATATCTTGCCTTCCATCCCGATTTACCCGTAATTTCCAAGATGTATCGCCGGCCTCCATTTGCTAATTCATCCCATTTCGTGAATTTTCTTTCATTTTGCTCCCTCTTTTTCGAAACCATCCTTACGGAATAATCCCAAAGGCTAACAGGATCATGATGTTATTTACTATACTCGAGATCCTGTAGAAATTCAAGGTGATGGACATAATCTTTTATTCCCGATTAAGATCTTAGCAGTCCTTGTCCTGACAGGTAGAGGCTTCAAGTTACTATCCCGAAGATGGGAAGCGTCCCCTTTGGTTCTCAGAGTCCACAATAAATAATCAGCTTGATGTCAAGGTAAAGGGTGGCCCCCATGATCTAAGCCTGCAAACGAGCTGTCAATAAAAACATGGGGGATATCACTATATTTCGACCTAGACAGCTATCTCAAGGAGGATCTTGTCATAATTTACAATAGGCATCACCTTTTCCCTCCCCTCCTTTGTCTTCTTTAGCTCTATAAGCCCTATTTCTGCGAGATAGGAAACATCATCAGATACATTTTTTGTATCTCTTTTGAGTAATTTTGCAAGCTCATAGATTGAATGAGGATGGGTTCTCTTTATGGTTTTAAGTATTCTAAGGCGCTCTTCAGTAAGGCATTTCAATTCCTTATAGGCGCAATGAAAGCGCATCGGAAAAGAATGTCCTCTGGGACTTCTATGTTTCAATTCCTTATAGGCGCAATGAAAGGGAGACGGAAGCTCGGAAGCGCGGAAGGCGGGAAGAAGAGGTTTCAATTCCTTATAGGCGCAATGAAAGGCGCTTTGGATCCCTTAAGGCGTGCCATTGGATAGCAAGTTTCAATTCCTTATAGGCGCAATGAAAGAGTTTATCAAGGCGCAGAATGCGCAGGCCAATGCACTGTTTCAATTCCTTATAGGCGCAATGAAAGAAGAAAAGGCGAAGGCGTTAAAGGATCTCAGGGAGATAGGTTTCAATTCCTTATAGGCGCAATGAAAGTAATGGTCGATGATGGATGGATGGTATTTGAGACCGGTTTCAATTCCTTATAGGCGCAATGAAAGAGGTTCAACCGGATTTGAATCAAATCTCTCAATCGTTTCAATTCCTTATAGGCGCAATGAAAGCCGAAAAGGAGGGTTAGACCATGACCTGTCCTAAATGGTTTCAATTCCTTATAGGCGCAATGAAAGATCAAAATAGAAGGTATTAAACCTATCCTACTTAAGATGTTTCAATTCCTTATAGGCGCAATGAAAGATTGTCGTATAGTTACTGATACCGGAAAATTTAATAACGTTTCAATTCCTTATAGGCGCAATGAAAGGGCGTCAACATGGTTGTTCAGTGCAGTGGATTTGACTCGTTTCAATTCCTTATAGGCGCAATGAAAGAGTGTTTAAATATCTCCCACCCTGCTTCTATTTCCGAGTTTCAATTCCTTATAGGCGCAATGAAAGTAAAGAAGGAAGTCTGCTTTATTGATGTTGTGGCGGTTTCAATTCCTTATAGGCGCAATGAAAGGATGACGGTAATGCTGCCTCCGGGACGGGGCAAAAGGAGTTTCAATTCCTTATAGGCGCAATGAAAGCCTGTGCTCTGGTTGTAGTAATAGTGATTGTGCAGGTGTTTCAATTCCTTATAGGCGCAATGAAAGAATTTATCTTATACTCCCTTCCTAATCCTTTGTCAAGTTTCAATTCCTTATAGGCGCAATGAAAGGGGTTTACAATGATTGAACAGCAAAAGGCTTTTGAAGTTTCAATTCCTTATAGGCGCAATGAAAGTTATGATTGTCCTCCTAGATATTCCAGATCTACAAAGTTTCAATTCCTTATAGGCGCAATGAAAGTTTAACCCCATCATGCAACGCATTTATGATCGTTGTTTCAATTCCTTATAGGCGCAATGAAAGCAAATCTA
>CAZYNY010000021.1:0-31122 GCA_964648095.1 uncultured Nitrospirota bacterium | reverse complement strand
TTTTGTTTTGTTTAAGGTGTTTCAATTCCTTATAGGCGCAATGAAAGTTACTGATAGCCTCCTTGCTGTATTTAGATGTGTTGTTTCAATTCCTTATAGGCGCAATGAAAGTAATGCAATTATATAAAGAACAGATCGGCATAAAGGGTTTCAATTCCTTATAGGCGCAATGAAAGGCTAAGACAAGAAACTGCCCAGGGGTCTCCCTTACGTTTCAATTCCTTATAGGCGCAATGAAAGTGTCTGCTGCCCCGCCGATAACCTCTGTAAATCTGAGTTTCAATTCCTTATAGGCGCAATGAAAGGTGTAAAACAAGTCAACCTCGATCCACTGCCCATGAGTTTCAATTCCTTATAGGCGCAATGAAAGTAGGCTTCTTGCAGATTAGTTCTTCTGCTTCTTTGATAGTTTCAATTCCTTATAGGCGCAATGAAAGATGTAGAGACAATCCGATTAAATACTAATGGTGCATCATGTTTCAATTCCTTATAGGCGCAATGAAAGCAGATAGCGGCGGCATTCAAACAATTCTTTGATGGTTTCAATTCCTTATAGGCGCAATGAAAGGAACGGGCTTCTTGCACAGGACAACGCCAATCTATTTGTTTCAATTCCTTATAGGCGCAATGAAAGCATGCTACAGCCCTCCCATCCATACAGGCAGAGGCAAGTTTCAATTCCTTATAGGCGCAATGAAAGTTCCCCTCAGACATGGCAAAAAGGATTACAACGTAACGTTTCAATTCCTTATAGGCGCAATGAAAGCATGCCACTAAAATATATGTCAATCCCATCCTCGATGTTTCAATTCCTTATAGGCGCAATGAAAGGAAGTTGAACAAACTATAGAAGAGATAAGAATGTCTCGTTTCAATTCCTTATAGGCGCAATGAAAGGGATCTAACCAGTCATCTGAGACGTACAACTGGATGTTTCAATTCCTTATAGGCGCAATGAAAGAGAAGTTTACGATTTACCTGACGAATATGAAACCGTTTCAATTCCTTATAGGCGCAATGAAAGGACGAAAAAAACTCAGAAGGGGCATCGGCGTAATAATTGTTTCAATTCCTTATAGGCGCAATGAAAGTTAAATATGATGTTACGCAGAAGATCGATAGATTGGTTTCAATTCCTTATAGGCGCAATGAAAGCAAGCGCATGAAATAGGTATACGAAAAGGGTGGTTTAATGTTTCAATTCCTTATAGGCGCAATGAAAGCAGGTCTGCCGAAAGCCTGAAGAGATCTAGGCGGCAACGTTTCAATTCCTTATAGGCGCAATGAAGGTGCATGGAAAGACGCCGCTAGATGGCCAAAATTTTATCGTTTCAATTCCTTATAGGCGCAATGAAAGGCAAAAAGGCATACGGAAGGATACTTCCTATATGAGTTTCAATTCCTTATAGGCGCAATGAAAGCAAGGATGCTTTCGCAAGCTTGGATAGAATTAAATTCGTTTCAATTCCTTATAGGCGCAATGAAAGTATACTCGCAGTGGATCCAGCGTGGAGCGGTGATACGTTTCAATTCCTTATAGGCGCAATGAAAGCCGTTTTCGCGGCATAATAAAATCAAGGCATTATAACCTCCTTATAACTAAAAATAGCCCCATTTTTTCGTCTACCCTTGATTCTGCAAAAATATATGAGGGTTGACAGAGCCCTATAATGCCTTGTCAGTTAACGATTTCAGTATATACAGCAAGGATTCAATTGTCAAAGAACAGGTCTATCCAATTATTTAAGGATAGGTTGACAGACTAAAGCACGTTATCCACAGGCCGTTTATCTTCGCCGACTATCTCCTTATCCAGCCATTTCTCATTCCTTGATTTAAATATTATCAGCGAATCCTGGTCCTTCTCCATTATCTTTTTGGCCTTTACCTTCAGCTCTTCCAGCTTACCTTCTGTGATCTCCCCTTCAAAGACGGAGTTCTGGATATGGTGAAGATATTTCCGGCAAAGTTTTAGCATCTTCCCACATCTCTTCTGATCAACATCATATACGGCAATAATGTACATATAGCATACAGAATACAGGAGACAGAATCCAGAATATTATTTTCGATTTCCTC
This sequence comes from uncultured Nitrospirota bacterium, assembly GCA_964648095.1. Lineage (GTDB taxonomy): Bacteria > Nitrospirota > Nitrospiria > JACRHA01 > JACRHA01 > JACRHA01. The sequence goes on along the minus strand of CAZYNY010000021.1, from coordinate 29,043 downwards.
CTGACTCCTGACTACTGTATTCTGTTTCCTGTCTCCTGACTACTTCTTAAAAGGTTACCACCATATCTTAAAACCCTCATAATCTTGTTCGCCTATTATATGTTTGACCAGCCTGTAACACTCCAGCCTTATCAGATACCTGTAAGAGACCTGCTTCTCAAGCTTTTTATGAGTTATGACGGTCTTAAGCCTCTCATCGTACTCCTTGATGACGATCTTTCTCCCTTTTTCATTTAGATAGCAGAAATTTACCTCAGCCATAAAGTCCTTTTCTGTTATCTGTTGGCGGTTTAAGAGGGTAAATATTATCCTATCACTAAAGATAGGCTTAAATATCTCTGCCAGATCGAGGCTTAATGAAAACCTCCGATCCCCAGGCTCATGCAGATAAGAGATAAGAGGGCTTAACTGAGTATGGTATATTTCGCCGAGACATGTAGTATAGACCATTGAGTTAAGATAAGAAATCAGGGCATTGAGCATATTGTCAGGCGGCTGCTTTACCCTTCGTTCAAATTCTATCTCCTGATCGATGATAATGGGCCATGCCTTGTAATAGGTATTCCTTATGTTTCCTTCAAGCCCCATAAGTTCGTCCACGGCGGAAGTCTTGCAGATCTCAGCCCGATATCCTTCAATTGAGTTGATATACTCATCCAGGGATTTCCCCCTGTTATTATAATAACGAAGATTCTTCAGGATATTGAACGATGCCGCATCCACAAAGGCCCTTGCAAGTGCAATCCTCTTCTGCTTGCCTGTGTAATGGTTCACCTGCTTGACCAGAAGCCGGCCTGAATTTAAGGTCTCACGCGGATAATAACTGCCCGAATAAAAGCCGTAATAATTGAAGATATGGACAGGTATTCCCTTCTGGGCCAGATAATTGAAGAGTTTTGTGTTGAAATCAAGCTCTCCAAAGGCATAGATGGCCTCGGTATTCTCAATAGGTATGATGGCCTTCGATCCATCTTCTTTTTCAAAGAATATTGTATTCTCTTGCCGCCTCAGGCGACCGTTGTTTAAGATGTAGAAATTTTGCTTCATAATAGAAATAGAATCCAGAAGTCAGGAGTCAGAACAAATTCAGCACACCAGAAATCAGGAGCCAGAATTCAGAATAGAATTAGAATATGCCCCAAGTAACTTGCTGACTTCTTCAATTTGAGATATTAATCCTTCATTATCACCATATCCAAGATCCCTCGAAAGAATTAAATAATACCTGCATTCTTCAAGAGAGCCTTGTGAAATATTCATAAACCGAACCTTATCAGCCATACCCCTTTTCTTAAACCCTTCTGCTATATTTGCTGGTATAGAAACGGCTGCACGTCTTATCTGGGAAGTTAATCCATACATCTCCTTTTTCGGAAAGCTTTCACTGAAATGGTAGACAGATAAAACGAATTGATGTGCTTTTTGCCATACGATCAAGTCCTGAAAGCTTTTTGCCGGATCTCTTTCCATTCTGACTCCTCAAGGATCATTACTTCGAATACAGAAGCCAGTAGTCAGTAGTCAGAATAAAATCTTCTTTCTGTCTCCTGTATTCTGTATTCTGTATTCTGTATACTGTCTCCTGACTCCTGCATTTCATACCCAGCATAAATCCCCATAACTACACTTCTTGCAGATTTTCATCCTATCACACTGAGGCGGGAGATCAGCCTCTTCGATCTTCTTTATCTCAGTTAATATATTTTCTATCTTCTTCTCATCCTCAGGCTCTAAAAAGACATCCAGTGTCTTCTTTAGTTTTGGATAATTTATCTTACCCGTAACCCCCTCCACTCCCTTTTGTTTTAGATACCAGAGGTAATACTTCAACTGCCATATATGCGGCTCCTCCACCTTGTCAGATTTTTTAACCTCATGGATCACCCTGTCTTTGTCTATGAAGTCTATCCTGATGGTATCGTCGATATCAATCTCCTTCTTTTCCCTCTCATAAGATGTCTCGTGGATCAGCTTGCCAAGATATACCATATCGCTGTTCTGTTCCATCTGGATATCATGGGTAAAATACCAGAGCTTCTTCTTACAGAGGAAGTAGTAATTAACCTGGGTGCCGGTGAACCGGAGGCCGGCAATCGGATTGTGCTCTTGAGTGCCTGACATATTAATCCTTTCTTTGATAAAGAGATCTCAATATCCGGGCAAATTCTTTCTTATCGACTTTCCTCGTGGAAACCTTCATCATGGCGTCATAGAGCCTTCCCCTGGGGTCGGAAATGCTTATCCCGTTCATTTCAAGAAAAACTAAGGCTGATGCAAGAGCTGCCCTTTTGTTTCCATCAACGAAAGGATGGTTCATGCTGATATGATAGGCATAGGCGGCGGCCATTTCAAAAATGTCATTATGAAGAAACTCACCCTGAAAAGATGCCTCCGGCATTGCCACAGCCGATGAAAGCAAATTTATATCCCTCATGCCGCCGCTCCCGCCATAACGTTTTATCTGGTCTGTATGAATATCCACGACCTCGGCAAGGGTAAGAAACAGTATATCCTTCATCTATCAGGCCAGCTTCTCAAGCGTTTTCCCATGTTTTATATTAACCTTCTTTAACGCCTCCCTGAACCGTTTCTCCCGTTTAACATTATGGACAGGAGAGATTATGAGATTTTCTCCGTCAGTAGTGATTTCAAGAGGGGTATCCATCTCCACATTCAGCAGTTCAAGTATAGGCTTGTCAATTATTAATGCCGCACTGTTTCCGTGAGAAACCAGGGTCTTTATCATAATGATTCTCCTGATAAGGTTTGTATATACATTGTAACACCAATGCCGATATTTTACAAAGAAAACCCTGACCTTTATTCCTTATCTTTCCAGCATTTTTTATACTTCTTTCCAGTCCCGCATGGGCAAGGATTATTACCCCGAATGCAGAAGCCAGTAGCCAGGAGCCAGTAGTCAGAATAAAATCTTCATTCTGTCTCCTGTGTTCTGTATTCTGACTCCTCTTTATACGGATATGCCCTCCTCAAGAGCCGTCTTAATTACTATAGAAGAATTCTGTACCTTCTCAAACTCTTCCGGGGTGTAACAAATGAAGTCTACATGCCCTGGGAATCTGACCTTTTTAAGGAAAAGAGCCATCCGCTTTACAAATTTTATCCCCTGGAAAAAATCAGAGATAACGATTACATCTATATCTGAATCCTCTGAGGCCTTTCCGCTTACCCGCGATCCGAATAATATGACCCTTGAAGGCGCCAGGTATTCTTTAATCTTGGGAAGAGCCGTCTCGATAAAGGATTTCAGAATAGCATCTGACTGGATGATCTTCTCATTCATTGGAATCCTCCAGAGATATATACCTATATTTTAAAAGGAGAATCCTTTCACTGGACATACTTCACCTCTTCCAGTATCCGCTTGCCTATGTAAGGTTTCAATGCCTTCTTGGTTACCATCTCTACCCGCACACCGAGAAGCTTGGACAGGGCATTCTCAAGCCTCATGAATTTCACAAAACTTATTGGCTTTTCCAGTTCAATAAGGATATCGATATCGCTCTCTTCGTTCTGTTCGCCTCTTGCATAGGACCCGAATATGCCAACTTCTTTTAAGCCATACTCTTTTTTGAATTCTTCCTTATGCTTCTGAAGTGCTTCCTTTATTTCTTTAAATGTTTTCATATTTCACCTCTCCCGCCTGATGGACCCATCCACCGCCTCTCCAGGTAGGCAGTCTTTTTGGGTGAAGAGGATGGTTAAGAGTTTGTCATCGGTCATTTTCCGGTAAACCATTTTATTAACTCCATTAAAAGTATAAACCATTCAAACGGTTCAAACCATTGATGTAACTTTTTCATACTGCGTGAAGTGCCTGCTGCTCTGCTTAAACTTGTAAGGTAAGACTGTTCTAACCAAAATGCGATGCTTACCCAACTCAATCTTGCCTTCCGCATAGGTGTTTACACGATCAAAGCCATCCTTTGCTTTACATAATACCTCTCCAAAATCATCCAGATATTGAACCCATTGAAAATTACCATTACCAGTAGCTAACTGATCATCATCCTGAGAATATGTAAACCCTTCAAGAATATCACCGTTGTGAATTGAATCCCCAATGTATTGCCAGAAGGAGCCTCTTTTCCCAATGCAGTTAATATGTCTGCCTAAAATCCTCAATGTATTTATTTCGGCCTCCGAAAGACCTTTTATCCCCATTGCTACCTTAAGCTCGCCATCACTGTAAAAACAGAATTCCCGATATGCAATAGTAGGGACAAAAAATCCTTTTGGAGCATCCCTTTCCTCCTGGCGTATTTTTATGAAGGTATTTTGCACTATGCAAACAGGAGGCGGATTAAATCTGACATCGCACCCTTTTATCAGGTTAAACACCTCCCTTACCTTTGCTTCCGAGTCACTTCCAAACATCCTGAAACAGGCATCAATCATAGTCATTTTAAAGGCATAAGGTGTTGGAACAAGCAGCGTTTTTCCCCCCTTGCTTGTGGCATGGGTCATTCGCAATGAAAAGAGAGATACTGGCAGATATTTAAGAATAAGCCACTTTTGGTCTTTCATTGTCTCCTCAACAACCATTTTTAACCTCCATAGGGTTGGACTTGATTAATTATGCCTGCCATTTCCGTGCTGAAACCGGCCAGTCCGTTAAACTGTTTAACAGTTATCGGATTATCGGAAACTGTTGAGTTCAGACTTGTCGCAATCTTTTGTATCTCTTCATTGTAGTTTGGATTAAGGGCGCTGATTACCGGAGCCGGAAGCGTGTTCAAAGAGGTTGCAACAACCCCGCTAAAATCAAGGATATGTGGATGCTGTGTATTGCGATGTGCCCCTGTTGGTTTAATGAAGGTGCTCAAAACGCTTTTTAAAAGGGCCTTGACTCTGGCCTGCCTGTCCACCCCCTCCACGTATGCAAGGGTGATATCATTCCGCCCAACCTTGTAAAGGTCTACATTTACAACGACTGCATATTGGCCCGAAGAGGCAGGCCGATGAAATATATTTTGACCAAGATTCTCTCCTGCCCCCGAGCCTTTGCCCCGTCCTTCCGGGACATACTTGGCATGGAAATATGATTCTGTTCTGGTATTGTCAGGACACCCAACAACCCAACCGAATTCGATGGCCGACTTGCGAGAAATAGAGCGGCCTTTGCCGCCTATTTCGCTGGTTATCAGGATTCCCTCGGCATCGTCAATAATACACTTTTTTATTGCCTCTGAAAGGATTTCGCTGTCTACCGTACCGTCTTTAAAAGTGTTTTTTGTAAATGTTTCGTCCCCGCATATCCTGTTTGCATCAAACTTATTGCAGGCTTCACATAAAGGCAGATTTGTGGAATTGGCCTCTTTCCCCTCCATGAATAAATGCTCTGCCTGGATGTGCTTGAACATATCACCTGAAACAGCGTTGACCGTATGGTTCTTGCCATCTTTGTCCACGATTTCCACCATCCGTGTCATCATGGTGTTCCCTTCGCTCCCCTCATTGTTAAGGGCGTGCATATTCATTGTAACAATGCCGGAAATACTCAGCGAGTGCAGTTTCATGTTATTTACCCTCCTTATTCGTTAAATTTACGTTTTCGGTTTCAGTTTTTGGCGCCCTGGCATAGCCATAGGCCAATAGAAGCATACCGACAAGTTCCGCTCCATATTTTTCTATCAAGCCAATAGCAGAATCAAGATCATCTTTGCTTATAGAATGCCCTGTACCTTTTAAACGGTGCTCAACCTCCCAGTTTTGTGATTGGACAAATTCACACAGAGCAGGGATAAATATCTTTTCTCCACCTTTGATCTTTTGTTTCCATTCTTGGGCAAGGCCAAAATGCACATCTCTGTTTTTGAGAGACAAGGCATAGACTGTGCTATTGCGTATTCCTCTGGCAATGCTCAAAAAACCCGGATTTTCAACAATCTCTTTCATACCATACCCCCTTTCAAAAAGAATCCTTAGATTTTCTGTTGTAAACTCTTTCACCCAATCATCTTTCACTCTTCTTTCCGTGATATGAACGGCAAACCTTGCAAAGAAATCGAGCAGGTCTGAAAGCCCACCTGTTGTTAGCCATTTCCGGTATTGCTGCAATATCGGAATATCACCTGAATGTGTTTCATCTAATGATCCTAGACATCCTTGCTTCCTCTGCCCATTTTCGTAATATCCAATATGCTCGTAAATAATCCCCAAAAACGCATCTGTATCTTCCTTATTTTCTATACTAAACCAGCTTGGCAGCGGCAAAAAGGCATCATTCATCAAGGCTGCCGCTGTTCCCATGCTTTTAAAAAATGCCTGCCTGAGTCCTCTAACTACCTCGGCTGGCCGTTTCCCTCTCAAACTAATCTTCCCGAGGGTTTCTTGTGCGACATCTGAGTGCATTATAAGATTTTCAGCCAGGCGCAAGACAGCTTCTATGTCAAGCCGTATACCACCCCAAAGGTTCAAATCTAGGAGACTTTCTCTGAGAATTGACAATGCCGTAGGTCCAATCTCGGCAGGTTCTATTACAAAGAGCTTAAAATCGTCTCCGTTACGATAAGGTAGCATTGCATTGCATGCCCCACGGTATTTCATCCATTCTGCAAATGGCTCTACTACCTCATCACTAATGGCCCCCGGTGATTTATATCTTGTTTTAGGACTATGAACCCCTTTCCCTGAAACGGGATTAAAGAATTGGCTGTTGCTTACTTCTGGCGGTTCAAACAGACCAAGCTGTTTAAGAAGCCCAAGCTCTTTTTGAGCCCATTCGAGAGCCTTGGCAGGATTTTGAATTACCCATTGATAAACATTCTTATCTGAGTTCCAACCTTTTCGCATTGACTCAAGAATGGCAGCAGGCCGGTACTCTCTATGTGGTTTTTCAATTGTTGTTAAGCCTTGTTCTCCAAGGGCCGCATCTATTACTTTCTTCTTTTTAGCACTACTCCTTTTCTGCCCATCTGCACGACTTTTTTCCTCTTCGTAGTCTAAGACCAAGACGCCAGACGGCTTGTCCTTTTCCTTACTCTTTCTCCAAATGTAATAAAATCCCGGCGATGGCGGCTTTAATCCTTCTGGTGGCACGTCCCTTGGGCATTCTATTTGGAAGTGAGTTCCCATATCCCGAATAATAGTTTGTGCACCACTTAGCTCATCCAAAAAACTAGCAACCCCTATCGCTTTTAATGAATCGGCATAAGTACCTGTCCCTTTGGATACCTCTACTACTTTCATTCCTTCCCTCCTTTCTGGCTTTTTTGATCTGCTAAGCGGAGCATTCGAACAATAAAGCAATAAAGCGGCCATAGTTTTTCATCATCATTTTTACTAAACCTCAAAAGATAATTAGCAAAGTCTTTTTGAGTAGTGATATCTGGCTTGTCAGCAAGAGATACTTCATCAATGGGGATCATTTGCAGTGTTTCATTTACCCATTTAGATGCATCTCCAACCAGTTTAAAGTCTCCCAGAAATTCTGTAAATGCGCCGTGATGTCTTGAAATAGCTGTCCAGATTGCTACAGCAGCCTCTTCACCTAGATAATCCTTCAACCATTCTGCCACTGCATAGGCTCCCTCCGCAGCATGTGGAGGCTGTTTAGGCAATTTTTTCTTTTCCTCAAAATCTATTTCAGGGTCATAATCTGAGTGAGCAATAGGTTCGTCTATCAACTTTTGTGGATTCTTGTATTGCTGCCACTTTCTAACAGCTTCCTGCCATTTAATAGAAAGCTTACCGACATCATGAAGGGCACAGCATATTTTAGTTAATTTTTCTAAATGGTCAGGCGGTATATTATAGTGACTCCCCAGCTTCATTAAGGCACTACGATAGAAACGACTTATTGAATGGCACTCCTCAACAACCTCTTGAATATGTTCATTATAGGTTTCATAGTTGATTTTGTAACGCGGGATAGGCGGTCTGTCGAAATATTTCGGTTCTTCATAATGATCTTTAACACCTATTTGCAGGCCAAGTATTGGAGAATAGGATGCAAATTCAGGATTAATGACTATAAGCCATGAAATATCCTTGATCTGCTCTTTGCTCGAAATTGGCTGCCATCCAAACGAAATATCGCTTTCGTCGTCAATGATATTGGAGTCTTCAGTTGGATACCAGGCAACTGTTTCCCCAAAGTCCCGGCACTCCTCGAAAAATGGGGAAAGCCTATAAAGACTTGAACGCGGGACAGAAAGCATTCTCGGCCATTTATCTTTATTGAACCTTAAAATATGCGGATCATGACAGATGATTACATTTACTGATGCCACATTACGAACCAGATCCCTAACAGCAGTCTCATTACGGCCATCCATAGCCTCGTGAATCTTGGTTTTTAAAAAATATTGATTTTGCCGGTATGATTCAAGATACTTTGCCTCATGGCTCGTATGTACCTTATCAAGTCTTTCAAGCTCTCCAGAAAAGTCAAGAATTGCGCCATCCATCGGCATCTGTTCCAACACAGCCCTTGTATCCGCAATCACTACCTTTTGCTCGTTATCCCGATAAGGGCCTAAATCCGGCTCACCTTTTTTATTTGTCCCCAATTCATAAATCCAGACCGTTCCAATACTGAGTTCACATTCATACCTTGCGCATCTTCCGGCACGTTGTACAATGCTGTTCAACGGTGCAAGTTCTGTATGCAGATTATCCGCAGAGATATCAATCCCTGCCTCAACGACCTGGGTAGTTACAAGGATTACATTTGTCTTGACTGCCTCTTTGCCAAACCACTCCTTAAGCACATCTTCCGTCTTCTTTCTATCCTCTGAGTAAAACCTGCTGTGAAGGAGGATAAGCTCAGTCTCGCTATCTTTCAGGCGATCTTTTAATTCGCTAAAGATATTTTGCGCCCTTCTAACCGTATTTAAGATAACGATAGAGCGTTTGCCGTTATGTTGATTAAGTATGTCATCGGCAGTAAGAGGCCTTTTTATCCAACGGTATGTACGTTGCTTTTCCTTATGGGATGGTAAAGCTAAGACTTCATCGCAGGTTAATCGGATAGTTTCACCACCAAGTATGTCTTGTAATAACCCATGGCTTCCTGTTGTAAGCGTTGCAGTCATTATGACAAATTGAGAAAAGGGTTTGAGCCTCTCCAGCATCTCGATAGATGTCTGCATAGCCTTATCCAACTCCATGAGATGAAATTCGTCAAATACAACAAGGCTTCCAAGCAATGCACCGGCATTAATGTTTCCAACCCTTTGCGGAAGAGAAATAGGACAGTTCAGATAAGATGAAAGACATTGATCAATTGTTGTGAAGATTATGTCTCCTTCAAAGAACGGATCGTTTTTTTGCTCGCCGGTTTGTATTGTAATTACAATCTCATCCTCAAGATTTGTACGCTTGTCCGGCAAGTTCCTTACCTTAAATACCCTGTTGCAGCAGGCTACAGTTTCAGCATAAAGGATGGTCGCCAATGTCCTGAGTGGCAAGACATATATCAATCGGTCTACAAAAGTTATCTCTTGCTTCTTTGCCCAAAGATACGGCAATAAAGCAGCCCATGTCTTTCCTGCGCCGGTTGGGGCGCAAAGAAATACATTTTTGCCTTCTAAAAGATATTCGGCAACCTTTTCTTGATAAGGATATGGATTAAATCCTTTTTCACCTGTAAGTTGGTCAAAAAGCCCTTTCATAAAAAATGTCCTTCAATTTATTCTGTAATTCATTCAAGACCTGATTAACATCAGGTAATATCCTCAAATGATTTCCTAACGACGACATCCATTCCTTTTTTACCTTTACAAGATGTATTTCTTCAAAAAATGACTCTATCCCTTTAAAGGAAATATTTTTAATAGTACATTTCTTACTGAAAAGGGATGGGATATCAGATTTTGCTACCTTATCTCCATAAATTGTTATGAGATGCCAGAGGTCGTAATAATCGCGGGGAGCGGAGTAAGAACGCTGCAATAACGCCCTTAATTTTTCAACAAATACTTCTTCTAATTGGTAGCCCTTTACCTGAGCAGTTACCCAATGTTTGTCAGAGTACGGATGACTTATAGAAGAAACAAAAGGAGGCAATAACACCTTTTCCTTAAGAGATATTTCTATTTTTATTGAAGTTGTCCAACGGTTTGGATTTAACGATTTCCTTGTAGGATGGTTTATTCCCCAAAAAGGGAGGCAAAATTTATATCCCATCAGCAAGTCTTTAAAAATATGATCATCACTGCTTATAGGACCATACGCTATTCCTACCTTTTGATATATCTCTTCCTGTACTAACCGTAGAGCCGACAATACTTCATTTTTAGCAAGTCTTACTTTAATAGAAGAAAAATCTAGGTCCTCTGAAAAACGATAGTTTTCAAAATATAACTTTCTTAGAGATGTCCCACCCTTAAAAATCAAATTCTCCTTTAGAAATTCATCTTGATATAAACCATTGAGGTAATGCCCGATTACCCAGTCCTTATCTACAGTTTCCATCGGCACACCCCATTCCTTAGATTTTTCCCTTAATTCCTTAAGACTGAATGCCGGCAATGGCCTTTATCTCCTGTTCATTAATATTTACTAATAATCTCCATCTTGAGATACGTTTGCCAACCCTTGGCGACATGGGATCGAAAACCGTATACATAAGAGATAATATCTTTTTTGCATTTGTTCGAAAGTCTTCAAAATCTTTCAGGTTTAATACTTCTGATAAATAAGCAATACGCTTAATCACGGTATTGTTATCTAATTGTACTGCATACTGCCACAGCTTTTCCTTGTCCATCCTTTCATGAGCTAAATAGAATCCCTTGACTGCCTCTGTAAATCCTCCGGCATATTCAGGGAGATCAAGACAGTCCAGAACCGTCTTTTCCAGATCTGTTATCACATAGAAATTACGATCAATCCATTCCTTCCTTAGTCCAAAGAACTTTTTTGCCTTTATATTTACAAATTTATATTGGACATTGAGTATCTTTTTCGATTTCTTTCTTTTATTTGTTTGGACATATACAATATTGGGTATCTGCTCAGTCAAGCTATAGTGATTTAATGCCGAGGCATATGCAGCCGCCGAAGGCTCTACTAATCTTGTCCCTATTAGGAAAGAATGTATTTCTCCACTATAAGTGATTGGAGATAAGATATATTTGCCTCTTTCTATCTGCTGAATCCACTCTTTTCTCTTTAAATTTGATAGTATATTTGACCAGTTTTTAAATTGCCGGCTCTCCTTAATATCCTTACTATTAAAAAGTATCCATCCTTCAGACCTTATAAACTCAAATATCCTTCTTTCCTGAACAGAAAGGGTTTTTGTGATGTGAAATCTTCTCATTGTTATCTTTTATGTAAGGTTTCCCTTATATATATTATTATTTACTATACATTAAAGATAACTTAAATTTGTTCAGAAGGCAAGTTTTATAAAATATTTCATCCACCCACGGATTCCCTGTCCAATTAAATAATGGCATAAGACCTCCATATGAACTTCAGGAGTCAGAAGTCAGAATACAGAAGTCAGAAGGTTTTATGCTTCTGAATCCTGGTTATAAGGCTACCATCCAGCAGCCATCAGGTTTTTAATGAAGCCTAGCAAATCTAATCAACCGCTATAGGAATAGCATAACTTAGGATCTCTGAAACAATAGGATCTTCTTCTTTAAAATCTTCCGGTCTTATGGGAAGGGGTTCTAATCTGAGATCAAGATCCATCCTGAATCTCTTCAAAAAGATGGCATCATCAAACCTGTCACCGGTGAGATCAGGAGAAACGATAGCAATATCAATATCACTATCTTTTGTTGCCATATTCCTTGCATACGAACCGTAAAGGTAAGCCTTATTGATTTTTATGCCTGCCTCCTGAAGTTTTTTAATATATTCCAGGGCAATATCTAAAGCAGTATCTTTGACCTTAGCCATGAGTAAAACTCCTTTATTTTTCTGATATAATCTTCGCTAAACTCTCTTGTTGCTTTTAATATGAGGGTTTATAGAGGCCATCCATAACCTTTAGGTCCTCTTCTGCAAGATTAAGCCAATATGTTGCAATTTTTGAAATCTCTTTTTTATTCATTGCCTTAATTCAGGGCCAGTAAATCCAATAATACAATAATTGGATTTAATTAGCAAGCATTATCATCGTAATTGAACTGATTTGCTTCTAAATGCTTACCTCCACCCCAGATTCCATGTCCAATTAAATAAGGGCATATCCTTTTCCTCCTAAATACTTTAACTCCCCCCTCCCCCTCTTTGCCAAAGAGGGGGTACTCCAATCTAATTCCTCCCCTTTACCAGAGGGGAGGTCAGGTGGGGTTGTCAACCGGCCTCATCTCCAAAATCCTGTCTACGCGGAAAGTCCTGTTCTCTCTTCGTTCCATGCAGTATGCTTTAACGCCTAAAAACGTCTTATCTAAATAGATTTTTTCGCCGATATCGAGCGGCCTGATAATACGCTTTGATTTTTCATCATTCGGTTTTAGATACAATATTTCAAGGCATACATTTTTTTCTATGGCCTGTTTAATTGCGGCAATTTTATCGTGCAGCGACATATTCGCCTCTGAAATCGCATACTGATATTTTGTGAGAAATTTTACGACGCGCCGGTCCATAAGTATGTGCGATTTCTTTACCGGTTTTTTAAGCACGATTCCCTCAAGAGAGGTGCATCTGCTTAATGCAACGTATGTCTGGCCGTGCGCAAATGTGCCGAATCCCATATCAATGATAATCTTGTCAAACGTCTTTCCCTGACTTTTGTGAATCGTAATAGCCCATGCAAGTTTTAAAGGATACTGGGTAAAGGAACCGACTGTTTCGGTTTCTATGGCCTGTTTTTTCTCGTTAAAACTGAAATGGAATATTTCCCATGTGTAGGGTAATACATTTTCTGTGCCTCCATCAGGTAATTGAATAAATATGGCATCGGCATCGTTTTCTTTATCCGGCTCAATGGCCGCTATTTCTCCGACAGAGCCATTAACCCATCTTCCACTTGGATCGTTGTTCAAAAGCATAACCTGGGCGCCTACCCCGATCTGCAATTCAGGCTCGGTCGGATACGAATGTCTTTCAAAATCTCCAGAAATATCCGCTTTGTAAGAATGTATCGTTGTCTTGAGGCTTCGAAGGTAGCGGGCATTGATTTCATGAGCCATTTTATTGGTGGTGGTAAGGTTAATGACAAGACCATCCTTTTTGTTTGCCGGGAATTCCGCTCCAACGCGTTCGTTTAACACAGCCAAATCTTCTTCAATAATGGAATTATTTCGAATTGAATTGAGGAGTTTAATAAATTTTTCATCTTTTTGACGATAAACCTTTTCAAGCTCAATAAATTCCATGGGGAGATTCTTAGATAGATCGGCGTCGAAAAAATAAGGACTCTCGTAGTGCGTTCTGAATATCTCCTTTTCCTTTGCCGTTACAACAGGCGGAAGCTGGTAAAGGTCTCCGATAAAGATCATCTGTATGCCGCCGAAAGGGGATCGGGGATCTCTGCCGTTTAAGCGCAGGAAGTGATCCACACAATCGAGCAGATCAGCCCTTACCATTGATATCTCATCAATAATAACGGCGTCTACCTTTTTATAGATATGAGCCTTTTTCCCCTTAATCTTTTTTACCTTTTGCAGGGTAATATCGGGTTTAAATCCGAAAAATGAATGTATGGTTTCCCCCTGCACATTAAGGGCCGCTACACCGGTAGGCGCAAGAACAACTGTTTTCTTACGGGTAGCGGAACGAAAGTAGTCGAGCAATGTGGATTTGCCGGTGCCGGCCTTTCCGGTAATGAATATATTCTTGCCGGTATTTTCCATTATATCGAGCGCCTTTTTAAATTGTTCATTGAGTTCAACGTTATGGGCATTCATGGTCAATTCCCTGATATGCCGATTTAGACGACGAAACCATTTCGGTTGTTTGAACGACCTCCACATACCCGCATCCGAGACTGTTATTCTGACCAAAGCCGCACTCAAGGCCTATTTTGATCAGATCTTCTGGGCCTGTTACTGTAAAGGGCTGCAATGTCCCTTTTATCTCGCCTGTCACCATTCCGTTATTGAATACCTTAAAGGCCTTAATAGATTTCCCTCTGGCAGGATGGAAATCAAACCTTAGCAGATCGCCATTGTAAGGCCTGCCATAGAGGGTCTCATATTTTTTGATCAGGTTCTGGTTGAGAAGTGCATCAAATCCCTCATCTTGAGGGAATAGATATATATCCCTTTCTCCTTTCGGCATCGGCTTTTTTATAAAGATAGGGGATTCTAAAGGGCAAAATACAACCCCCTCTGATCCCCCTTTAGCAATAACCCCCTTTCTTCCCCCTTTTTCAAAGGGGGAGATGAGGGGGTTAAGAGGATCCGGCAGTGTCTCTACCCGCAATATATTAGCCCTCTGCCGGCCAAGGGTTATCTCACCTCCTTCCTTAAATATCCCATCTATCAGATGCTGTATAAACTCATTTACAGGAGAGGCTATTTGAAAGGAGAAGGAGAAGGGGCGAGAGGGCCCCCCTTCAAAGGCAAAGCTCCCATCCAATCTTATCGGCCCATGAAAGATTATACCTGAATAGACAAAGAGCTTGAACATCTGGTCCCGCTGATAGACATATCCCTGCTCATGAAGCCGGCTTGCATAGTCCGGATCTGATCTTGCCAGAAACTGATAGATGATGGCCTGTATCTGGTGCTGGTAGTTAAAATCAATCCTGCCATTGCCGGAAACACTGAGGGTAATCTTTATCCTCATATTCTTGCTAAGCCCCGCAATAAAGGGTCACAGGACATATATACTAAAAAAGGTTTTATTGCAATACCTGCGGACCTGCCTCACAATTTTCTGTAATAAACATTAAAGTGTATGCCCGCACAAAGAGGACGTAGATTTATACTAAAGTTGAAAGGAGATGGTCATATCTCTTGGGAAAGACCCTCTCTGCCCGCTTGATCAGTTTGCACACCTTAACCGGAGTTCTTTCTGTCTATCAAGGATTGAAATGTATTTCTGATACCCCTTTCCTGATGAAAGGGTTTCCCGGATGGCAGCAACCCCGTCTTTCGGGGATATGACCCTGCCGGCCACATATAATCCCAATGCAGCATTCATTATCACCCAGTCTCTGCACCTGTCATTAATACTGTTGTCAAGAATGCCTCTTATCACGCTGGCCTCGGTCTCCGGCGTTCCCCCTGCCATATCCTCCCTCTTCCCCTCCGGCAGGCCGAAATCTGAAGGGGAAAGGTCCTGAGGCAGGAGGACAGAATCCTCCAGCCTCATACCCATTGTAATGCCAGCTATGGATAATTCCGGCTCAGCCTCGGGGCCTTTTAACAGGAGGGCATCTTCATATCCGAGGCTCTTTAATACATCCCCTATCTTTTTTAGGACAGGAGGATGGGCTATGCCGATGATATGTCTGTTTGCAATGCCGGGGTTTGTGAGCAGGGCGATTGTATTAATAAAGGTCCTTACGCCGAGTTCATCCCTAAGCAGGAGGAGCTTGTATAGCAGGGGATTAAATTCCTTAAGATCTATATAGCCGAATCCTTCATTATTTAAAAGATATAAGGCCTTATCGACATCAAGATCAGAGGATATACCCATGGCATCCAGTATCTTTCCTATGCCAATCTTATACCTGTTATCTTTGAATCCATGGATAATAACGGGCTGACCTGTTGCAGAGATCAGGATGGCTGATGCCGCAAGGATGTGAAGGGTCTCCTTCTTTCCTGCATAGGATGGGATATTGAGGAGCCTCTTATCCTCTATATCAAACGGCCTGTTGTATCTTATTGCAACAGACGTAAAGGCGGCGAGTTCATCAACAGACTCACCCTTAACACGCATAGCAAGGAGGAACCCACCTACCTGATACGGTGTAGCGGTGCCGTTAAGCAGGCATTCCATGGCAGAGGAGGCCTCGTCAAAGGTAAGGTCCCTGCTGCCCCGCTTTCCCTTTCCGACCTTTACTATGAGATCCTGCATCATAGAACTCGCATCGCCTCCACTGTTATCGAGGACGTCCCTATGAGTAAGTTTAGCAGTGTTTTTGGCCGGATTCTACAGATATTTTCAAAGGGCGGGTTTTATATGGCGGTACCCTATTGCCTCATTGTTTAAGCAAACTATCTATTGCTTTAACCTCAATCTGCCGGTCAAGCCAAAAATCTTCACTGCCGAAATAAACTACTGTCCCTTTTTTTAAGCCTAAGTGTTCAAGGCTTTTTTTAAATCCTTTTAGCTCCCTTGAGTCGATTGCGGTTGATGTCTTTATTTCATAAGCATGCAGCCCCTTTTTGTCATGAACAAGAAAGTCTATTTCATCTCCCTGCGATGTCCTGTAAAAATAAAAACGTGCGCTGCCGGATGGTTCCTGGATATGTTTACGCTTTAGCTGCTCTATCACAAACCCTTCAAAACTAAAGCCGCGATACGGCGATGTCCTTAGCGCCTCAATGGATGAAATGTTTAATAAATAATGAAGAAGCCCTGTATCCCTAAAATAAATCTTACAACTTTTTACCAGTCGCTTACCTACATTCTGATAATAAGGCACAAGCTTATCAACGAGAAAATAGGTTTCCATCAATTCAACATACCTGTTGAGGGTGTGATAACTTATCCCGAAGGCCGAAGCCGTTTGAGATGCATTCCAGAGCCTTGCATGGTTGTGCGCTATCATGGTTAATAACTGTATCTGCTGCTGGGAAGACAAAGATGTCTTTAAAAGAGCAAAGACATCCCTCTCTACAAATGTCTTCACATACTGTTCCATCCATAAGACCCGGTCATTTTCATTCCACAAAAGCGGTTCAGGATAACCGCCGTTCAACCAGAATTCCTCCAGACCCATTTTACGAAGGGCATTTGCCTCAGGATAACTGAAGGGATGGATTTCAATAAAACCTATTCTACCGGCAAGGGTCTCGGAGATGTTTTTAACAAGTAGCGGATTAACTGAACCCAGTAAAACTATACGTCCTTTTTTAGCCCTTTTGCGGTCAACATGGTTTCTCAATGCCGGAAACAGTTCCGGTAAAACCTGCGCCTCATCTATTAAGCAATTATTGCCATACCGGTCAAGAAAAAACTCAATATCAGACGATACCCTCTTGTAATCGGAAGGCTTCTCCATGTCAAAATATCTCCATTCGGGCAACTCCATCTTTGCAAAGGTGGTTTTACCGGATTGCCGCGGTCCCACAACTACCGCCACAGGGAACAGTTTGAGATATTTAGTCAGTTTGTCCGAGACCAATCGTTTAACCAATGCCATATGTTCAGTATAGAAATAATATTTCTAATTTGCAAGCTTTTATTAAAAAAAACCTTCCCAGGGTGCATACCAAATTAGGAGACAGCGGTGTAAGGTAAGACATATTTTGTCTTTCTTACCTATTTCGTATCCAGTCCAAGACCTTTTCGGCTAAAAATTCATCAAGGATGCTGAAAGCTTGGGGAATAGTTATCGGTTTTTTATCTATCGCTGTCTCATCAACTGAAAACAGATGGAGGATATCCACAATCTGATCCAATAAAACTCGGCAGTCTTCAGCATCTATAATCCTATTCTTGCATTCAAACTCAAAGGGGAATTGGGTAAAGACAACTACCCTTGTACCCATTGACCTGAGGATACTTGCTATTACGGGAGCAACTCCTGTGCCTGTAGCGCCGCCTAGGCCAAGTATGATGATGGCTTCTTTAATTTCCCGTAATTTCTCTGCAATCTCTTTGCCGCATCCGATAGCTAACATTCGATGATATCCGCTTCCACCATGATGAACTCCGTCCCAGCTAAAAGGAATTGGTTTTCCATTTCTATATGTAATAAAACGCATCTTACCCGTTGGTAATATGATCTTGTTGGATATCGAACACTGCCATAAATCAAATTGATCGTGATCAATTGCAAGGAGAACATCTTCTTTCACCCCTTTAACCCTTAAGATTTTCAAGACGTTTAGACCAACCTTCCCAATCCCTATAATATTCATATTATTTTCTTTCTTCTGTGAAGGCTTTATATTTTCTACAATTCCATTCGTTATAGCCGAAAGAATTTCCTTATTTTTTGTCCGTCTTGAAAGTAAAACCATAACTGGGTACCAATCATCACTGCTTATTTCCTCACAAATAAACCCTTTCCCAAGCGTCCCTGAAACCAATTCGGTCTCAAGACAATCCGCGAGATGCTTGTATAATAGATAGGAAATTGCTTTTATCATTTGTGCAACAGGCTCCAAACTTCTTTGCCCTTTATATGAACCTTTACAGGTGATAATTACCTGAACATTTTCTGATAGCAGACTACCGGTCATACATGGGGTCATCTTCATTATTCATTTATTATCTTCCGCACCACGGCCTTTTATGCACATCTCAATTTGAATCTTGACTTGACAAGAGCTTCAACCTTATCTTCTCATATCCTCCCCTCTATCGCCCACGAAGTGGGGACTTCAGGGCTTATTACCTTATCCTTCCCGTAAGGTTGTGATTATTACCCACAAGAAGAAGCTGACAAGACCTGCAGCAATTACAAATGAAGAAAATAAGCTAAATTTGTCACTAAATTTGATAAACATAGAAACAAGATAACAATAGAGAGAAAAATAGAGAGAAACTCGGGAGGCTCTACTGAACTGGTACCTTCTATTCCAACCTACATTAAGCAGGGAAGAGGCCAATATCCATAATAGTAATATAAGGGCAAATGCAAGAAATGCTAATGACATAAATGCAGCAAATAATGACATATCCCTCTGGAATATCATAGATCTCCCGCAAGACAATTTTATCTCCCAAACAAACTTTTAATGTTTCTGATTATTTTTAGTCCAACCTAAAAACAATTGCCGTGATATCATCCTCTGCACCTTTCAGTTTGGCTGTCTCTATAAACGCATTACCCTGCACTCAAGAGGGTAACCCTTAATGTATCTCCCATACCCTCATTAATCATAACGCTAATCACGATATTGGCATCTGGATGGGCTATATCACAAATAATGGACGTGCACTTCTCACATTCTTTGCGAGTAAGGTCGTTGTTTCCTTCAATGCAGACCCAGATCCTGCCGGCATCACAAGGAGAACCCACGCCCAACAGGCATTCCTTATCTCTTATCGCATTTATTGCTGCCTCACTTGCACGATTTCTTCCTCTCCCGGTACCTACCCTTACACTTCCGATTCTGCCATCATGAAATAACATCCGCAAATCAATAATGTCTACACGAACATAATTGCGTTTGCCCACCGGACAGATCAAGCTTCTCACACCTTGTGTTATAATTTCACCTGTAAATTTAAAGTTCTCTTTCAAGGGAGTATTACCGGGAATGTAGTTTAGAAGGTCTAACCCGAAGGCCACAGGGCGATAAAAAGATGTTCTTTTTCTATGAATTGATGTTTGGCGTCAGATGCCTCATTAGCAGCGATCTGCCATGTCAGGGTAAAACCGGGGGAAAGATGAATAATTTTAAACTCCTTTACCTCTGCCCTCTAAGTTGTCTTATAATTCCCTTCACCTTCTCCACGTACCCTGCATACTGTGGCGGGGCGTATCTGATGAAGTTCTCATAAGACATTATCGCCTCATCAACAAGCCCTTTGGCGCCAAGGGCAGTCCCAAGGTTGTAGTGGGCCTCTGCATAATCAGGCTTAATCCTGACAGGGGCCTTCATCTCCCCCTGTTTCTTTTTGTCCATTGAACCCTTAACATCTCTCTTCCAGAACTTATCGAATATGTCCATAAATACCTCCAATTATTCGGCGCTTCCGGCTTTTCTGTGGGTGATTTGTTTTCATTGTCTCCTCCAGTTTTCTACGATAACCCTTTCAGAGATAATAAACCGGCATAAAGAGAACCTCGGTTTTTCCGACAGTTGTTTTCCCTCTGTAATCTCTTGTCAGCACAATGCCGCGTCCGGGATTAAAGGATTCAATAAAATTAATAAAACTTCTCGGCGCCTTTTCTCTTTCAAACCTTGAATATTTTACCTCAATCGGGATGATGTCTCCTCCCGCGTGTAATATAAAATCCACTTCAGCGCCTGCCTTTGTGCGCCAGAAATTTATCTTATTGATTTCACGGCATAACTCATTAAGCCGTACAAAGACTGCATTTTCTATCACTGCGCCGCTGTCCGAACGCTTATCAAGGCTGTTCATATTCTCTACGAGGCTGTTTCTGAAACCGCTGTCGTAAAAGAATATCTTAGGGTTTTTTGACAATTCTTTTTGTCTGTTTTTGAAAAAAGGCCTGACCTCCGCACAGATAAAAGTCTCATTTAATATATTGAGGTGTTTTTTCATCTGCCGGTAGTCAAGATGTGATACTTGGCTAAGGTTCTGATATACCATTATATTGCCTGTCTGTGCGGCCAGATATTGCGACAACAAAAAGAGATTCTTATCGGTGGCAAGTTCAAGAAGTCCCTTGATATCTTTCAATACATAGTTGCTGTATATGTCATTGAGCACCTTTCTACGCTCTATGTTGGTTCTTGATAACACTACAGATGGATAGCCTCCCCAGATGCAGTATTCCTCAAAGTGTCCTGTCATTTCATCGCCAAAAGCGTCTTTACCGGGCTTGAATTTAAACGGCCTGCCGTCAAATAACCACTTCGTGAGAACGGCGTTATTTTCACGATAGATCCTCTCAAGCCTCTTGTCCCTTGCGCTCAGAAACTCTCCGAAATTAAATGGATAGAGGTGAAACGTAAGTATACGGCCGACCAGATATTTCCCCACCTGCGACTTGATATCAAGGGATGAAGAACCGGTTATTATTATCTTCAGTTTCGGCACGGTATCATAGACTAATTTAAGCCGCCTGCCTCCCTCTTCTGCATACTGAAACTCGTCTATCATCAGGTAGAATGTCCCTGAAGTCTTTGCGGGCATATACGAACGTACAAAGGAGACAGGGTCGCCTTCAAACTGTGAAAGCAGTCTCCTGTCCTCAAAAGTGACAGTCCGTATGGAATCTTTATGAATTTTTAAATCATGCAGCAAAAAGTCTTTTATAATTTCCAGAAAAGTGGTCTTGCCCGCCTGTCTCGGGCCTGTTATCGCGAGATATTCTTTCCGTCTAATAAATTTGTTCAGGATGTCTGCAAGGTCTCTTTGAACTATCATAAATATTTCCTTACCATTTTTGCAATATTTGCAATTATGGTAATACTATTATTGCAGCCCTGTCAAGAATAATCGTATTCTCGCTGAAGATAGAACCGACAAAAATGCGGAATGTTTTGCCTGTTTTCACTTACGCCAAATCCCTCCTTTAAGCTTTGTTATAAGCTTCCTTATCTCCTCTACACGTTCAGCATCCTCAGGCGGGGCATGTCTGATGAAGTTCTCAAAGGCATTTATTGCCTCATCATATAAGAAGCCATTCCCTTTTAAAGGTATTCCCAAGGTAGTGGGCCTCTGCATAATCAGACGTAATACAAAGTCTTTTGTCGTAAAGGGCATTCCCAAGGTTGTTGTGGGCCTTTGCAAAATCAGGCTTGATCCTGACAGGGGCCTTCATCTCCCCCTGTTTCTCTTCACCCATTGAACCCTTAACATCTCTCTTCCAGAACTTATCAAATATGCTCATAAATAATCCCCCTTTGTATTATACTGGACTTAAATCAGGGCCAGTTCTCGTTAGGCACTATGTGGGGAGTTACCCTCTGTTTAAGTAAATCCACTAATTCGGAATCCATGTAGTTATATTCATCTTCAATATTCAGGCATATAACAGGTTTTATCTCAGATATCCCTTCAAAATGTTTCCGTATATACTTCTTTTGTGAAGCCTCCATTACAAAAATAATATCTGCCCATTCCAGCAATTCACGATTAATCGGTACCATAGCGTTGGGTTCAATACCGGCAGACTTCACTTCAAGATGAGGATGGTCACTGAAAATCTTCTGGGCAGTGGGGCTTCTGTATCTATTATAATTACAAATAAATACAATCTTCTTCGTTTTCACCGGCAATCGGCCCACTTTCCTTTCAGGCAGTCTAAATATTCCACATCCTCTTCGGTATATCGAGTGTTGCTATCCCTGCTGGATTTTATAGCCTGCTTCACGAGGTTTGATGCCTCTTTGATGTTTCCACGCCGCTCCTCGATTTGCGCCAGCAGGATTAGCGGCTTTCTGTTATAGTGGAGACCTGCTTGACTGAGCATTTTCAGAAGTGTCTTTAGTTCAGCCTCAGTTCCTTCCGTATCACCTATATCATTGAGATTAACCCTGCATGTCCAGTAATTCGCACGGGAATTCGCATATTGCAACGTATTGTTTAATTGTTTGAACATAGATGCTGCCTTGTCGAACAGAGGGATCGCCTCCTGATGCCTCCCTTCAAGCATAAACTCGAAGGCAAAGTTATTTAGATAGATCGCCTCATAAAATTGATCCTTAAGTTCCCGGCTTATTTCTATGAGCCTGCCCAGTACCTCTCTTGCCTCATGGTATTTGCCATAATGCTCATACCACCGGTACAGGATAGAACCGAATATATGTTGAAGCGCCTTATCTTCTTTATCCAGGGCCATCTTCCAGATATGATCGAGAAGTGGTTCCAAAGGCTGCAGATCAAAGATCATGATTGGTCTCGGATAATCAGGCACAATACTCTTCATAATAACTATAAGTCTGGAGCACATACCTAATGAAATTGGGTTGCCGTTACTTCCCAGCTCGGATGCCATCGCGATAGCATCCTGGATATTGCCCTCTTTATAGGCATTCTCAATCCTGGCAACAAATTCTCGAGCCTGTAAATAGAGATTAGCCACAGTAGGGCCTTCGAGGCTTTTATCGTAGAGAATTCGTTCAATCGGCTCATCGTCAAATATAAATTTGGTTAACTCACTGCCATGTCCTGATTCATAAGGTTTCATAGGAATCTCCCCTAATATTCATCATTGCCGAAATCCTGCAACTGCTGTGGAATAAGGTGAAGGTTGTCTGTTTGCAATTCACCGATGGCCTTCTCAACGGCCTTTGAATAGAGACATTTGGGCTCCGCGGTTATTACAGGAACAAGATAACAAAGAGATAGCCTTTCAATTTCTTTTTGAGAGAACAGATTCAGTGATGTCTTTTTTACTTCAACGCCATATTTCTTAGCCTTCTCATAGACCACCCGATCGATCTTATAATCATCCGGAGTAACCACGGTTAGAGTATCCTTTGCGAATGGCAGCGCCATCAGTATCAATGCAGTTGACCGCCTGTGCTCGCCGATTATGATGCGGTGACCCTCTTTGTAGTAATTTGCCAGGTTAACCGGTAAACCTTGTTCATAAAAACTACTTGCATAGAAGGGATTGCCTCTGTAATGAGTAAGTTCGGCCCAGTGTGCATATTGTTTATGCGTCCAGGACAGGGGTTGAAAAATAAGTAAGCCCTGATACTTATCTGCTTCTATATAGTGCCTCCATAAAGACTTACAAACCTTAAATGACCGCCTGCCGTAGGCAATAGTGGCAACCATATTATCGCCCCGTTCCCGTATAATCTTCTTAAATAATCCTCCATCTTTGATATAACTCTCCATGTGTAAAGCGTGCTCAAGCAAAGCCATCCAATCCGGACCTTCAGATTCATCTAACCCGAGAATCCACACAACCGGGAACCCTTCGACAGGGTCCAAATAACTTACGCGCTCCTTGGTATAGTCCCTGACATAGAGAGCCTCTCCGTTGCGTGAGTAGGAACGGATTGTGCTCTTTATGTCAATCCCGTCCAATATACTTCCTTCAAAGGTCTCGGTCTTTCTCTTTTGCTTTACCCTGACATGCTCCATTGCACGCAGCGACATAGAGGTTATAAGCCGCTCCCATGGAAGCCATGCATAACGTGTGAAATCATATCCCTTTTCCTCCTGCAGATCGTCTTTCTTCTTCCATTCATAAGGTATTTTTCCAGACATCTGGAAATTGTTATTGTTATGAAAAGATCGTATAAAAAAAGAATCCCCATCCTGCATATCGTCTCTTATCAAGACAGTGCAACCCGATTCATCTTCAGAAACCCTGGGAGGACTAAGGAGGTCGCAGCCTCTAAATTTGTCGGGAGAGGCCCATGGAATGTTCATGAACATTTCCGTAAGCGTCTGCGCAAAATCGTTGCTCATGATATCCTGAGCGGCCTGTGTAGCCATGAATATATCAGGGACACGACGGCAATCAAGCAGGCAGGTGTTCGCGAGATACGCTTCAAACTTTTTAATGTTATCAAAATCCTGATTCCAATTTAAAGGACTCAATTCTTGTTTGTTCTCAATAAAATAGTGTTTGTAGGTTTTATTTAAACTTTCAATAAAGACCTTAATTGGTTCAAGATATTCCTTTTTACTGCCGGGTTTAGATGGCCTGTTTGCCGGCAAACGGACTTTTTCAAATGCTGCTGCCAGGGCAGGAAACAAGTCCATATATTTAACCGCGATATTGGGATGGACAACGACACGCTTATACTCCTTATGTGCCGCTATATCGGGCATTGCAGAAGGTCGAATAGCGTTGTCCTCAAGAAGTTTTTTGATTTCCAGCCAGTGAGCCATGCCGCAGACAAATAGGACCCTCCGATATCTTTGCAATAGCGCCTTAAGACGGGCAGCCATAGCGATCTCTCTCCGGCAATCAATCTCCTCATCACGCTGCTTTTCTGCTAATGGGGCATTCTGCGCAATATAGTCAATAAAATGTCTGTCCGCCCCCACCGGGTCTCTCACGGAAATCGGCCTGAAGATACTGTCCGCCATTTCCTCTAAGTCTATTCCGTAGATTGGTATTGTCAATTCTATCCCGCATCGGATCGCCTCAATGATCGAATCAACCGGTGATAAGAATAAAACAGAGTAACCTGAAAAGCCTATATCGCTATAGAGTATATCGGGCGACAATTCACTTAGGTCCTTACCTGTTTGTTTCTGAAGCTGAAGGACTTTTTCCTTCAAAGATGCCCTTATCATGCGATTTTGTTTCATGATTCCCAGCATAACGGGTAATTCTTTAGGATGTTCAGATCCTACACCGAGTTCACCGAGCCACTTCTTAACAGCTAAAACAATATCAGGCCCCAGTTCCACCGCAATAGCCTCGAGATGAATATCGAGATGAGAGCAGATTTTGTTCACCCCCCATGCAAAAACATGGTTAAAGTGGATTGACGGAACCACATATAACTCGGAACCCCGATAATTAATTATAAGGAAATCTGAAGACATCATGCTCTACCTCTTAACGCTGCCGTAAAATGCATCAAATGCCTCCTCAAGATGCCCGCTTTTTATATTGGATTCGATGCCGTTATACTCCAGTACGCAAGGGCGGACATGCTGGATAGATTCAAAGTTTAATAAATTAAATGCAAACATGAAAATGTAGATGCTGTCGCGAGGCGTAGGAGGTCTGTCCTTATGCCTTTGACTCCATAATTTCCAGAATATGTCGAGTAGAGAATGGCCATTTTGCTGTAATGCGTGAAAATGTGAACTAACTATCTTATCTATCTCCTCCCGCTGTGGATAGCCAACCTTGATGACAGGACGCATGCGGGATCTGATGAAATCCGGGAGTAAATCATTTTCAAGGTCGCTGGTATTGGTTGCGGCAATAAATCGAAATCCAGGATGCGCGTATATACGTTCACCGAGGATATTGGAATCAATATAACGCCGCTCATCCAACACACTGACCAGCGGCGCAAGCGCCCGGCGCCGAATCTTTGCAATCTCATCAATAAAGCAGACAGCCCCCCTGACCATTGCAGTGACAAGTGGCGAGAGGATATAGTCCATTTTCTTGCCTGGATCATCGCTAAAGCGCACGGTACACATGAGATCCTCGGCAGATACATCCTCATGGCCCTGAATAATATAGAGTTCCTTTGAGCAGATCCTGGCACATTCATATATGATTCTATTCTTCCCGATGCCGGCATCCCCCAGGAGAAGAGGGGCAAGCGGTAAGGCGTTACTCCTGCTTATCCATGCAGAAAAGATTTTTCTCATTTCCTCTTCCCTGCCAACGATTTCACTCAACTGACCATTGTAAGGTTCGCTTAACTGAACTGTCTTCGTATTAATCATAATAAATTTTTCACTCATGCTGATCCTCCTTAAGGCTTTTTCTAATCCTAACCCCAAATTGCAAATGACCGTCATGCCGGGAAGTTGCATATCTATGGTTCCGGCAGTCTTAACAAGACTTCTTTAATTCCCTGCCGGGAAGTCCCAGTAAAGGGCATCCTTAGACGGCCTTGTATTTAAGATGGTTTCTCTTATCCCCGCTATGCCTCCATCCTTATCCCTCTCGATATTACGATCTTTGATGTCTAGATCTATAGACACCCCTCCACAGCTCGGCAGCCAGAGATAGAGTTCACTATAACCTCTTTGAGTCTCACTTCTATGTTTGATTCCCCTGACATTGGATATACCAGGAAGGGTATGGCTGACTAGGGTATTATTTACAGGGTGTTGATTCAACAGGTAATCAAGGCTTAATCCCGCTTCTGATGAGGCATCTTTATGTTTCATTATCCTTGTGAGGGCCACAAACCTGAACAGCCCTTCGAGCTCGGCAAAGATAGGTTCCTTTTTCGCAATCTCAGCGTATCTTGCCGAAAAGCCGTGAGTAAACTTATCAGCCAGGGGATTCGGCCTGCCGGTGCCTGCCACCGTTCCACCTTTAGTCAGAAATTCCTCTTCGTTTAAAAGCTGCACATCAGACCTCTTGATGTATATAACCCCCTTGTCCTCTAAGAAGCTATTCTCTCCGGGATAAAACCAGAATCTGTTAAGAGAGATTAAAGGAACAGAGATTGGCCTATTATTCTCTATGTCCTGCTGGGCAATATTCAAGGTCATATCAGTGAGACTTTCAAATCCATCAATATCAAGGGTAACAGAGCCATCTACTAACCTCTTCATATAATAGTCGGCCTCAACCATGATCTTGCCAAACCGGCTGTCATAGGGGATGCCTAAAACCCGCACCTGCTGGGGCTGACGGCAGACATTATGCCATTGACTGAGGTCTTTTTGAACCCTTTTGGGATCAGAATTGTTGAAGATCTGATCAGTTCTTTGCTGTAGCTCGTGTAATACCCTCGGATCAGGATCGATGGAACAACCAGGGTTTGTATAATAGTATGTATTCCCTTTTAATTCTGCATATTTCATCCAGGTATTTCTGAGGGCAATCACAAGGTCTTCAAGATAAAGGGGTGGCGCTGCATCATCAATCTTTCCGATCACGATAATATCTCTATTTTTCTCATCTATCACATATCCCATGATCCTCTTTATACCGTATAACTGAAGTATATCCTGGGGGCATGTCCCTGTTGCCATGCACTCCTTAGCCTTTTCCTGTAAGACCCTTAAAGAAAGGGCCCGACCCTTTGATATCCCTTCTGGCCTTGAAGAGGTCTTTTTTCCCTGCTGATCCGTTCCAGTTGTTTTAGATTCTTTGCCTTTACAGGAAGAGATACCTGTTAAGGTGAGAATGATTATTGTAACTATGCTAAATGTTGAGAGAAACTTTTTCATTATTTTATACCCTCGGGTATCTCTACAGACCAGGAGGGGGAATCCCCTGAGGGTCTTGATTCAAGGACCTTTTCTTTTATCTCAGAGCCACCTTTGCCGGCCCTGGTAGGTTTAGGGTCGATAGTTATGCCGCCAACAGAATCCTTTGCCATTCCCGTTGTGCTTGCGACAGGGTCTCCATATACAGGCCGGCCTGTAAAATCCCGGAGAACATGTCCCCAGATCCCCTGGGCGATCACCGGATCATTCTCCGCACCATTCGGCAAGAAGTCGCTTCCTTTCCCCACAAGTATCCCGTCACTGGTGTATAGGTCTCCTTTTGATACAACCAGGATATCCTCAGCCTTGTAACCCTTACTCTTCAGGGCACCAGCCAGCGCCTTATTCCGCTCAGAGCCGGCGTTTCCGTCAAGGAGGACAATGGCCTGCTCGCCTGGATGTTCACGGTCATTTCGCTCTCTGATCTTTGCGGCAATCGCTGAAGGTGAATCATTCGGTTTCGTCACGAGGATGGCTACCCACTCTGACTGGGACTCACCTTCGTGGCCAACCAGGACCCACCCGTCTTCCTCTGGAATCTTCTTCCACTCGTTAACACCCATCGGCTTGACCTCTAACATCTGCTCATTTGTCAAAACACGGAGGCCTTTCTTTGTAGTTATTACAAAGACAGGACGGTTCATTACTCTTTGGATCCCCTTTTTATAATCTTCCAATACATGTCCAACATCATCGAGAT
The DNA here is from genome assembly GCA_964648095.1 of uncultured Nitrospirota bacterium. GTDB lineage: Bacteria > Nitrospirota > Nitrospiria > JACRHA01 > JACRHA01 > JACRHA01. Next base: position 758 of record CAZYNY010000021.1, on the reverse strand, counting down.
CTATTATGCTGATATTTCCTCCCCCTGGTCCGAATTTAAATTCCCATTTCAACCCCAAAAGACCTTCCTTTTGAGTTGTTTTAACATTAGACCGCAGTCTGGTAATCTTATCTTTATCCCCAACCCAGATATCTACCCTGGTAATATGTCCGGCTTCCAAAGCGGGCGAAATATCATCTGAATAATTCTTATGTGCCGATCCTGGGGCACCCATAATATTTATTTGCCTTGCGACAATTCTAAATTCTTTTCCATTGAAATTTCTGAAAACATCGGAAAATTGACTATGAAGGTCTGCCTTAAGGAAAATAAAAAGTTTATTTTTAATCTCACTGTTATAAAAATCCACACCTAAATTATTCCCTGCAGATCTGATGGCATCTAACAATCTATTCCCATCAGGGCTGCTTGCAACGATCCGATCATAGGGTTTGTCCCACGCATCTTCTTCTCCCTTTATTTGATGGATACGGGCATCTTCAGGTGAATGGAATACACCATATCCCAGAAAATTCTCACCAAATATAGTTTCATTTAATGTTTTTTGGAAGTTAATCCAAATATAATTCTCTACCTTTTGTTTTTGCTCAGATTCAGGCCACTGGCCGGCATTGTTCCCATAATTTAGAAGGAGGTACTCCAAATCCTTGTAAAAATCTTCACGCCTTGCAGCACCTACCTGAGCGCTTGAAAATATAAGACACAAACTAAGAAGGTAAAAACATATCTTTAAGTTTCTATTCTTCATTCTTCCACCC
>CAZYNY010000020.1:0-34539 GCA_964648095.1 uncultured Nitrospirota bacterium | reverse complement strand
TCTATTTTAGCATATATCACCATTCATCAATATGCGAATTGTCGGACAGCCTGCTTGCTGCAGGGTTCTTCATTGTCTAACGCGGGGCTAAGCAGCGGTCCCGTAGGGACAGTCTGTCTTGAGTGCAGCGTCAGGTTAGATCCACTTTTCCACCTCCTACTTGTCATTGTCGCTCTATGTTCTGTGGAATTAAGTAGTTGTATTATATAAAACCCTATTAGCGTTTCTTAAACATCTCCATAAATTGCCACTAAGTCATCTATGCTTTTTTCAAGCAATTCTTCCAACTCAGAAATAGAACGTTTCGGTATCTGGTAGGTTTTTTCCCATGCCTTTGGAAGATTCTCAGATGTTACCGTTGCAAGTCTGATGTATTCGAAGCTCTTCACGAATTTGGATATCTCCCGTGGCGTTACATCTCGCGGCAATGTCCTAAAGACCTCAAGGACATAGTCAGAAACTAATCGGACATCCGGAAATGCTGCACGCAGAGAGGCAACCCCAAGGTATACCTTCTCCAATCTTGCCAATTCTGCTTCTCTTTGTTCGCTGAGTTTTGGTTTAAGATCAAACGGAGGCAAGGTCAATCTGGACTCGAAGTCTGTCCCTTTTTCTTCCTGGTCGCCGGATGGTAGTCTCGTACCGGCAAATATCCAATAGCAAGGCCCGATATAGAAGGAATTGCCACTACGCACATAAATCCCATCCTCCATCGGCGCAAGAAAGAAATCGTAGACGTGGTAACCGTCAAGCCTGGCGTTTATCTCATCAAAAAAAACAAGTATCGGTTGTTCAGGATCTTGGGCTTGAATAGTAACTATAGTATCAAAACAATGTAGTAAATCAGATCTAGAGACCATCTGTGTTACGTTAAATGGCAAATACCGCATTCCGAGGGCTTTTGCCAACCTACTTACAAGAAAGCTCTTTCCCGAACCCGGCAGATCAAGCAACATAAAACTTGTATGTTGTCGCTTCGTGCGATGCCTAAACAACTGTCCTTGACTAAGTAGTTCTTGGAGTATCTTCCTTTTTGAATCGACACAAGTGACGTAACCGTTAACATCAATCATTGCACGCCACAAATGGAATTCTTTCGGTCTGTTGTTTCTGGGGGATATCACTCCCCGATCAGAATAGGCTTCACGCCAATTGATTTTTTCGGATTCCCAATCGAATATCCGCCAAGGGAAGGAGTCTTTATATTGCTTAGTTACATCGAACTGCTGATCTTCGTCAGGTTTCCATTGGTTATAAATCAGACGATGCTTTTCAAGCTCCATCCAGTGATTCGTAAATGCTAAACTTTGTCGTAAATCGCCAAAATAATCCTTGCCATCACTTGACGTTCGACTTCCATAATTTATCAGTCTCGCAACAAGCGTTGGAAAGAAAACACTTGCCATTGGTACAAGGCTGAGAAGCGTACTATCACCACTATTGGGTTGCATGAAACCCTGGATGGTTTTATTTTCTGCCAACGGAGGTCGAGCTAACACACTCATTCCGTCCGGAAGAACCACTACCAATGCATGCTGAAATCTTTCTACCATTTCTTCCATTAGCTTTAGTGCGTCACTAGATGTTTGACCTTGCGGGATGATCCAGTAGAACGAAGAAAAACTGTCTTCTTTTGTAGCGGCTTGAGCAGCTAATTGCGGAACCAGAAATAGCTTTACTTTTCTAGCTGGAAGATAGTCGATCCATAAAGGCTTCCATGCTTTGCTTGACACGTACCAGTTGGCCTCTGGAAACGTCGAGGCCAGTAATTTCACCAATTCTTTACATATTACCCCCTTGCGAAGGTCTTTTACTACGATATCTGATACTTCAATATCAGTTCTGAGCTTGGCAAGGATATTGTTTTCTATACTAAAAATATTGCAACGGGCTTCTGGAGGAATAGGAATCTCCCAATCTATCCTGTGGATCAATTCAATTTTTCCACTAGTAGGTCGATAGACACGAATAATTCGTGTAGTAGATACATCGAACTCCCAGTTATCATCGGCAATGTTAAATAATTTTGTTCTAGATAACGTGGTATTATCTTTTACAGTGCTCCCTATATTAAGCCGATAAGGCACCTTTCCTACATTTGTGTTTGGATCCAACATTTGCATTAATTCATCGGTGTCATCAGGATGCCAAATGCCCAATCCATAAAGCAAGATTTGGTCTGAGCCGGTCAGGTGTGATTGATGCAATATTGTTGCCACTTGACCGGCACCGCAAAGAGAACGAACACTACATTCAGGGAGGTGAAGTGCCCTTGAGTGTCTTTTACCAGTTCGGCTACCTGACGGGGATCGGTGATCATCAACAACCCAATGTTCATCAACGTTCCAATCTCCAACCACAAGCACTCCTTTAGGGGCCTCTATTTCTGTCGAGCTACAGTTTGTTTCCGATGATTGAAATTTTTCTTTCATATGGTAACTCCTTTCAGAACCGTATTATAAAAACGACATGAATAACCTATATTCTCTGTTAAATTAATTTCCCAGCCGATCTTATATCCCCGGTCGATCTAACGCGGCGCTAAGCAGCGAGTGCCATCTCCGCAAAAAGCGCGGAGAGAACTAGTTATTAAACAGTTAGAAATCAATATCACAAAGTTTTGATATAGTCAATTCCCAGCAAATACTCCCCGAAGAAATTATTGCCATGAAACCTATTCCAAGCGATATTTTGACTAAATATAAGGCCGTCCTCAAAAACGGTCGATTCCTGATCCATCCACTCGGAGTATAAAAAGTGGCTCCGGTATTATCTGGTTTTGTGCGGCAAGTATCATTTTCCGCAATCGAAACAGGTCTTACTCCGGCAGCAGCATTTTTGCCATACCTCTTCCCCTATGTTATACTTTTTCTAGGAAATCTTAACAGGAGAATACTTCCGGTGAGGGATACAGTAATAATAAGCAGCGCAAGAACGCCCATAGGCAGCTTTAATGGTTCGCTCTCGTCTGTCCCTGTTACAAGGCTTGGGTCTATTGCGATCGAAGAGGCGATAAGAAGGGGGGGTATACAGAAGGAGGATGTAGACGAGGTAATCATGGGTAATGTCCTCTCTGCCGGGGTAGGGCAGGCCCCTGCAAGACAGGCTTCCCTTGGAGCAGGATTACCGAACCGGGTAGGCGCCACCACGATAAATAAGGTATGCGGTTCTGGCCTTAAGGCCGTTATGCTTGCCGCCCAGGCGATAAGCTGTAACGATGCAGAAGTTATAGTTGCCGGCGGCATGGAGTCTATGAGCAGGGCCCCATATCTGCTTGATGGGGCGAGGAGGGGTTATCGGATGGGGCATGGCCAGGTGATAGACAGTATGATAAAGGATGGGCTATGGGATGTCTATAACGACTTTCATATGGGGTCTGCCGCTGAGCTCTGCGTGGATAAATTCTCATTTACCAGGGCTGAACTCGATGAATATGCCATGGAGAGCTACAATAGGGCCATTGCGGCACAGAATGGCAATAGATTTTCCGATGAGATAGTCCCGGTAGAGATTGTTCATGGCGCAGAAAAGACGATAGTAGATGAGGATGATGAACCTAAGAGGGTAAGGCTTGATGGCTTCGCATCACTAAAGCCTGCCTTTAAGAAAGACGGGAAGATCACTGCCGGAAACTCGTCCCATATAAATGATGGGGCAGCGGCAGTTGTGGTAACATCAGCAGATAAGGCATCCTTACTCGGAATTAAACCTGTTGCCAGGATCATAGGATACGCATCCTCTGCCCTTGCGCCGGAATGGTTTACCATAGCCCCGGTGGAGGCCATAAAAGGAGTTCTGAAAAGGACAGGTCTCTCTATCAAGGATATAGACCTATTCGAGATAAATGAGGCATTTGCCGCTGTATCCCTGGCTGTTAATAGGGAGCTTGGGCTTGATCCCGCAAAGGTAAATGTAAAGGGTGGCGCCATTGCCCTGGGGCATCCCATAGGCGCATCAGGGGCGAGGCTTCTGGTAACCTTGCTCTACGCATTGAGGGATTATAATAAGAAGATCGGGCTTGCATCCCTCTGTATAGGAGGGGGTGAGGCTGTGGCCATGATAGTTGAGAGGTTTTGAATGACGGAGATCAAAAAGATCGGTGTAGTTGGAGCAGGGACCATGGGGCATGGGATTGCCCAGGTATTTGCTTTGGCCGGGCATGAAATTGTAATGATAGAGAGGTCAGAGGAGTGTCTCTCTTCTGCGAAAGACCGGATCAAGCAGAGTCTCGCAAGGATCGTCTTGAAGAAGAAAATGGAGGAGAAAGAGGCCGGAGATGTATTAAAGAGGATATCCGGCTCTACCAGGATAGAGGATCTAAAAGATGTGGATCTGATAATTGAAGCGGTCTATGAGGATGAGGTATTAAAGCGGGGAATATTCGCAAGGCTCGATACTATAATAAAAGAAGGTGCGATACTGGCATCCAATACATCGTCCATCTCTATTACAAGGCTTGCCTCCTCTACCAAGAGACCTGAAAACGTTATAGGTATGCACTTCATGAATCCTGTCCCTATCATGAAACTTGTAGAGATCATCAGAGGTATGGCTACATCAGATATAACCTTTAATACAATCAAGGATCTCTGTGTCAGGATAGGAAAGTCGCCTGTGGAGGCGAAGGACTATCCAGGGTTTATAGTAAACAGGATATTAGTGCCTATGGTCAATGAGGCGGTGTATGCCTTAATGGAGGGGATCGGCTCTCCTGAGGCAATCGATTCCGCCATGACATTGGGTGCGAATCATCCGATGGGGCCATTGGCCCTGGCAGATCTTGTAGGTCTTGATATCTGTCTGGCAGTGCTTGAGGTGCTGCATAGGGACCTTGGGGACCCTAAGTATAGGCCCTGTCCGCTGTTAAGAAAGTATGTAGAGGCTGGATACCTTGGGAAGAAGACCGGTAGGGGATTTTACGAATACAGGTAGGGGCAACCCACTGTGGTTGCCCTAGTATAAATATTTGTAGGGGCGGCCCCATGTGGCCGCCCAAATTGGTTTAAGGGGGGTGAGAAATGGATTTCCAATTTACAGAGGAGCATAAGGCATTAAGGGAGATGGTGAGGGAGTTTGCCCGGAACGAGATAGCACCACTCGCGCTAAAAATGGACGAAGATGGCGACTATCCAAAAGAACTGATCGGCAAAATGGCCCAGCTTGGCCTTATGGGGATTACCATGCCTGTGGAGTATGGAGGCGCAGGGATGGACCCCCTCTCTCAAGTGATAGCAATGGAGGAGATATCCAGGGCATCTGCCAGCATAAGTGTGGTGATGGCAGTAAATAACGGCCTTGTATGTGAGCCTATTTATCACTACGGGACAGAGGAGCAGAAAAGGAGATACCTTGTTAGGCTTGCTAAAGGTGAGATGCTCGGGTGTTACGGCCTTACTGAGCCTGGTTCAGGTTCTGACGCCCTTGCCCTTTCTACGTCCGTAAAGAAGGTCTCCGATGGATATATTATAAATGGATCAAAGACATTCATCTCAAATGGTTTTCATTCTGATATTGCAATAATATTTGCCACGTTCGACAAGGCCCTCGGTTATAAAGGGATAACGGCCTTTCTTGTTGAAAAGGGGAGAAAGGGATTTCTTGTCGGAAAGAAGGAGAAGAAGATGGGGTTATTGGGATCAGACACGGCAGAGCTTATCTTTGATAACTGCCATATCCCTGCGGAGGATCTCCTTGGAAAGGATGGGGAGGGATACAAAATAGCCTTAACAACTTTAGACGGGGGGAGGATCGGTATTGCGGCCCAGTCTATCGGAATAGCCCAGGCATGTCTGGATGAGTCTATTAAATATTCAAAGCAGCGGATTGCCTTTGGCCGGCATATTTCAGACTTCCAGGCGATCCAGTGGATGATTGCTGACATGGCAACGGAGATTGCGGCTGCAAGGTGGCTTACCTATAGGGCAGCTAGCATGAGGGGAAAAGGGCAGGAGTATGCCAAAGAGGCCTCCATGGCAAAACTCTATGCCTCGGAGATGGTGAACAGGGCGGCATATAAGGCCGTGCAGATCCATGGTGGTTATGGTTATATCAAGGATTATCCGGTTGAGAGATATTATCGTGATGCCAGGGTGACGACACTGTACGAAGGCACCTCAGAGATACAGAGGCTTGTGATTGCAAGAGAGCTGTTAAAGGAGTGATCTTTTAAACATACATCATTTATTCTTCGCTTTGAATTCCAATGGCCATCACGTAAATTACCTTGCCTCCTGTCCTGGATATAGTGAGGAAATCAGCCGCATCATCGTCATAAAAGGCGCCAATCCCTGTTGCGCCTATGCCTATTGCCTTTGCAGTAAGAGAGATATTTTCTCCTAATATCCCGGCTTCAAGATGGATAGACCTGTATATCCTCTCACCATAGCGGGATATCATATTTTCTAAATCAGCGGTAAAAAAGAATAGGGCGCTTGCATGCCCGCATAACCTCTGGTCAAGGCAGAGATAGGTCACTTCATCCCTTAGGTCCCTGTCCTTGACGCCCCTGATCCTGATCTTTGCAATGCATCCTTCGTCCCTGTTGAAGTTATAGAGGCCCGGCCTCATACCATCAACGCCATTGATAACAATATATGTATCAAGAAGCATGGAACTCCCCTCGGTTATATCTGACCGGTAACCCTGAAAAGAATGGTGGATGATCAAAGAGAGGGCCGCAAAGGGTATATTGGTCTTCTGGAAATCCCTGCTTGAGCGCCGCCTCAGTATTATGTCTCCGATCTTTGCATTGGGCATGGAAACCTTGTCTGGTATGGCAAGGCGCGATATCTCACCGATCTTATCCTCCTCTTCATCATCATCAAAAAGTGTTTCCTTGCCGGCAAATTTCATAAACTCACCCCGGTCTTTATATGATGAGGCAGAGTGCAGCTTGTTGATCAGGGACAATGCTGCCTCTCCCTGGTATTCAAGAGGGTCTTTGATCTTTGACAGATCATAAATGCCGGCCTTATCCAAAGAAGGGATATAAGACTTTCCCGTTTCAAAGGTAATAATTACCTGGGCAGCCTCCCTCTCTCCATTTATCCCAAGGAGATGATTTATGTCCGAATCAACAAAGGATTCAATCACAGATGGGCCCATATCAAAGGCTGAACCTGCCGCAAGGATATTTCCGGCTACGTGTCCGGTGTCAAGGAGGCAATAACGGTATGCCCTCTCCTTATACTTCCATGCGGACCTCCAGAATATGGTAGATAGGATTATTGTAAGATCAGCGCTTTGGATGGCCCGGTTTCCGCCTGCTGCCCCTGAAATTATCTCCCGCAAGTCGCCTCCACGCAGCAGATAGATGGATGAATCGCAGGGCGTATAATGATACAGGCCATCGGCAATGCCGGCTATTCCATTTATATGAAGATATACTTCTACCGGATATAGGGCGCCTGCCGAAGGGGAGGATCTGAGATAGTAGGTGGTTCCCGGATAGACCTTTTTTGCTGTATGTCCATAGGAGAGGTGGAGTATACCGGCAAGCATCGGGATTGACATGACCGCCCTTGTTCCCCCGTACCCGCCCCTTTTTACGGCCTCAAGGGCCGCCAGGTCAGGGAAAACCATTTCCTTACCAAGATCAGTCTTTGGGCAACCCTTATATATCTTGTACTCCGAAGGTTTTATTCCCCAGTCCAGCGGATAATCTCCGCTTCTAACGCTAAGAAAGGAGTGCTTCGTCGCGTCATGATATGCAATTGCCAGGGCCTTATTCTTTTCCATCCCTCTTGATTCCGGTTTTTAGTTAGTATATAGTGTATTGACTTTGCAGAGCAACAAATATATGGTCCCATCGTCTAGCGGCCCAGGACGCTGGCCTCTCACGCCGGAAACACGGGTTCGAAACCCGTTGGGACCACCAACCATCACTTAGAAAACCCAAGGCTATACAAGCTAATTTAAGATACCATAAGAGTATCGCTGTGATACAAATATTTACAGCACCTATATTTGGGGCCTATAATAAAATATGCCATAAACCTTTATTTGGGCATCCTGTGATGAGATTCCCATATATAATTTTACTATTTATGATCTCCTTTTTGATAGTAATGGCCGGGAATTCCTTTGCCTTTGATTGTAATAACCAGATTGTCTCGATTGGTGATACAAAGGTGGAGGTCAGGGCTAAATGTGGAGAGCCTGCCTCCAGGGAGGTGTTTAATGAGGAGATCATTACGAAGATTGAGCCTGATACAAGGCATAGGGTATTGGCAACCGTTGAGGAATGGACGTATAATTTGGGACCGCATCAGTTCATTCGCATCCTTACATTTAAGAGCGGCAGGCTGGTAAAAATAGAGACAGGCGGGTATGGTTTTATACCTGATAATAACCAAGATTTTGGCTGTGAACGATCAATCGCGTCGACTGGCGATACAAAGATGGAGGTCAGGGCTAAATGTGGGGAGCCTACATCAATAGATATCGTCGGTGAAGAATTGCTGGATGAAAGGACTACTGATGATAGGCGCCTGGTATCTGTAACTATCGAAGAATGGACATACAATCTTGGTCCAAACCGTTTTATCCGCATTTTCAGATTTAGGAACGGCAGGCTGGCTGGAATAGGAACGGGCGGATATGGCTATTAATCTACAAATATTTCTGCAAGCCTTCATTGATAATCGTATAAATTTAATCTATATTGCATAGAAAAATAATCTGGAGGGATCTATGCCATATATTGCGCCTGAAAAGAGATTAAAACTTGACCCATTGATTGATGAGCTTGCAGGACGTATCGTTGCTGAGGCAAAAGGGGAGGGGGGTGACGCCGCCTTTGCCGGCCTTTTAAATTATGCCTGCACACGCCTTGCGCTTAAGATCCTAAGATTGCAATTCGGGGAGATCCGTTACTGGCTTATCGCCGTTGTTACAGGTGTTTTCAGGAATATATCTGATGAATTCTATCGCCGCCTGGCTATTCCATACGAAGATAAGCAGATCAAAAAGAATGGGGATGTGGATCTTTATAGGGAGTTTTCGGAGGATACAGGAAAGATGTAAAGGCGAACAACGTAGCTGCTCTTATCATTCGCAACCTTGACACCTATTCTTCCAAACAAATATAATCAGGCTAACGCTTTCAGGGAGAACCGGTTGGAGAATATTGCGGTTATAGGGGGCGGGGGCTGGGGTACTGCCCTTGCATATCTTCTGGCTGATAAGGGATATACTGTAAGGCTATGGGTATATGAGAAGGAGCTTGCAGGAGATATCCGGAACACAAGGGAGAATAAGTTATACCTGCCGGGGGTAGAGCTTCCAGAGAATATAGCCGCCACGTCATCCCTGGATGAGGCGCTGGCCGGATCAGGCATTATAGTCTTTGTTGTTCCATCACAGGCTGCCAGATCCGTATTGAAACAGATGTCTGATCTGGTCGGGAAGGACTCCGTGCTTGTTAGTTGCACAAAAGGTATAGAGAATGACTCCCTTATGCTCATGTCGGATGTGATTAGAGATGTATTCCCCGTTACATACCATAGAAGGTTAATGTTCCTTTCCGGCCCAAGCTTTGCCGAGGAGGTTTCAAAAAGACTTCCAACGGCGGTATCCCTTGCCGGTTATGACAGTCAGTTGTGCTCAAAGACACAGAAGATATTAACCACGCCATATTTCAAGGTATTTACCTCAGCCGATGTAACAGGTGTCCAGCTTGGAGGCGCATTAAAGAATGTTATAGCCCTGGCATCAGGCGGGGCAGATGGGTTAGGGTTTGGCCACAACACAAGGGCTGCCCTGATAACCAGGGGCCTTGCCGAGATCACAAGGCTTGGCGTGGCTATGGGCGCTGATCCTGTAACATTTGCCGGGCTTTCCGGTATGGGAGACTTAGTGCTTACATGCACAGGTCATTTGAGCAGAAACAGGATGGTAGGATACAAGATAGGACAGGGGATTAAGCTCTCCGAGATCCTGGATAATATGAAGACGGTGGCAGAAGGGGTAAGGACAACAAGGTCGGCCTATGAGCTCGCAAAGAGATATAACGTCCGGATGCCTATTGTGGAGCAGATATATGCAGTCCTATTTGAGGATAAAGACCCGCGTAAGGCCGTGTCTGACCTTATGGAGCAGGACGTAGGTGGTGAGGCGGGGGGCAAGACCTCCTGATCAATGGTGATCTTTATCAGGTCTTCAAAACACGCAAACTTCCACAAGCAATTTTCTTATGAGTGATTTAAACAGCACCGAATTTAATTAGGGTGATCTTGTGTATGCTGATGAAATAAAGAAGATCCTTGATCTGGTGAGGGACAGGCGATTGTCGGCAGAAGAGGCCCTTGAGAGACTAAAGGTCCTTCCCTATGAGGATATAGGTTTTGCCTCGATAGACCACCACAGGCATATCCGTCAGGGGATGCCTGAGGTAATTCTTGCCGACGGTAAGACAAAGGAGCAGGTGACAGAGATAACAAAGAAGATGCTGATGAATAAGGGCGATATACTGATCACGAGGGCCAGTGAAGAGGTTTTCAAGGGGATAAAGGCTATAGATAAGAGGGCAAGATACAACCAGCTCGGAAGGACTATCGTGATTAACGTAAAGAGGAGGGGGAATGGGAAAGGCAATATACTCCTTGTCACTGCTGGAACAGCCGATATCCCTGTTGCAGAGGAGGCAAGAGAGACCGCCCTTCTTTTTGGGAGTAATGTTACATCCCTCTATGATGTCGGTGTGGCAGGACTTCATCGCATACTGGACAGGAAGGAGCAGATCCTCTCGGCAAGGGTGATAATAGTTGTTGCCGGGATGGATGGGGTGCTCCCGAGCGTAATAGGCGGCCTTGTGGATAAACCGGTTATTGCCGTACCGACCAGCAGGGGCTATGGGGCAAGTTTTGGCGGGCTTGCAGCGCTCCTTACCATGCTCAACTCATGTGCAGCGGGTGTTGCCGTGGTGAATATAGATAATGGGTTTGGCGCCGCCTCTCTGGCCCATAAGATCAATATGCTCGGAGAGGGAGAATGAGGATAGGATACTTTGACTGCTCATCAGGGATCTCCGGGGACATGATCCTTGGCGCCCTTATAGATGCAGGATTAAAAGAGGATGATCTCAGTTTGGGACTTCAGGCGCTAAAAATAAAGGGATTCAAGTTATCTTCGAAAAAGGTTAAGCGTGCAGGGCTGATAGGAACAAGGGTTGAACTTGGGATCAAAGACCGGAAGAAAAAGGCAGGTTTCCAGGAAATAGACCGGATCATTAAAAATTCAGCCCTGGATCCCGGCATAAAGGATAGGGCAGGGCAGATTATGGAGAGGCTTTCCAGGGCAGAGGCCCTTGCGCACGGGGAAGGCCAAAAGATTTACTTTGGCCATATAGATTCTATTGATCTTATATTAGATGTAGTCGGTTCCCTTATAGGGATAAATTATCTGGGCATAGAGGAGATATCCTCATCGCCTATTAATACAGGATCAGGCTTTATTGACAGCCATCATGGACGGCTTCCAGTGCCTGCCCCTGCCACTGCGGCATTACTAAAAGGGGCGCCCATATATTCTAGTGGTATACCTCATGAGCTTACGACGCCCACCGGTGCGGCAATAATAACTACTATTACCGATAGTTTTGGACATATGCCTTTGATGAAGCTTAATGTTGTCGGATCCGGTGCGGGGAGTCTTGATATTGCCTCCCAGTCTAATCTGCTTCGTCTCTTCATAGGTGAGGGGGATGGGGAAGATAAGGGTGACCGAATTGTCCTGATCGAGGCCAATATCGACGATATGAATCCCCAGATCTATGAGTATCTCATGGAGAGGCTCTTTTATGCAGGGGCGCTTGATGTATACCTGACCCCGATTATTATGAAAAAAGGGAGGCCAGGTATTATCCTCAGCATACTTGCCCGGCCTGATCAGATAGCCGTAATAAAGGAGATAGTATTTGATGAGACTACAACAATAGGCATTAGAATTCAGGAGGTGAGACGGGAGATCCTTAAGCGGTCAATAAGGCATGTCTCAACAAGTTTTGGCAGGATAAGGGTAAAGGTGATCAAAGGATGCACTGGTGAGGTTAGGTTAATGCCCGAATACGACGACCTGAAAAATATAGCAAGATCAAAAGGGATTCCATTGATGAGGCTGATGGAGGAGATCAGGAGGGAAATAGCGGATGAATAGGCCGTCAGTATCTATCATAGGACCAGGTGTAGTTGGGGCGGCCTTAGGCTATCTCTTAAGTCAAAAGGGATACAGTATAATCGGGGTCTCCGGAAGGAGGATGAGGTCTGCAAAGGATGCCGTTAGATTTATTGGCGAAGGGATTGCATATGATTCTAATCTGGATGCGGTGCTTGGTGCGAAGATAATATTTATTACCACACCTGATGATATGATTAAAAGGGTATGCGATGAATTGGCCATCGGGGGCACAATCAGAGATGGTTCTTTTGTATTTCATATGTCCGGCGCCCTTCCCTCAAATATCCTGGCCTCTGCCAGGAGAAAGGGGGCTTCTATAGGGTCAATCCATCCGCTTCAAAGTCTTGCAACACGCAGGGAGGCCGTATCTAATCTTCCCGGCTCTTACTACAATATAGAGGGGGACAAAAAGGCTGTTACCATTGCCAAAAGGATAGTAAAAGACCTGGGCGGCAAGGAGATGGTTATCCCTGCAAAGGGAAAGATCCTCTATCATAGCGGCGCGGTCTTTACCTCCAATTATCTGGTAACCATATTTTCTGCCGGAATTGAGCTATTAAGGGTTGCGGGTATACCAAGATCAAAGGCCCTGCCAGGGCTCCTGTCCCTTGTTAAAGGAACAGTTAAAAATATAGAAAATGTGGGCATCCCGATGGCCCTTACAGGGCCAATACAAAGGGGCGATATCTCAATTATTGAAGGGCATATATTGGAGATCAGGAGATCTACCCCGGATCTTTTAAATTTATATTGTCAGCTTGGAAAGGAGACAGCAAAGATAGCCCTTGAAAAAGGTGGCATCTCTGAGAAAGAAGCGGAGAGGTTAACATCATTATTTAACCGAAATATAAAAAAGGGATAAGAAGGAGTGTTGACAAGATCCGGCACGTCCCATATAGTTAGCGTAAATGGAAAAAAGAGAAAACTTACAGTATGATGGCATTGCCCTGATTGCTGATCCGATCCACGGATATATATCATTTTCAGTCCCATATTATGATGCGAACAAAGAGGCTACTGAGAAGGATCTTATAGATTCCCTGTGGATGCAGAGATCAAGGCAGATCTATCAGCTCCAGTCGGCCAGGTGGGTCTATCCTTCTGCAGAGCATAGCCGTTTTCAGCATATGCTGGGCACGATGCATGTAGCCGGGAGGTTTGCAAGACAGATCTATCCTTCACTAAGGGCTACAGCCGGCGGGTGTCCATCCCTGCCCTATATTGAAGAACTATTGAGGGTAACTGCCCTCCTTCATGACATAGGTCACGGGCCGTTCGGGCATTTTTTTGATGACAACTTCCTCGATCAATTCGGCATCAATCATGAGGATCTGGGACAGAGGATCATTGTCGGAGATCTGGGCGGAATAATCAAAAAGATCAGACGGTCTCCTGGCGGAGGATTTGAAAAAGGAGAGGAGCTGGACCCCTCCCAGATAGCCTTTCTGATTAAAAAGGATAAGAAAAAAGAGAAGAGCAAACACCCTGTCTGGCTCAGGTTCCTCCAGCCCCTCCTGAGCGGAATATATACCGTAGATAATTTAGATTATGTCTTAAGGGACTCATATATGTGCGGCGTGGCGATAGGTCCTGTAGATCTGGAAAGGCTGATCTACTATACATTCTTTACGAAAGACGGTCTAACCCTCCATAAGGCCGGCGGTTCTGCCCTCAATATGTTTTTAAATGCGAGGCTCTATCTTTATTCAAATGTCTACTACCACAGGACTACGAGGGCTATAGACCTGCACTTAAAGGAGCTCTTCGGAGACACCATGAGGCTGATTTTTCCATATAATCCTATAAAGAGGCTGGATAAATATATATCCCTTACTGACTGGTCTCTCCTGGAGGAGGTAAGAAAGTGGGGTAGTTCCAGGAATAGCGGGATGCGCCGGCTGGGGGGCGAGTGGGCCAGGATACTCAGGAGGGACGTAAAGTGGAAGATGGCCTTTGATACGATCCTTTCGATCAAGGAATTTGAAAAAGGGAGGGCGATTATTGACCAGGTTGAACTTGAGTCGAGGATCAGGGGGATGCTTCCCAAGCGATTAAAGGATCTCCCCCTTAAGGTGGACATGGCAACCCAGGACCCGAGGCCTGTCAATCCCCTTATTATGGGAGAGAGACAGGTACATATCTACAACCCTTCCACAAAGGTGGTCTCAAAGGGCGCCTTAAGGGAGTATTTCGATTATATACCTGCCAAGGTAGTTCAGTGCAGGATCTTTGCGCAGAACCATACCCATGACACGGAGTTGGCCAGGATCGTGGAAGAGGTGCTTGAGGATGGGGTCTCCAGCATAAAGACTAATGTGTAGTCGGATATTGAGAAGGGAACAGGGCATAGGGTGGAGGGTGTAGTAAACCGTGCCCCTGTACCCTACACCCTGCCCCCCCTGCAGTCTAAATAGAATAATTAACATGCAAGGAGGTTTATTTATGCGAAGACATGCATGCCTGACAGTCTTATTATTCTTATTTCTTTTTAATGGAACGGTCCATGGCGCCCATATATTGGAGCCGCTTGGCACTGAGACGGCGGCGACCCCGCCGAGGGGGAGGATGTTCGGCCAGTTGGTTTACTCCCTGTTGGATCCGGGTAATCAAGGATCCCGGACCCGGAGCGCCTTATCTATCGAGTTTGAGGCCGGGATAGGCGAAAGAACGCAGCTTAACCTTGAGACAGAGGACATAATTTCGGCCGGGGATGGAGGGGAGGAAGGAAAGGGGATTGAAGAGATATCCTTTGGTTTAAAACATAGGGTCCTTGATGAGACCGAGGACCTGCCGGACCTTGCATTTGGGGTAGACTTTGCGCCATCCAACGGATTTGAAATCAGCGACAGGAGTATATTGGCTACCCTGATATTTTCGAAGAATATTAATCCCCAGATCCTGTTGCATGCAAATCTGGGATATGGGATCAAGACAGGAATTTCAGACACAGGGACCGGCGCCGCTGTCCATCGCGATGGGATCGGTGTTATCAATATAACGCCAATATACAAGGCGATCCCTGATAAATTGATGCTGATGACGGAGCTTAATATAGATATTGACCGCGGGGAAAAAATCTCAGAGGTCACCTTTTCCCCTGAGGTGATATTTGTAGTTCAAACGGCCACATTCCTCAAGATGCAGAATATGGCCTTTAAGTTTGCCTTTCCAGTCGGACTGACCGGTGATTCCCCGGATTTTGGGGTACGCCTTGGCGTGTCTAAGTTATTCTAAAGGGACGACAGGGTATGAAAAGACATAAAGGGATTATTCTGGTTTTGCTCGTGACCGCCATGCTTTTTTGCCGCAATATATATGCCCACGAGATAGTAGGAGAGGTGACTGCGCTGATGATGCATATGCAAAATATCCTTTCTCTGATAGAGAGCAACAAGATAGACGATGCCTTCCATGAGACCGGGATGGTTTTCGAAGACTTCTCCCATAGTATGGGGATGGGCATGAAAATGGAGGGGATAGGATTGAAGTCCACATCCGATGACATAGATAAAAGGTATAATACTAATATAGGAAAGAAAATAGAGGTTGGCTTCAAGAAGAGGGACCATGACGGTCTTATGAGCGGCCTCCAGTCACTTGGATTTCTCCTGATGCTTGAGAAGTTTGATGTCCTCCAGTCCGGATTTGACAAAAAGGATAATGGACTTGACGTTCAAAAGACGATCTTCTGGCTTGGGAGGAATTATTTCTCATATCTCCTTGAGCCGGCACTGGCAAAGAAAAACCCTGTAGAGGCGCAGAGACTGGACAGGATTCTCGATTCTATGCTCTACAGACTCGAAGACAGGAGATTTGGAGAATTTATTGAACTTCGGGTTGAGTTTGAAAAGGGGGTTATAAAGGCCTTTAAGCTGGGCTTAAATCCGGTTTCATCTCCGAACAAGGGAGGCACTGCGAAATAAGAATACTTGTATACGCAAAAAACTTGACTTTTTAAAAAAAATCTTTAAACTATAGAAAAATAGATTTGCAAATAGATTTGCAACTATATTTATATTGGGTGATATTTCAACATGTTAACAGCCATTAAGACCCCGCAATAAAGTTGAGGGAACCATGAAGACATCTGAGATTCTGAGGAAAATTGATATTCCGCGGCACAAACTCTACTATCTTGAACAGAAGGGTTATATCTCCCCCTCGAGGATACCTATGGGAGATCTTGAGGCGAGAGAATATAGCGAGGAGGATCTAGTCCGGATAAGGCTTGTATGGAAGTACCTGAAAAGGGGTTTTAAGCATAAGATTGCATTTCAGATGGCAATGAAGGAGATAGGCCGTTTGGCTAATAAGGTGCTTGAATGAAACTGAACGATATAACAATGAGATTTAGGCATTTCCCCATCGGGATCGATATCGGGACTGCATCCATAAAGGTGGTCCATCTTGCCTATGGATCAGGGGGAATTGTCTTGCGATATGCCGGATTAACAGAACTGATACGCCCTGATAATGAATCCGGGGACAGTGGCGCAGTTATGACCCTTTCTGACATCTTAAGACAGGGAGGTCTTAATAAAAAGAAGATTGCCGTCAATTTTTCAGGTAAAAACACTCTTATAAGATATCTTACCATACCGAAGATGCCCAAGGAGGAGATTAGTGAGGCTATAAAATGGGAATCAAAAAAGATTACGCCAATCCCGGTCGAAGACCTGGTAATAGATTATCTGATCGTCGGAGAGACGGAGGAACGCGAAATAAAAAGATACGAGATTATTCTGGTGGCAGTTGAGAGGGAGGCAGTCATAGGCCAGATCTCCAGCCTGAAGAAGGCCGGACTTAAGATAGCGGCAATTGATGTGAATCCCTTGTCGATTCTCAATGCAGTCAGGTTAAACTATGCGGATGATCTTGCAGATAATATTGTATTTGTAGATATAGGCGCGGGGAAAACAGAGATAAATATATCTAAAAAGGGGATACTTAGGTTTACGCGGTCCGTGCAGATCGGAGGAGGGGATATTACCGCAGCGCTGTCCAGGGAACTGCAGTTGGACTATGCCGACGCTGAGAGGATGAAGAAGGAGCTTGGTATGATTGATGGATCGTCTGACACCCCGGATAGGCCGGATAACAGGGTAAAGGACATTATCAAGAATGAGGCAGACCGCCTGATCCTGGAGATCCAGCGCTCAATCGATTACTATCGGGCGCAGTTCAGGGAGGGGAGCATAAAGAAGGTAATACTCATGGGTGGCACCCCCATCATGCCTGGCTTTAAAGACTATTTTTCATCGTATTTCGACGCTGATGTTTCTATCGATGATCCTTTCTCCATGATTGCATGTGATGATCCGTCCTTTGGAGATCTGCGTCTCATGGCGCCAAGATTTTCTTCAAGCATAGGCCTTGCCTTGAGGGGTATTGGGACATGAGACAACACATAAATCTGCTGATAGCTGAAGAGGCGAGGGGAGAAGGTCCAGACTACAAGGGGCCGGCTATTATCATAACATTGTTTGCCCCGATGATAATCCTTCTTCTTGCATATGGATTTGAGAAGAGAGAGACCGTAATCTTAAAGAAGGAACTCGCCAATCTAACTTCAAAAAGGGATGCAATTAAGATGGAGATTGCCGGGCTTACAGGGGGGATTGAGGCGACAGTAAGCAGGAGGGAGATTGTCAGGGTTGAGGAGGAGAAAAGGCGGGATCTTATTAAAAGGCTTGTCAGAGAGCGGATACTATGGTCGGAGATCATGAGGGAGTTGAGCCTTACTGTTCCTGAGGAGGTATGGCTTACTGATCTTGAGTCCCGTAACTCCAAGAGGGCTGACAGGAAGGAGGTAAGGCTGGTCGGATTGGCCAGGTCTCACCTTGATTTAACAAGATTTATCACCCTGCTTGAAGGTTCAATCTATTTTTCTGATATCTCCCTCATATATGCACAAAAGGGCGAGGAGCCTTCGGGAAAGGTGAATTTTGAGGTTACAGGTCTGGTTGAGATGAAGGAGTTTTAAAGCGGTCAGGGGTTGCTATGGTCAGGTTTAAGTTGTCAGAGACAATAGAGAGGTTTTCCAGGAGGGAGAAGATCATCAGTATCTTTGTTGTCCTCCTGATTACGCTATCATTGGTAGGATATCTCTATCTGCCCGAAAGGAGAGAGGCCGAAAGGATTTCGAGTGATATCCGATCACTGAAGATGGAGATTGATCTTCTCGAAAGACAGATTCCAAATTTAAAAAAAAGGAGTGATGATTTAATGCAGGCCGATGAGGGGGCAGAAGTGGCCGGCGAGATCTCAAGGAAGATGGGTGATATGCTTCCCGGAGGGGACAGGCTATCTGTGCTGCTTGAGGAGATTACAAGGCTTGCAAGGCGGAGGAGGGTTGATTTTATCTCGATAAGACCTGAAGGGATAGAAGACAAGGGCTCTTATATCGAGCTGGCAATGAAGATAGCCATAAAGTCAAGATACACGGAGCTTGGTGAATATTTAGGTATGATTGAGGGCCTTCCCAGGACAATAAAGATTAAGGATATCAAGGTGGAGTCTAACGCAGGGATTAACCCACATGTAATGGGACAACTTGATGTGGTGACATACATGGGCAAGAAATGACCGGCAATCAAAGGAAAAATGGGAAACTTGGGCTGTTTCTGTCGGCCTTTCTGATATTATTTACGGTCCCTGATCATCAAGGCTTTGCACAATCACTGTCAGGCCTGGATACAAGGTGGCTTGAAGAGAGGGACAGGTCTTTGAAGTGGGGGAGGGACCCCTTTTTTATCCCCCAGGAGAAGGTTGATATCCCGAAGGGGAAGGAAGAGGTTTTGGGGCCTCGCCTCTCTTTAAGCGCGATCATATACCGGAATGGCAGTGGTATTGCCATAATAAACAATAAGATCATGCGAGTTGGTGATGTGATAGAGAAGATGGAATTAACAGGGATCATGGAGGACCGGGTAACACTTAGAGGGCCAGGCGGCGAAGAGGAAATAAGGGTAAATAAATTTGCCCTTGAGAGATAACCAATTATACAATGTTAGGGGAGGCACCATGATCATAAAGGTATTTGTTATAATGGTCATCCTTTCAATTCAGGCTATAAGCGTTTTTGCCGGAGAGGTAGATACCCCTTCTATCTTCCTCAAGAGGGAGGAGACGTTGGAAGTTGGATCCAGATACTCCCTTGAATTCCGTGATGCCGACCTTAAGGATGTCCTGAGGGCCCTGGCCCAGGAGAACGGATTTAACATAATAATCGGCGAGGAGGTTGCAGGGCGTCTTACCCTAAGCTTCAAGAATGTGTCATTAATGGAGGCATTAGATGCTATTCTCAGGATTAATAACCTTGAAAAAAGAGACGAAAGCGGTATAATAAGGGTGATTAAATCTCCCTTTCCTGAGGGGGAGGGGGACCTTGTTACAAAGATTATACCGATCAGTTTTGCATCGGCAAAGGAGTCGTCTGAGACCCTGAAAGGGATCCTTAGTAAGAAAGGGAGCATCTCTGTTGATTCAAGGACAAATTCGATAATAGTCAGGGATATCCCGGGTAACATAGAAAAGATTAGCGAGATCATCAGGGGGCTGGACAGCAAGACACCTCAGGTCTTAATTGAGGCGAGAATTGTTGAGGTCAATACGAACTTCACGAGAGAACTTGGTGTGCAGTGGGGAGGGAACCTGTCGCAGAGCACATCTGCGGGGACATTTCAGGCAACAGGGGCTGCATCCGGTTCTACTACTTCAACGGCATTAACAGGAGGGGTCGGGTCGAGCGGTAATAATTTTATCGTTAACCTGCCGGCCAATGTAGGGAGCGGCAGTGGAGGCGCACTGGGGCTTCTATTCGGGAACATCTCTAACACCTTTCAGCTTGACCTGCAATTATCTGCTATGGAGGACAGGGGCCATGGAAAGATCCTTTCTAATCCTAAGGTACTGACACTGAACAACAAAGAGGCAAAGATCTCAAGCGGCACAGAGATACTGATACCGACTTCAACAATAGTAGGTACGACTACAACCGGCGGCACCACAGGAACTACCGGGACAACTGGTGCGACCACAGGTGTAACCACTATAAATGCTAAACTTGAGCTTACCGTTACACCCCATGTAACACCTGACAATCAGATAGTAATGCATGTCAAGACAGATAAGAAGGATCCGGATTTCAGCAACCTGGTTCAGAATATCCCTCCCCTTTCAACAAGGACGGCTGAGACCGATCTCCTGGTCGAGGATGGCGAGACCATTGTTATCGGTGGAATATTTACCAGGAGCGAATCATCAAGTAAGGCCGGTGTTCCCTGGCTTTCAAATATCCCTCTTCTCGGCTGGTTTTTCAAGAAAGAGACCAAGGTTGAGAATCAGAACGAACTTTTAATCTTTATTACACCAACCATACACAAAGATAGAGAATAGTCATCCTTACATGTCTGATGAAATAGTAGTCTACATCACGGTATCTTCGTTTGAGGAGGCCGAGGAGATCAGCAGAAAACTCCTTGAGGATAGGCTTATTGCCTGCGCAAATATAATGCCCGGTATAGTTTCTTTATTTAGATGGAAGGGAGAGATATGCAGGGAAAATGAGCTTCTTATAATTGCCAAGAGCAGGGGTGCACTCTTCAATGATATAGTTGGTCTGGTGAAAAAGCTCCATAGTTATACGGTGCCGGAGGTCATTGCATTACCAATAATTCACGGATCAGAGGATTATCTGAGGTGGGTAAGAGAAATAACAGGAGAATCCGCTCAGGGGAGATAGTTGACCCTTCCCCGCCGGCCGGCAACATCCTCCTGGACATATATAAAAGACTTTTTGACTATTTTGGCCCGCAGGACTGGTGGCCGGCTGATGATGCCTTTGAGGTTGCAGTCGGAGCAATATTGACCCAGAATACGGCCTGGAGGAACGTTGAGAAGGCCATTAGGAACTTGAAGGAAGAAGGACTCCTTAACCCGCCCGGACTGCATGGACTTTCTCTGGAGCAACTGGCCTCTTTAATCAGGCCTTCCGGTTTTTATAATGTAAAGGCAAACAGACTGAAGGCATTTCTTGATCTTCTTTTTAATGACTATAAAGGGGATCTTGACGTCATGTTTAGTGAGGAGGGCTCCAGATTAAGGGAGAGGCTTTTAAGTGTGAAGGGGATAGGGGAGGAGACAGCAGACTCCATGCTCCTCTATGCCGGAGGGGTACCTATATTTGTTGTAGATAGCTATACAAAGAGGATCCTCTTCATGCATAAGATTATATCTTCTGCATCAAATTACCGGGAGGTCCAGCAGATATTCATGAAACGGCTTCCCCACGATCCTCAGCTCTTTAATGAATACCATGCCCTTATTGTAAAGGTCGGGAAGGATTTCTGCAAAAAGAAGCCCCTCTGCGAGAGGTGCCCCTTATCATATCTCTTTTCAGTTGACAAATAGTGCATTGGTCTATTAAGCTTTTTATATGTAAATAGCTTTCCTGAAAGGAGTCTTGCATGGATTGTAAGTTGATGTACTGTTGTGCAATGTGCGAAAAACAGTTTGATTGTAAGATAGATCACAACGAGCATAATAAATGGCTCATAGAGAGGAGGATGGAGAAGATCAGGCATAAGATCCTTATTATGAGCAATAAAGGTGGTGTCGGTAAGTCTACTGTTACTGCCAATCTTGCCAGCGCCTTCCATAAATTGGGCTATAAGGTTGGGATAGCTGACGCTGATATCCATGGCCCTAATATCCCTAAGATGCTTGGTGTTGAAGGAAAGCGATTAAAGAGCAACGATGACGGGATTATTCCATTAGAAATCAGTCCCAACTTTAAGGTTGCATCCATTGCCTTTCTCATTGAAAGACCTGAAGAGCCTATAGTCTGGCGTGATGCAGTAAAGTATGATTTCATAACAGAGCTTTTAGGAACGATAAACTGGGGTGAGCTTGATTACCTCTTTGTTGATTTGCCGCCCGGTACCGGCAATGAATCTCTCAGTACGATCGAGTTAATGGGAAAGGTGGACGGATCTGTTGTAGTCACTATTCCGACTGAGGCGTCCCTCCTTGATGCGAAGAAGGCAGCGCTCTTTTCAAAGTCGCACCAGGTTGAGGTGATAGGGATTATAGAAAATATGTCCGGACTTATATGTCCGAACTGCTCGCATGAGATTGACCCCTTTACGCCCGGCGGCGGAGAAAAACTGGCTTCTGCTCTTGAAGTCCCTTTTCTCGGGAGGGTTCCGCTCGATCGGGAGATATCTTCGAGGGCAGATAAGGGGGAGTCATTTTCTATCCTTGAACAGGATTTACCGTCTGTAAAGGCATTTAATGCAATCGTAAGGAAATGTGAGGATTTCGTCAATGCCAAGGTGTAATACCAATTCGAATTCAACAGTATACCAAGGCGGCGAGGAGGAGGCACGAAGAAGACTGAGGCTGAGGTTGAGGCTAAGAAGTTCCTAAACCTTAACCTTGACCTCAACCTGTTTTTTTCCAGGTAGCCGAATGAAGGCAAATTGATTTAAGGAGGAGAGATGGGAGAAGTTGATCACAAGTGTCTCAATTGCAGCAGTACGAGTGAAGATAGGCCCCTTATAGTCTGCGAGTTTAAGGGTAAAGAAAACTGGGTCTGTGTAAGGTGCCTTCCGATTCTGATACATGGCTGATTGAAAAAAGGCCTGCTGAGACAGGTCTTTTTTCGGCCTAATGTAAATTACAAAGGGTTTTAAAGTAGCCTTTGGTAATCCTGTATGGGTATGGTATGAGGTTTACATACCTTACCCATATTCTTTTATTCTTTTTTCAGTAATTCATAAATCCAGGTGAGATGGGTGGAGATCGAGATACTGAAAGGGAGCATTCTGGAGGCCAATGCAGAGGCTATTGTGAACCCGGCAAATAGCTATGGTTGGATGGCTGCAGGGCTTTCAGGGGCCATAAAGAAAGCAGCCGGGGGTGATGTAGAGAAAGAGGCTGTTGATAAGGGTCCGATCGATATAGGGAGCGCCATTGTTACATCCGGGGGAACGACAAAGTTCAAGGCAATTATACACGCCCCTACTATGCGGTCACCTGTTGATAAGATAGGTCCTGAAAACGTCCTTAAGGCAGCTTTCGCAGCTTTAAAACTTGCCGATGAGTTGGGTTACTCAACCCTTGCCTTGCCTGGTATGGGTACAGGGATAGGCGCAGTCGACCCGACGGTGGCGGCAAAGGTGATGATCAATGTTATAAAATCCTTCCAGCCTACCCATTTAAAGAAGATAATACTGGTAGATATCAGGGATGGCATAGTCGATGCCTGGAAGAAATATGATAACCTCTGGAAGACGTTTGATAATTCAAAAGGCGACTAGGCATTATCAGATCTATAGTAAACGTCTTAAATAAGTTGACATTAAATGACTGTCATTCCGAACCCTTCGCCATGTCATTCCGAACGAAGTGAGGAATCTTTATCTGGCTCAGGGCAGGCTCCGTGAGGAATCTTAAGATTTCTCAGTCGCTCCGCTCCTTCGAAATGACAACTTTCTGTTGTCGTTAACTATAACCTTATTGCTTACCACATTACCGTCTCAAATCTTATTTGACATCCCACTTTAATCTTCATATACTGTGAAGGACTTTTGAACTTCATTAGGAAGGAAAATTGATTTGAGCGAATTCTGGACCTGCACAAGCGGCTAAAGACGGCAATGACACCGAATGACAAGACACAGTGCCAGCGACAGATTGATGCCACGGACTAACAGATTGACCAACTGGTCTATGAATTGTATGGGCTGACGGAGGAGGAGATCAGGATTGTGGAAGGGACAAGTTAAGAAATGAGGTTTGGGTGAGAATTACTTATCAAAAATAAAGGTGGTACTATGGAGAAGGAAAATATAATTGTAGTATATGGCAGTGGCGCCTCTTTTGGTTCTGGATATAGAGTAAAGTTTTTTGTAAATCGATCCGAGACAGGGATCGGTAACGAAATGGCTCCGCCTACAGATAAACAATTTTTTAAGGATATTGGTGGTGAGATTCTTGAGAAAAAGTTTCCTGCATTACAATATTTTAAGGCTTTATATCTTTCAAATAATGATGTGGGAATGGAAGAGGTGTGGTCTGCTATAGATTTAAACTACAAACATATATGCCTAGACACATATAATTGGGAAGAAGAAACAGATAAATACAAAGAAGAGTCCAGAAGGATAAGGATATCTGGTGAAGGAAACACATTTGATATATTTACGGATTATCCCAGCATGGATATTCTAAGCTCTCATATTAGATCAAATGGAATGTTCACAACATCACCGCAATACAATAAATATAAATTTTTGGGTGACTGCGGACGTGATTTTAGGCGCCTTGTTTGTGATGTTTATTCAAGATATGATGTGGCAGACACAGAGGATTGTTTTGCAAAGTTAGATAAAATAATATATGAAGCCGAATCAGCTAAAGATAGCAAGTTTAAGTTTTTAGGGTATTTGACGTTCAATTACGACTGTTTTTTAGAAGAATCGTTATCCAGGTTGGCAAGGAAATTTAAATATATAGGTTCTAATTTTGTTGTAGATTCATTTGATGCATTAATTCATGGGGATATCCCAATAATCAAACTCCATGGGTCTCTAAGCTGGGAAGAAAGACGAGAAGGCATAAGTCACCTCATAAGATTCCATGACCAACCTTATTTAAGTAAGAATCAGATAAATCCTGAATATGATAATGATAATAAATGGATCCAGCCGGCAATAATCCCCCCTACCATTTTTAAACAGGAAATAAATGATGACTCAAGAGTTAATAATCCACTGACACAGGTAATATTACAGCAATGGAGAAGCGCTATTACTATTTTGCAGGAAGCAGACACAATTATCATCATAGGGTATTCATTTCCAGAGTCAGATTTTCATGCACATAGGATATTCCAAATTTCAAGTATGATTAGACGAAGAACCACTAAGCCACCGGTTAAGGTTTTATATTGTGCAGGGCCAGAAGACGATGAAAAGAAAAGAGAAGGGGAAGGTGTGAAAAGAAAAAATATGTTAAAAAGGATTTTTGGCAATCATGCTGATATAAATATTACATATGGTTTTGACAAACTATTGCAAAGTAACGAATTAAAATATTTTCTTAGGCCATGAGATATAAGTCTTTCATCCAATAAGTGGCTTACGAGGAAAACCATTTTGATGATCGCCACTGTTTAGGCTGTGTAAATATTTGTCTTTGATGCTATAATGGCAATCGTGAAATATAACAGGAGCCTGAGGTTATGAAAACACTTAAACTTGAAGTGCCGGATGAAATCGTGAAAATATTGGGGTCGGTTGATGCTGCTACTAAGGAAGCGAAAGAGGCCCTTGTCTTAGACCTGGTGCGTCGAGGGAAGATATCCAGGGGCAAAGCCGCTGAGCTGCTGGAACTGCGCCTTTGGGATCTGCCATACTTGCTTGCCCAGTACAGACTGCCCTGGTTTGATTATACTAGGGAAGAATTAGAGGCTGACTTAAAGCAACTTCAATCCCACCCAAAAGGCTGAGACACCCCTTATATTGTCATAAGGCTGGTGAATGATCTACCTAAGTCTTACCAAAGAAAAAGAATATCAGTGGGACAGAGATGAAGAAAATCCTGAAAGGATAAGAGATCAATACGCATAAAGCCTTCCGTAAGGCCTTGAGGTCTTTGGATAGATCTTCGTAAACTTACCTGAGATGGTTTTACTGAAATCGAGACCCAGATCCAGGCAATATTCTTTTAGGTTTAACTCAAGGCATGCCATGTCCTTTTCATCAAGTTCCGCTATCCCGATCTCCTTTCCGCACCGGTGTGAATCCACATCCCCCTTGATATACATAACGCCCCCATGCATACCTGTGCCGAGATAGTCACCTGCTATTGGCTGTCCGTTGCTGCGGTTAAGTCCCAGGAGGATCAGAATGCCGCCGGCCATATATTCTCCCAGGAAGTCTCTGGCTGTGCCGCCGATAACAATTACAGGGATCTTGTCCATAAATCCCTTCATGTGGATACCAACCCGGTAGCCAACATCATCCTTTATGAAAAGCTTGCCGCCCCTCATGGCATATCCTAAAACATCACCGGCATGACCGTGGACGATTATCTTTCCGTCATTCATGGTATTGCCGATATTGTCCTGGCCATTCGACTTCACTACAACTGTAGGTCCGTCCATAAAGGCGCATAGGTCATTGCCGGGGACGCCCTCGACAATGATCCTGATATCATTTCCCCTTAAGCCGTTTGCAATATAGTATTGGCCATTTACATTCTTTAAGAGGATCTCCTTGTCTCCCTCCAGAATTGCGTCCCTTACCATCTGGTTTAAGTGTCTGAAATGGAGCCCTTTAGCGTTTATTACCTTCATCTATCATTACCTTCCGGCAGGTTTAATCCCGAGTATATCAAGGGTCTGCTGGTCAAGCCCGACACCTCTTAACCTCTCCCTGTTTCCCCTTAAGCTTTCCAGCGCATTAAGGCCCAGCGCCCCTAATATATCCTTTAACTCCTTACTCCATGCCCTCAGGAGGTTCGCCAGTCTCTCCCCGAATACCTCAGGGTCGAGTCTCCTTGTAAGCTCCGGTCGCTGGGTTGTGATTCCCCAGCTGCAGTTGCCTGTATGGCAGGAGCCGCAGACATGGCACCCCATTGCAATCAGGGCGGCAGTCCCTATTGCAACTGCATCTGCACCGAGGGCGATTGCCTTGGCTACATCCGCGCTGGAGCGTATGCTCCCGGCTGCTATGAGGGATACCTGGTTTCTTATCCCCTCCTGGCGGAGTCGGTCGTCCGCCGCTGCAAGTGCCAGTTCTATAGGTATGCCAAGGTTATCCCTAATGATCGTAGGCGCGGCGCCTGTACCGCCCCTGAAACCGTCGATATAGACTATATCCGCCCCCGCCCTTACTATCCCGCTGACTATGGCTGCTACGTTGTGAACGGCGGCTATCTTGACAGAGACAGGCTTATATCCAGTGGTCTCTTTTAATGAATAAATAAGCTGTCTTAGGTCCTCTATGGAATATATGTCGTGATGCGGGGCAGGTGACAGGGCATCTGAGCCCATAGGTATCATCCTGGTCTTTGATACTTCAGCAGAGACCTTCTCGCCAGGGAGGTGGCCGCCTATCCCCGGTTTAGCCCCCTGGCCTACCTTGATTTCTACGATAACCCCCGCGTCAAGGTAGTCCTTGTGTACACCGAACCTCCCTGATGCCACCTGTACTATAAGGTTATCTTTGTAAGCATAGAGGTCTTCGAGGAGGCCGCCTTCACCTGTATTCATCAATGTCCCCGCCTCCTTTGCCGCCCATGCCATAGATCTATGGGCATTTGCGGAAACCGCCCCAAAAGACATCGGCGCAAAGATAATCGGGGTCTCGATCCTGACCTGTGTGGGCATCTCTGTTGCAAGCGCTAGCCCGCCGTTTCCATTTTCTTTAAACTCAAGCCTATCAGGTTTTCTCCCAAGATATGTGCGGAGCTCCATAGGTTCCCTTAAGGGGTCGATAGATGGGTTTGTCACCTGGCATGCATCTATCAGCATATGGTCCCACAGGATTGGGTAGGGGAGGTTGGTCCCCATCCCGGTAAGGAGTACACCCCCTGATTCCGCCTGTCTCCAGACGTTTCTGACAATATACGGATACCAGTGCTCATTCTCCCTTAAGGCTGAGCTGTTCTTTTCGATAAGCAGGGCGCCTTCAGGGCAATAGACCATGCACCTGCCGCAGGCAACGCACTTTACATCAGATGCTATGATCTTATCAGCAGAGGCTGAATAGCTGTATACCTGCCATCCGCATTCCTGGATACATCTCCTGCATCGGGTGCACTTATCGTGGTCTATATTTACTTTAAAAAGGGGTGTTACCATGCTTGGGAAATGACTCATACATTTACCTCTTCATCGAGCGAGAAGATAAGCGGATCTCCGGCCTTCGGGGCCCATACTTTTTCAGGGCTTGGGCAGACCTCTCTGATTGCCGATTCCTCGCTTGCCATATATGCGAAATCACCCTTTAGTCCTGCAACAAGAGGGCGGAGCTTTACCCTGTCATTTAGCCCTACCATCCCCCTGCTGTGACCCAGGATGAATGCAAAAGGTCCGTTTAATAATGCACTGCCATATACCTGTCTTATAGCGGTCAGCATCTTCTTCTCTTCATTGCTTAGTACGTCGATATCCTTCCAGAATGGTATCGCAAGGACTGTACATGCCAATTTTATGCTCAGCCCATGTCTTCTGACAAGGAGGTCCAGGAGATAGGCCACTACCTCTGTGTCTGTCAATAGCGTAAGTTTGTATCCGAACATCTCAAGGTATCTCTTGTTTATGCCGTAGGATGAGATCTCCCCATTGTGGATAATAGACCAGTCAAGGAGGGTTAAGGGGTGTGCCCCGCCCCACCAGCCTGGTGTGTTGGTAGGAAACCTGTTATGGGCAGTCCAGATATATCCTTCGTATCTCTCGATCTGATAGAAATCTGCCATATCCTTGGGATAGCCGACGCCTTTGAACGCCCCCATATTCTTCCCGCTTGAGAATACATAACCTCCGCCTGATTCTGAATTTATCTTCATCACCGTCTTTACAACAAAATCGTCATCTGAAAGTTCTTGTAGTTCCTTATCTGCCTTTCTCCTGTTGGGAGTCACAAAATAACGGAGCAGGTGTGGCGCCGGCCCTATCTCTTTTACCTTAGCTATAGGTATCTCTTCCTTCCTTTCCAGTTTATAGTTTTTATTGATATACTTTTCGGCCTCATCAAGCGAGGAGCCGTTGTGGTACATTATATGCAGTGCATAGCATTCCTTGAAATCGGGGTATATACCGTAGGCGGCGAATCCGGACCCTAGCCCGTTCCCCCTGTCGTTCATGATACACATCCCCTTCTTTATCATATCTCCGGCAAACCTCTTCCCGCTTTTGTTTATGATTCCTATAACACCGCAGCCGGATATATCTTTCTGATAGTGATGATTCATATCATGTGTGCCCCTTATTGGGTTAAACCAAGTGACTCACTAAATTTTCTGATATCCTCTCCCCCATCTGAGGGAAGGGACGGGAGTCCGAACTTTTCCCTTGCCGATAGGCGGGGCTCCATTAGCTTCCCTGTCTTTGCAAAGGCCGAGATCCCCTTCAGGACGGATTTAGGGGCGATCTTGCGCTTCATCGCCTCTGCCTTCAGCTTTGTGAATACTATCTCCCAGCTGTAAACCTGAGGGCACATCTCTGAGCAAGTATGGCACTCCAGGCACTGCCATATCATTTTTGAACCGATCCATTTCTCTGTATCCCCGTTAAGGATATCTTTATTAAGGACAGTCGGGTTGTAATCCTCTATGTATCTAAAGGAGGGGCAGTCGAGCTCACACCCCCTGCACTCTATGCACCTCTTTATTGCTGCAAGATCTAAGTCCATTATCTTGACCCTCCATTTAATTTTTCCAAAAACGAAGATGTATCAATCCTGTGTTCATCAAGACCAAGGTCTTTAGGTTCAAGACCGAATGCAAGGCACATCAGCTCCTGGAGGGTAATTACAGGTATGTTATACTTTTCCCCTGTCTTCCTCTGCAGGAGAAACTGATTGTTGTCGTAGGCCTTGAAGCACTCAGGGCAGACCACCGTCATAGCATCAACACCCTTGTCTTTTAGTTCATTCAATTTCTCTCTTACTAAAGTCAGGCCGGCCTCATGCTGATCAACGCGATCAAGGTAACCGCCGCAGCAGAGCATTTTTGTATCATACTTCACCACCTCTGCCCCGAGCAGTTCGATTAACTGATCATACTTTGCAGGAAATAACGGGTCATCGAACCGCAACGATTTGCTGGGCCTTACAAGGTGGCATCCGCCATGCACCGCAATCTTCATCCTCTTTAATGGTCTTACTATCTTCTCCTTGATCTTGCCGGGTCCAACCTCATCGAGCAGTATGCCTATCAGGTGCTTGACCCCCCTGTTTCCTTTAAATTCGAGGCCGGCAGATTTGAGTTTTTTATTGACTTGGGCCCTGTTCTTGGGATACGTGGTAAGTTCGCTATGCACGCTCTTTAGCGTACTAAAGCAGCCTGTGCAGGACATGGTAATATCGAGGCCCTTTGCCTCGGCCACTGCAACATTCCTTGCGGCTGAAAGGCGCCACAGATCGGCATCATGGTTTTTGACAAGGGATTTTTCAGGACAGCAGGTAAATCCATCTATATCCCTGTAATCTATCTTGATCTGGTCCATCAAAAGCCTTGTGGACTTCTCCATAAAGGGAAAACGGGACTGTATCTGACAGCCCCAGAAAAAGGCATATGGACTCACGAATCCTCCAAAAATATAGTGAATTCTTATTATAAGTAAGCAAAAGAAGGCTTGTCAAGCTCTCTCCCATCAATCTGTAACTACAAAAAAGTCCTTTTTGTCTTGGATACGGTATTGCTCATATCCCATGCGCATAATTATCGCCACGTTACCTCTTCCCAATATAGATGAAGGAAGGTCTCAAAGGGTGGAAAGTTTTTATTGTTAGCCTCCTTTGAGCGGACCCAGAGATCAATTTCCATCCCGGCCGGGTCGGTCTCTCCTCCCGGGAGGGTCCTCTTCTCAGGATAGCGCACCTCATTTGTTTTCTGGTCGCGCGATCTTTCCATAACCATGAAGTGGGCTGAATAGTCTTTATAGAGGATCTCATCGACTAACGTAGCCTTCTCTCCTTTGAGATGAAACTCTCCGCTATAATTTGGATGCTCAGTTGCCTTAAAGATGCGTGTCCCCTCTTCACCTTTAGGGGTTCCAAACTGGATTACTTCTGCCTCTCCAGAGATAGATATCAGCATTACTGTCAAGGAAGTCGCTGCCAAGACCCATCCTGGAAAACCCGATTTTATTTTTTTCTCCATTTCCCCCTCCTTATTTAAATATTTTAGTTTATCTCTTGTGATACTTTTGTGTCTTTAGTCATGCCGCTTTTAGAACTTGCCTCTTCTGGCGGCCTAGCTTCACGAAAGGCCGTATAGAGAAGCAGATCATAGACAATCTTCATACCGGCGCCGACAAATAACGGGGTGGCCAATGAAAGCCCCTGCATGAAAAGACCGGCAAAGGATGGACCAACAGCCCATGCCCCTATCCGGACCAGATTGGTTACTCCAGAGGCAAATGTCCGTTCTTCAGGGCGGACGACTGCCATTACATACGATTGGCGTGTCGGGACGTCCATCTCTACAAGACCCTCCCGAAGAAGGAATAGGATTGCAGCAACCGGAAAGTTTGGTGCAAAGGCGACAGTTACCAGAAGAAGGCTTGAAGGTATATGGGTGAAAACCATTGTATTGACAAGGCCGAACCGTTTCGCCAGCCAGGCGGCCCCCAGGTGGGATATCGCATTGGCAACCCGCGCCCCAAAAAAGAGGAGGCCGATCACCACTTCACCTACACCGAATTTCTCGTAAAAAAAGAAAGACAATAGGGCGGCGGTCAAGAAGCCGCCTCCGAGGCTGTCGAGGGCAAAGAGCGAGGAGATTTTCAAAAGGATTCTCCGGCTTCCCGGTGATACCGGAACTGCAGAGTGCGTTGCCGGGACCTCCATAGACGGCGAAAGGTATCGGTAGAGTAGCAACGTCAGCAATATCAGGAACGAATAGACACCTACAGCCATCCTCAAAGAAGCTATCTCACTGAAATTTCCTAAGTAATGAAAGAGAACAGGCATTCCCGCCAGAAGCGCCCCAAGGGCGTGCCCGGAGTCTTGGTAGATATTATACCAGGCAAAGACACTTGTCCTGCGCTCATCAGTTGTGGTTGCCGGAAGGATCGCCTGCTCCACAACAAGCGAGGCCCCGCGGTCCCTGCCCATACCGTTTAACATCCCGAAAAAAGCTGCGATGCCTAAAATAACCGGGTTGGAAGAGATGGCAACCACCACCCCTCCTGTTGCTCCAAGAAGCGCCAGAGCGAGGAGGATACGGCGCCGCCCCGCACGGTCTCCCATCATTGTCACAAGCAGCGAGGCGCATGCCCCTCCGGCAAGTCCGGCACCTACCACGAGACCGATCTGGGCAGGAGAAAACTGAAGCCTGGCCAGATAAATGCCAAGGAGCACGCCGATCATCCCGGTAGCCAGCGCGCGGATAAATGTAGCTGCGTAAAGAATTTTCTTATCATCTATATTATGCTTATGTTTATAAGGGGTCATCATAGGTTCATTCCTTTGATACCGGAAATTCTATTTTCATTCCAGCATAAACCCGAAGGCCCGGCCCTCCCAAATTATCTTCACGCAGGCTTTTCCCAACGGCGGCATGAAGGGCCAGATTTGGGAAAAGACGATACTTAAAACCGACATCAAAGGCGAACCGGTCAGGGTCTCCAGGCTCATCGCTATTTCTCCAATATATCTCTGAGAGGATTTTTGTCTTCGGATCGATTTCAAATTCCTGGGCAAAAGCGGTAAAGAGGATATTATCCCGCTTTTGATGAACACCATCTATCTTTGGTTCACCCACAAAGGTATATCCTATATTGATAAGCCCTGTAAACCAGGCCCAACTCTTTTGCGATCTGAGCCTTAAATCATACTCCTTTGCCCCTGTACCCAATCCTTTTGTCCGGCCGGCATTGGCAAGTTTTATTTCAAAAGATCCGGCAACACCAGGAACCCTTTCCGTCTCCCTTATAAATTGAAATTTTGTACCCAATACAGCATCCCCGAAGCCCCGGTTTCCATCAAGAGATAAATAAGGGATCTCAAAGGTAAGCTCCTGCCTTTCTGAGACCCCATAAACAAGTTCTGTAAATGGGATCTGCCGTTCGATGCTGTCAGTTTTTTGATACCTCATCCCGATAAACCACTCGACATGGTTTTTATCTGCTGTAGGGACATCCCCTGCAACAAGGGGTGGGACAGCCTCCACCTTATTGCTAAAGACTGCCAGAAAGAAGGATATGACGCAGAAACTTATTGGGAATTTCCATTTCATATGATCTTATCCCCCAAAAAACTCATAGCAGACCTTAAATCGGTATAATGCTTACTTTCTTTCTTCCTTAACTTTTTGCCGGCAGTAGGCATAGAGGGCATCATAGACAATAAATTCATTATCCAGAATCTCATGGTCGTCCTTAAACCCAAGATACCGGAAGCCTTCTGCGATGACTTTCAACCCAGGGGCCTCCGGGCGGCCATAGAGATCTTGCTCAACATCAGCCCCATGTATGATCTGAGCCATCAGATAGATTGCCTGATCCCCAATCTGATATTTTGCGATGATAGCTTCAAATGTACATTTTCCTTGGTGATGTCCCAATTCTACTCCGGGGACATCAAAGGGGATAGCCTTTTCTTCTTTAGCCGCTTCCAGAACCTTGTCTCCTGCAACAAATAAAAACTCTGCCTCCTTGTCAACAAACTTTTTGATAAGCCAGGGGCATGCAACCCGGTCCACTTTCACTCTTTCGCGGGTAATCCATTTCATATTTTCCTCCTGAGACTACTTAATCCCGAAATATACCAGGGTATCTGCAATAGCCTGGTCTAAGTCATGCCTGATATGGTCAAACTTAGCCTTTACATCATCATGAATGTGCTGGATATACTCCTGGAGCCACTCCTTTCCATATTTTTCTTCAATTATCTTTCCATACTCACACATCTTTGTAATATCATGTCTTTCTGCCTTCTTTTCAGGATCTCCATCAAGCCATTCATGGATCTCTTTATACTCCTTCCCTGTTCTATCCAAGCTTGTTTTTACATGTTTGACTATCGGCGGCATTTTTGTTACCTCCTTTATTGATAAGGTTTTAAAAACATGCTGATATAAGTTTCCAATTATGGGCCAAGCTGTACAACATTCAGGTCGTCAAAGTAGGTTACGGAATCCGCCTTGGTCCAGACACCAATCTTGCCGGCATCCCGCAAGGTAGTATCATGTGCATCAATGATTTTTTTGCCATCCCAGTAGATCTCCAGGTGATCACCTCTAACGTCAATCCGGATCTCATGCCAGATGCCTTTCGCAACTTTTCCGTCCCAGCTTGCTATCTGATGCCGGCGGCCATCCTTGACATAGTAGAGGCGCACATTCCCCTCTAAGGCATTGGCACGGGTTACGTAGTAATTGTTTTCATCCTGATAGCGGAAGACAAGCCCGCAGGCCTGATCAACCCGGCCGGATACAGGCTTACACCTGGCCGATAGCCTAAGATCGCTTAGCGACGGCTCGTTAACTACAGCAATGGAAAATCGGTTATCTGTGTTATCGGTATCGACCTGGGCTAAAACATTCGGGCTGCTTGGCGCGTCCTTCTCTGCCAGGACGATCCATCGGCCAGGTCTGCCATTACCGGTCCTCCCGAAAGTAAATCCTGAA
>CAZYNY010000019.1:0-34547 GCA_964648095.1 uncultured Nitrospirota bacterium | reverse complement strand
GCTGGGCATTCGGGAATACCGCGAGGTTTTCTTCAAACCCTACCGCATCATTTACAGAGTCATGGATAAGAGCGTCTATGTTCTGCTGATTGTCGATGGCCGTCGGGACATGCAGTCGCTGCTGCAGCGCCGATTACTAGACGCCTAACGCACATTTCTGACCGGGAATCCGAAAGAGTATACTTGCTGCGGAAATCAAGATAATACCGCAGCCACTTCCTGTAATCGGCATAGTGCGGGACATGGATTGTCCGTTTTTTAAGGATGGCAGAATATTGTTTCCAAATATCGGCTGGAATCAATTGCATAGGCGGCTAACACGCAGGGACTATTATTTAATTATTCATATTAGTCCCGAAGAAAGTGTAGTAAAATTCATCAGATACCGTCAAGCCATTTCTTTATTGACAGCGCACAAAAACCTGTGATAGCCTCTGCCATAGTTGTTCAGATAATAACTGGTTAGCAGCTTTCCAGACCATCAGACATAATACGGAGGTGAATATGTCCGAGAATGCTTGTTCGAAATGGGAGGAAGCTTTGACAGCACTTGAACACCTTTACAGAGACATTGAGAAGCAAAGCCTCGCCCTTCCGGGATTCACACTATTGCCTCTTGTGGTCTGTATGTGGAGTTATATCAAGTTCGAGTTTTCTGTTTTTCTCGACATAGTATTGCTCATTCCGATGAACGTTGTGATATTCCTTCGCAATATGTTTCCTGGCAGATGGTGTTATCGATCATTCTCAGGCCGGTACTGGAAATACGCCATTACTTGGATCTGGCGCGGGGAAGCGCCCGTATTCCCTGTTGGTGTGATACGCCCTTTTGTATCGTTCTTGCTGAGAATGCATATACATGGCCGCATCGATATTCTGAAGAGATACCTTCTCCTGGATGAGAGTGTTTCTGAGGAAGACCGAACTCGGCTTGAGACAAAGATTAGCCGAATGCAGGAACTTTGGAAAAGACCAACCACCGCACAGGTCATCTATAGCTACGTTCTACCTATTTCCGGTCCATCAATCAAACTTTACGAATCGGTTTTCCCAAGTAGTTCTGCTCCATGGGTCGGCTTCTTGGCATATCTGCTCATCAGTTACTCTCTATTATTTGTTGTCTCCGGCATTATGGCTAAGCGCTCACTCATGCTTGGGGCATCGGGACGGGCGGTCTATTTTCCAGGGGCTATTGCCGGAATGCAGTCTTACGGGAAAGAGCGCGAGATTCTCGCGTTACTTGGAGTTAGCAGGAAGGAGTTTCCTTGGGACATTGTGATAGTCTTCATATCGATCTTGCTTGGATTTATACTTACAGGGCCACAAATGAGGTTCTACACCTCGGTTGGCCTGCAAATGCCTCCTGAAAAACAGTTATACGTGATCATGCTTATTCAGGCCGCAGTATTTGTTTTGCTCAGCGGGCTAATACTGTATCGAAGGAGAGTGACCGGCCGTGCATAGGTTTAGCCGCGGCACACGGTCCTACCATAGAAGCAGCTAACCAGACGCTGGAGCCAATCGGCGGGAAAGGGCGCCCGCCTCTGGCTCAGCTTCCCGTTAGGCGCTTGAGAGACAAGGAGATGACGAACATGAGAAAACTGGTAGTGGGTGCTTTCACAACTCTAGACGGTGTCATGCAGGCACCCGGCGGCCCCGATGAGGATCGTGACGGCGGCTTTCAGCACGGTGGCTGGCTGGTCCCTTACTTCGACACGAAGTTTGTTGAAATCATGACCGAGTGGACGAAGTGCGCCGGTGGCTTTCTTCTCGGTCGTAAGACCTACGAGATTTTTGCCGAGTCCTGGCCCAAGTCCACCGATTCAGCGGACGAGATCGCCGTGGCCCTCAATACCCGGCCGAAGTTCGTCGCATCCAGGACCCTCAATGAGGTCAACTGGAACAACTCCATCCTGCTCAAAGGCGACGTTGCCCAAGAGGTCACGAAGCTCAAGGCACAGGAGGGCGGCGAGATTCAAGTCCACGGGAGCAGCCACCTTATCCAGACCCTACTCAAACACGATCTCGTCGATACGTTACGCATCTGGCAGTTCCCCGTTACTCTCGGTACCGGCAAGCGCCTGTTTGGGGAAGGCACGATCCCGCGTAGTTTCCGTCTTGTCGATACACAACTGAACACGACTGGTGCAGTTCTGCACGTTTATGAGCGCGTGGGTGGCCTCAAGTACGGGGAGGTAGAGGTTGGCCAGGAGGCTGTGGTCTTCGATTCAGGCGCGGCACACGAGTGATGCCTTCGCACGCGCCTAACATGGCGGTCGAGAGGGACGCTCCGCAAGCGGCGCTGCCGCTCGCTCCGCGCCCCTCACCTTTACGTTCTCCCTGCAGGGAGAACGCGGGACTGAGCCTAAAATAGACTTGACATGAAATAGACCTAGGGCTATACTTCGTATATACGAAAGGAGGTATGGAATATGGTCACGAAAGTGCAAAAATGGGGCAACAGTCAGGGCCTCCGCCTTGCTAAGCAGGTACTTGAGGAGACTCAGATATCGATTGGTGATCCTGTCGATGTATCCACACGAGACGGCGTGATTGTCATTACTCCTATAAGGAGGAACGTACGAGGTGGACTGAGTCTTCAAGAACTGGTTTCCCGCATCCCTAAGAATTACAGACCCCAGGAAGTTGAATGGGGAGAACCAGTCGGTAGAGAGGCTTGGTAAATGGGAAGCTATGTTCCCCAAAAAGGTGACTTTATTGCCGTCTCTTTCGACCCGCAATCCGGCCAAGAGAAAAAAGGCCGGCGGCCAGCCTTGGTTGTGAGCAACACCCTATTCAACAGCCATACGGGTCTCGCCATTGTCTGCCCCCTCACCAGCACAGATCGGAGATTTCCTTTCCACGTAGCCGTTGCGAACAACCCAAAAGTCACGGGATTCGTCATGGTTGAGCAAGTCAAATCGATAGAATTCCGCGCGCGGAAGGCTAAACGCATGGGAAGGGCTTCAGATAATCTGCTTGAAGAGGTTCTGTCCATATTGGATGCATGTATTTATTGAAGGCCCAACGCGCTCAAGAGGGACGCGGTAATAAAAGCCGCCGCGATGTTCCCCTTTGCGATAAAAGGGACACACCCCATTTTCATATATGAAGAGATTCTAAATGATCCGATGCTATTGCCTCAGCTTGGGATAGAGATTTATACTACATCATACAGGCACCCACACAAGATGCAGGAGAAATTTAACACAAGGAGCAAAGAGATGCCGATAATATCCATGTTTTACGGAATCATAGTTCAGTTGTTCTCTTTTGATAACGATAAGCACCATAAGCCGCATATTCATGTAAGATACAGCGAGTTCAGGGCTTCTATCGATATAGAAACAGCAGAAATACTGGACGGAGAGATTCCTCAACGCCAACTGAGATTAGTACAGGCTTGGATCGAACTCCACAGGGACGAATTGATTGCTGACTGGACACTCGCTGTCGAAGGCAATCCGCCGTTTAAGATTGAACCGCTGAAGTAGGAGGCAACAAAATGATTCCAGACGTGACCGCCTTTGAAATTCTACCTAACTACAAAATCAAGGTTAAATTATCAACCGGCGAAAGAGGTATCTTTGATGTAACGCCGTATCTTGATAAAGGAATCTTCACAGAATTGAAAGATTACAACTATTTTAAGAGGGCCAGGATTGAATTTGGAACTATTGTTTGGCCAAATGAACAGGATTTCAGCCCTGAAACTATAGAGATAAAAATGGAAAAGTCGGAGGGAGCGGAGTCAGATATTTAAGGTCGTGAGAGAGGCCCAGAGTCCGTTTTGGCGAGACCATCAGATGAGCACGACTGTCCAACCATGCGTCAGACTGTGCATACCAAGAGGGTCACCAAGACGGTAAGGTCTTGTATCTTGATATTTGATATAAAGTTTAAGCACGGGCTGAATGATCCAAAGTGGTGTAACATCAAAAAACAAGACTCTATCCATTTGGTGCTCGTTCTGTTGCTGCTCGTAAATCTTCTTAAACTTACTAAGTAATAGCCGCGTGCTCTCAAGTTTTGAAATAACATAGCTGATCACCCGTGCGGATGAACATAAACCGGTGAATGCCTCTTTACACCCTCAAAGTTTCTGCTTGCATAATATATAAAAACTTATATAATATAAAACGAGATTATGAAACCTCTAAACTTCATAGGCTCAACCTTGGACGATCTCCGGAACTTCCCGGACGAAGCTCGCAAAGCGGCGGGCTTTGAATTATATTCCGTTCAATGCGGACTTGAGCCGACCGATTGGAAACCTATGCCAAGCATAGGACGCGGGGTCAAGGAAATCCGTATTCATGTCCTGGGAGAATGGCGCATTATTTACGTGGCGAAATTCGAGGACGCGGTACATGTGCTCCATTCGTTTCAAAAGAAGAACCAAAAAACGAATCAACACGATATTGAATTAGCTCGCAAACGATTCAAGCAAATTGGAGGGTAGTATTATGAAAGAACCTATTATTAAATCTTCCGGCAACGTATTCCTTGATCTCGGCTTTCCCCTTGAGGAAGCCGCAATTCTTCAGATGCGTTCTGAGATCATGACTGATCTTCGGAAGGTCATCAAGAACAAAAAATTGACACAAGCAAAAGCGGCTGAGATTCTTGGTGTCAGTCAGTCCCGGGTCTCTGATCTAATAAGAGGAAAATGGGAGAAGTTCAGCTTGGAAATGCTCATCGCGCTTGCAACAAAGGCTGGGATGCGTATCAGCCTTAAAATGGTCGCATAGATACGAGTATCAACTTGTCCGATACATCCACTTAAACCCGCTTAGAGCCAATGCAGTTCAGACCATCGAAGAATTGGACCGGTACGCTTGATGTGGCCACCAGACAATCATTCATTCTGCTTCCATGCGAGGGGAGGCATTGGTAAGAGAAAACAGTGACCTTGGGAAATCTCTGACAAGTTATTTAAATAACTAAACTACGTCTCCATGAGAATACGTCCGCATTGGAATACACCGCTTCGCGGCGGCTCAGTCCCGTGTTGAGCCTACAATAGATTTGACATGAAATGGACCTAGGGCTATACTTCGTATATACGAAAGGAGGTATGGAATATGGTCACGAAAGTGCAAAAATGGGGCAACAGTCAGGGCCTCCGCCTTGCTAAGCAGGTACTTGAGGAGACTCAGATATCGATTGGTGATCCTGTCGATGTATCCACACGAGACGGCGTGATTGTCATTACTCCTATAAGGAGGAACGTACGAGGTGGACTGAGTCTTCAAGAACTGGTTTCCCGCATCCCTAAGAATTACAGACCCCAGGAAGTTGAATGGGGAGAACCAGTCGGTAGAGAGGCTTGGTAAATGGGAAGCTATGTTCCCCAAAAAGGTGACTTTATTGCCGTCTCTTTCGACCCGCAATCCGGCCAAGAGAAAAAAGGCCGGCGGCCAGCCTTGGTTGTGAGCAACACCCTATTCAACAGCCATACGGGTCTCGCCATTGTCTGCCCCCTCACCAGCACAGATCGGAGATTTCCTTTCCACGTAGCCGTTGCGAACAACCCAAAAGTCACGGGATTCGTCATGGTTGAGCAAGTCAAATCGATAGAATTCCGCGCGCGGAAGGCTAAACGCATGGGAAGGGCTTCAGATAATCTGCTTGAAGAGGTTCTGTCCATATTGGATGCATGTATCTATTGAAGGCCCGATAACCCGCCAAAGAGGGACGCGGTAATAACGCCGCGCCCTTCACTCTTTGTTATACGCAAACCTTACACCAGTGGATGTAACGGGAAATCTTCTTGACACATCTATCAAATTAAATTAGTATATAGTGAAACCTTTTAAATAGTCCTGTGAGACTATAAAGGGAGTCTTGATGTTATCTTACATAAGCAACAAAGAATTAGGAGACCTTCTCCCCCACGGGCAGAAGGTTTTTTTATTGTCAATAAGGAAGGGACACCGGTGGGCAATAAGCTGATAATGGATAGCATGGGGATAAACAGGGCCTTAAGCCGGATTACCCATGAGATCATTGAGAGAAACAGGGGGGCCCAGGACCTCGTCCTTATCGGGATCAGGAGGGGCGGTGTAGATCTGGCCAATCATCTGGCCAGGAAGATTAAGGAGCTTGAGGGGATTGATCTCACGATAGGCGAGCTTGATATTACACTCTACAGGGACGATCTATCTAGTAAGAAGGAGCAGCCGATCCTAAGAAAGACAGTGATACCCTTTGATGTAACAGACAAGAAGATAATCCTTGTGGATGATGTGCTTTATACAGGGAGGACAATAAGGGCCGCCTTAGATGGGATTATGGACCTTGGAAGGCCGAAGGAGATACAGCTAGCAGTGATGATAGACAGGGGACACAGGGAGCTGCCGATAAGGCCTGATTATGTGGGGAAGAACCTGCCGACCTCTAGAAATGAGGTTGTTAAAGTTACGCTTGATCAGGGGGATGAAAATAGGGTGGTGATAGAGGATGGGGCTTAAGGGAAAAGACCTGCTCGGCATAAGGGAATTAGAGACAGATGAGATCGGTCTCATTCTTGATACCGCAGAGTCATTAAAGGAGGTCTCAAGCCGCGACATTAAGAAGGTACCGGCCCTCAGGGGAAAGACAGTGGTGAATCTCTTCTTTGAGCCTAGCACAAGGACCAGAACATCCTTTGAACTTGCGGCAAAGAGGCTTTCTGCAGACCTGCTGAATATATCTGTTGCAACAAGTTCCGTTGTTAAGGGAGAGACGCTATTTGATACTGCGAAAAATCTTGAGGCAATGATGGCCGACATTGTAGTGGTCAGGCACTCCTCCTCCGGGGCACCGGACAGACTTGCCAGAAGACTTAAAAGCTCAGTCATAAATGCAGGTGATGGATCACACGAGCACCCTACCCAGGCATTAACCGATCTCTATACTATCAGGGAAAGAAAGGGGAGGCTGGACGGATTAATAGTCACCATTGTAGGCGATATTGCGCACAGCAGGGTGGCAAGGTCCAACATATACGCCCTGGTGAAGATGGGCGCGGACGTGAGGGTGGCCGGCCCGCCTACCATGATACCTGCCGGGATTGATAAACTAGGGGTCAGGGTCTACCATGATCTTGATGAAGCCCTATCCGGGGCGGATGTAGTGATGATGCTCAGGCTTCAACTTGAAAGACAGGGGAAGGCCCTGTTCCCGAGCATAAGGGAGTATTCAAGGCTCTATGGCTTAAATAGTGAAAGGTTGAGGTTTGCCAAAAAGGATGCCCTGGTTATGCACCCGGGTCCGGTCAACAGGGGGGTGGAGATAACATCAGACCTTGCGGATGGTGCATCCTCGGTGATAATGGACCAGGTGACAAACGGCATAGCCGTGAGGATGGCCGTGATTTATCTTTTATCAGCAGGCAGGGCTTAATGGGCATATTGATAAAGGGCGGCTATCTGATAGATGGCAAAGCAAAAAGGGGAGAGATAAAGGATATTCTTATTGAGGGTGGGAAGATCACCTCAATAGGAAAGGACTTAAACCCGTGTCATGAATGCGAACATCTGATAGATGCCTCAAGGAAGGTTGTAATTCCAGGTCTTATTGATATGCATACCCACGCCAGGGAACCTGGTTATGAGTATAAGGAGGATATAAGGAGTGTATCAGAGGCAGCCGCTGCAGGAGGTTTCACTACCATCTGTCCCATGCCGAATACAAATCCGGTAAATGATAACAGGACTGTTACGGAATTTATCAAGTCAAGGGCTAAACAGGTGGGAATTGTGAATTTCCTCCCAATCGGGGCAATAACAAAGGGGTCCCAGGGGGTAGAGCTGGCAGAGATAGGTGAACTATATGATGCGGGATGCTTAGCCATATCCGATGATGGCAGGACTGTGATGAATAGCGAGGTGATGCGGAGAGGCATGGAATATGCCAAGGCTTTTAATATACTCGTTATTTCCCACTCCGAAGATACTAATCTGTCATCAGGGGGGGTAATGAATGAGGGGATCATCTCAACCAGGCTTGGCCTTCACGGGATACCGCCTGCTGCTGAAGAGGTAATGGTTGCAAGGGATATTTTATTGGCGGAATATACCGGATGTAGGCTTCATCTGGCCCACATATCGACGGCAGGGTCGGTCAGGATCATAAGGGAGGCAAAAGCGAGGGGGATCGCAGTTACCGCAGAAACAGCGCCGCACTATTTTGCCCTAACAGAGGAGGCCGTAGAGGGATACGATACAAATGCAAAGGTAAATCCGCCGCTTAGGACTTCTTTGGACATGGCTGCGGTCAGAGAAGGCCTGAAGGACGGGACGATCGATCTTATAGCAACAGATCATGCCCCCCATGCACTGGAGGAAAAGGAGCTTGAGTTTGATCAGGCCCCATTTGGGATATCCGGGCTTGAGACGGCATTATCCCTGACACTGGGCCTTGTTGAGGCCGGCATCTTCAGCCTCGAGGAGGCGATCTCAAGACTGACAATAAATCCGGCCAGGGTATTAGGGATAGATAAGGGATGCCTTGCTGTCGGTGCCGACGCAGATATTGCAATCATAGATCTTGACGAGAGATGGGTGGTTGATGCGGCAAGATTCAGATCAAAGGGAAAGAACAGCCCCTTTGCCGGATGGAAGGTCAAGGGATCTGTCTTTATGACGCTGGCAGACGGGAGGATAGTATTTTCAAGGTGATCGTATGGTGATGGAGAAGGCTATACTGGCACTGGCAGACGGGAGGATATTTGAAGGGAGGTCATTCGGTGCAGAGGGTGAGACAACAGGGGAGGTTGTCTTCAACACAAGCATGGCAGGATACCAGGAGGTACTCACTGACCCCTCTTATAAAGGGCAGATAGTAACAATGACCTGTCCCCTTATCGGGAATTACGGGGTAAACGATGAGGATATTGAATCCCCAAGACCGGTTGTTGAGGGCTTTATTGTTAAGGAGGCATGCAGGTTTCCGAGTAACTGGCGTTCCCGGAAGGGGATCGATCAATACTTAAAAGATAATGGTATAGTCGGCATTGAAGGGATAGATACAAGGGCGCTCACAGTTCATATCAGGGAGCATGGCGCCCAGCAGGGGGTTATATCAACGGAGGATCTTGACCAAGACAGCCTGATAAACAAGGCCAGGTCCGCTCCTGGTCTGGTTGGAGAGGATCTTGTCAAGCTGGTTACATGCCCTGATTCCTATAAGTGGGAAGAAGGGAGATGGGGATTGGGGACCGGATATAGGAAGCAGGAGAAAGTGTCAGCAGAAAAGGCCCCCCGCTTCCTTGTTGTAGCATACGATTTTGGAATAAAGAGGAACATATTAAGGTTGCTGGTTGATGCCGGATGTGATGTCATGGTTGTTCCGGCACATACGTCATACGAGCAGGTATTGGATCTGAATCCTGACGGTATCTTCCTTTCAAACGGCCCGGGTGATCCGGAAGGGGTAGGGTATGCCATTAAAAACATAACGGGGTTTGTAGGGAAAAGGCCGGTCTTCGGCATATGCTTAGGACATCAGCTCC
Organism: uncultured Nitrospirota bacterium; assembly: GCA_964648095.1. GTDB lineage: Bacteria > Nitrospirota > Nitrospiria > JACRHA01 > JACRHA01 > JACRHA01. The sequence continues at coordinate 25,051 of CAZYNY010000019.1, read as the reverse complement.
TCGCCCTCGCCCTCGGCGGAAGGACATACAAGTTAAAGTTTGGACACAGGGGAGGGAACCAGCCTGTCATGGATCTAACAACAAAGAAGGTTGAGATAACAACCCAGAATCATGGTTTTGCAGTGGATCCCGATGGCGTAAGCCGCATCGGGATGGAGCTTACCCACATAAATCTGAATGATAATACAGTAGAGGGGATGAGGCATAAAAGCCTCCCTGTCTTCTCTGTGCAGTATCATCCTGAGTCGTCGCCCGGGCCCCATGACTCAAGGTACCTTTTTGATTCCTTTGTTACCATGATGAGGGATTACAGGAGGGACAAGGGGTAGGCAATATGGACATATTATACCAATTCGCATTCAACAGGATACCAAGGCGGCGAGGAGGAGGCGACGCAGGCGTACGGTTTGTACGTTGAGGAGCCGACGACGAAGCCAACGCCGGTAGCCGAATGAAGGCGAATTGGTATTAAACCTTCAATTGAGGTCTGATATGAGAAGGGCAATTTTGTTTGGGTTATTATGTGTTTTCTTCCTCACCAGTGTGGGATGTACGTTCTTGTCTGTAAACCTTTTAGCGCCTGTCGAGCCCCTTAAAGAAAAGAGGATATCAGGGCATGGTAAGGACAAGATACTATTGGTGGATGTCTCCGGTATCATATCCGAAGAGGATGAAGGCCTTGGCGGAGAACCTGGGCTTGTTGAAAGGATAAAGGAGGAGCTGACAAAGGCATCCAAGGATGACAGGATAAAGGCGATAATATTAAGGATAAATTCCCCTGGAGGGACTGTTACCGCATCGGACATAATATACAATGAGATAATGAGATATAAGGAAAAAAATGGTGTGAAGGTTATAGCATCCATCATGGATCTTGGGGCCTCCGGCGCCTATTATATAGCCCAGTCGGCAGATAGGATCGAGGTGCACCCGACCTCTGTCGTGGGCAGTATAGGTGTTATAATGATCAGGGTGGACATAGGGGGCCTCCTTGAGAAGATCGGTGTGGAGGCGAAACCTATTAAATCGGGTGAGAAAAAAGATATGGGATCCCCCTTCAGGCCCCTTACCCCGGAGGAGCAGGAGATCTTTCAGTCTGTAATAGACAGTATGTATGGGAGATTCCTGGATGTCATAGTAAAGGGGAGGGGGATGGAACTGGAGCGGATAAAAAAGATAGCCGACGGGAGGATATATACAGCAGGGCAGGCAAAGGCCTTAGGGCTAATCGATGGGATAGGTTATCTTGATGATACAATTGAGGCAACAAAGAGGGAGGCCGGCATTGATGACGCCTCAGTTATAGTATATTATAGGCCCTCATCCTACAAGAACAATATATATTCAAAGATATCAGGGGAGAGGGCCGATCTGGTCGGGATCGGATCAAGGGAAATAAGGGATATGATAAGGCCCAGATTTATGTATCTTTGGATTCCATAGCTATGAAACCTAGCTACCTGGATCTATCAAAGTCTGCCTGGAAGATTAAGATTGAGGATGCCTATTCCCTTCTCGACGGGTGCAGGGTTTGTCCAAGGACATGCGGGGTAAACAGGCTGGAGGACCAAAGAAATGGGATCTGCAATTCAGGTCTTATGCCTGTTGTGGCGAGTCATAACATCCATATGGGCGAGGAGCCTTCCATCTCGGGCACAAGGGGGTCAGGGACGATCTTCTTTACAAACTGCAATATGAGATGTGTCTTCTGTCAGAACTATCCCATAAGCCAGCTTTCCAATGGGAATGAGGTGGAGGTGGAGCAGCTTGCCCGGATGATGTGCTCTCTTAAGGAGAGGGGTTGTCACAATATCAATCTGGTTACGCCCAGTCATTTTGCCCCCCAGATAATAAAGGCGGTCTCGCTGGCAAAAGAGGACGGCCTTGATATACCCATTATCTATAACACCAGCGGTTATGACTCTTTAGATGCCCTTAAGCTCCTTGAGGGCATAGTCGATATATATCTTCCGGATATGCGCTATGCTGATAAGGGCTATTCTTTGCGTTACTCTGGTGCGGCAAACTATCCTGACGTAAATCGCGCTGCCGTGAAGGAGATGTACAGGCAGGTCGGTAATTTAATAATGGAGAATGGTATAGCCGTAAGGGGGTTGGTTGTAAGGCACCTTATCCTCCCAAATAATATCTCAGGGACAGATGAGGTGATGCACCTTATCTCATCTGAAATATCAAAGGAGGTCTATATCAGTCTCATGGACCAATATTTCCCGGCATATAAGGCAGATAATATCCCGGAGCTTTCAAGGAGGATAACAAAAGAGGAGTATGACAGGGGATTCAATCAGATGACAGAATGCGGCCTTGAGAATGGGTGGGTACAGGAACATATAGTGGCATAGTAGCTTTATGAATAAATGCTTAAGGTTAAGGTTTAGGTCAAGGTTGAGGAAAGGATTTTGCTTAACCTTATCCTTAGCCTCAGCCTTCTTCTTCTTTTTCGGCTGTCAGACCGCCCCTGTAACAGGGAGGTCACAGATGATCTTCTATTCTGAGGAGTCGGAAAAGAAGGTTGGCGAGGAAATCTACAAGGAGTTCCTGAAAGAGGCCAAGATCAGTAAGGACCCCGTCATAAATGAGGATATCAGGAGGGTCGGAACCAGGATCGCCAAGGCAGCAGACAGGCCTGATTATAAGTGGGAGTTCACAGTAATAGAGGACAACAAGACAGCTAATGCCTTTGCACTCCCGGGAGGGAAGGTGGCTGTATATACAGGGATACTAAAGTTTACAAAGGATGACGCAGGACTTGCAACGGTATTGGCCCATGAAGTAGCCCATGCTATGGCAAGGCATGGTTCGGAGAGGACGAGCAACGAACTTCTCGGCAGCATCGGCATGATCGGGGCCACTGTTGCCCTAGCTACAAGAGGGCCACAAGTATTGCAGGGCTTATACGATGTCTATGGTATAGGTCTTATGCTCCCCTTCAGCAGGAAGCAGGAGCTTGAGGCCGACAGGATCGGATTGATAGTGATGGCAAAGGCAGGTTATAACCCTGAGGATGCAATAGGATTCTGGGAAAGGATGGCCGGATGCCGGCTGTCAATGATCGGAAGGCTCTGTTTCAAATCCCATGGTGTCCCGGATTTCCTATCAACGCATCCTTCGGATGAGGAGAGGATGAGGCAGATCCTGGAACGGATACCGGAGGCAAAGAGATATTATCATCCTGAGGAGACAGGTTAGGTCTTAATATGCCGAAGAGGACTGACATAAACAAGATACTCCTGATCGGATCAGGCCCAATAATAATAGGGCAGGCCTGTGAGTTCGATTACTCAGGCACCCAGGCCTGCAAGGCCTTAAAAGAAGAGGGGTACAAGATCGTCCTGGTAAACAGCAATCCAGCCACCATCATGACAGACCCTGAATTTGCCGATTCCACATATATAGAGCCTATTACTATAGAGATTGTCGAAAAGATAATAGACAAGGAGAGGCCTGATGCCCTCCTTCCAACCATGGGCGGACAGACCGCACTGAACATGGCAGTTGCCCTCTCAGAAAAGGGTCTGCTCAAGAAATACAACCTGGAACTGATTGGCGCCTCTTACGAGGCTATACATAAGGCAGAAAACCGGGAGGCCTTCAGGCAGGCGATGTGGCGCATAGGCCTTAAGACACCGGAGAGCTTCTACGCAAGGACAATCTTTGAGGCAGAGCATGCGTTGAACCTGATCGGGTTTCCTGTAATAGTCAGACCCTCCTTTACGATGGGTGGAGCAGGCGGGAACATTGCATACAACAGGGAGGAGTTCGAGGATTATGTAGAATGGGGTCTCAAGGCAAGCCCGGTCGGAGAGATCTTAGTCGAGCGATCAATCCTCGGATGGAAGGAGTATGAACTTGAGGTGATGAGGGATATAAAGGACAACGTGGTGATCGTATGCTCCATCGAGAACTTCGACCCGATGGGGATACATACAGGTGATTCCATAACTGTTGCCCCGGCCCAGACATTAACAGACAAGGAATACCAGGTCATGCGTGATGCGGCAATAGCCATAATCAGGGAGATAGGCGTTGATACCGGTGGATCTAATATCCAGTTTGCCGTAAATCCCAAGGATGGCGACCTGGTCGTCATAGAGATGAACCCCCGCGTTTCAAGGAGCTCGGCCCTTGCATCCAAGGCAACGGGTTTTCCGATTGCAAAGATAGCTGCAAAGCTCGCAGTAGGATATACCTTGGATGAGATAAAGAATGATATCACAAAGGTGACCCCAGTCTCATTTGAGCCGACCATCGACTATGTTGTTGTAAAGATCCCGAGGTTTGCCTTTGAGAAGTTTCCCAATGCAGATGCTACCTTAACCACGCAGATGAAGTCTGTGGGCGAGGCAATGGCCATAGGGAGGACATTTAAAGAGTCGATGCAAAAGGGCATAAGGTCGCTTGAGATCGACAGTTATGGGTTTGAAGAAAGGATATATGAGAGGGATATAACAGCGGAAAAAAAGAGGGATATCATTGTCGAGAAACTTAAGACCCCCAACTGGGAGAGGATCTGGTTTGTAGCAGATGCAATAAGATCCGGGATGGGTACGGATGAAATAGGCAGCCTGACAGGCATAGACTCCTGGTTTATAAATAATATACGGGAGATCGTGGAGATGGAAGAAAAGATCAGGGTGCAGGGTGCAGGGTGCAGGGATCACGGAGAGGGAATCGTGGATTCGACCTCTCTGTCCCTGGACTCTTTAGCACCTGACCGCCTACCCCCTACCCCCTTATACCCCCTACCCCCTGATCTTTTGAGACGGGCCAAGGAATATGGATTCTCAGATGTTAGGATCGCAGGACTTATCGGAAAGGACGAGGATCAGATCAGGGCCCTGAGATCGGGCCTGAAAATCACACCAAGCTATAAGAGGGTGGATACCTGCGGCGCAGAATTTGAGGCGTATACCCCATATCTATATTCTACATATGAGTCTGAGTGTGAATCCGGGCCTACCAACAGGAAAAAGGTAATAATCCTGGGAGGAGGCCCTAACAGGATAGGCCAGGGGATAGAGTTTGACTATTGTTGCGTACATGGGGCCTTTGCCCTTCGCGAAGAGGGGTATGAGACCATAATGGTAAACTGCAATCCCGAGACGGTAAGCACCGATTATGATACCTCTGACAGGCTCTATTTTGAACCGCTGACAAAGGAGGATGTCCTGAATATTATAGATACAGAGAGGCCGGACGGTGTGGTAATCCAGTTTGGAGGACAGACGCCGCTTAAGCTTGCCGTTGCTCTTGAAAGGGCAGGCGTGAAGATCCTTGGGACACCCCCTGATTCAATAGATATGGCCGAGGACAGAGAGAGGTTTAAGGCCCTCGTTGATCGTCTTAAGTTAAGACAGCCGGAGAGCGGGATCGCAAGGTCGACAGATGAGGCGGTATCAATAGCGGGTAAGATCTCCTACCCCCTCCTTGTAAGGCCCTCTTATGTATTGGGAGGCAGGGCCATGGAGATAGTCTACAGTGAGGATAATCTGAGGGAGTATATGATAAGGGCGGTGAAGGCATCTCCTGAACACCCTGTTCTCATAGACAAATATCTTGAGGATGCAATAGAGGTGGATGTAGACGCCATATCTGACGGTTTTGATACGGTAATAGGCGGGATCATGGAGCATATAGAGGAGGCTGGTGTCCATTCCGGAGATTCCGCATGTGTATTACCGCCCTTCTCACTTGATAAGGGGATCATCAAGGAGATCAGGAGGCAGACCTATGCGCTTTCAGGGGGTCTCAATGTAGTGGGCCTCATGAATGTCCAGTTTGCTGTGAAGGACAGCGAGGTCTTTATCCTTGAGGTAAACCCGAGGGCATCCCGGACTATACCCTTTGTGAGCAAGACGACCGGTATCCCACTTGCCAAACTTGCCATGAAGGTGATGATCGGAGTGAGATTAAAGGATCTTGGAATATCTGAAGAGAGGGTGATTAGGCATATAGCAGTGAAGGAGGCTGTGTTTCCATTTAATAAATTTAAGGGCGTTGACACCATACTGGGACCTGAGATGAAGTCAACAGGGGAGGTTATGGGTATCGACGATAATTTCGGATCGGCCTTCCTGAAGGCCCAGGCCGCTGCCGGGGTACTGCTTCCGATCAAGGGAAGGGTCTTTATAAGCGTCAAGGAGAGTGATAAACCCAAGATAGTACCTGCTGCAAAGTTCCTTTCGGCAATGGGCTTTTCTATATCTGCAACAAAAGGGACAGCGCTATTTTTGGAGGGTAATGGCATAGAGATTTCAAGTGTTAATAAGGTTAAGGAGGGGAGGCCCCATATAGTTGATCATATAAAAAATGGGGAGATCGCCCTGATAATAAACACAGTAGGGGACAAGATCTCTCAGTCTGATTCATATTCTATCAGGAGGTCTGCTATAACCGAGAGCATACCATATTTCACTACAATAGGCGGGGCCAACGCAGCAGTCAAGGGGATCGAGGCAGCCCGGTCAAGGGGTATAGATGTTAAGCCCCTCCAGGGATATCATACATAAGGGGGATTTGTCCCCCTCCGGATATGGCTACGGAGGTCAAAATTGAAGGTTCCGATAACAAAAGACGGATATGAGAAGTTAAGAAGCGAACTTGAGCGCCTCAAGAAGATTGAGAGGCCAAAGATAATAAAAGAGATTGCCGAGGCAAGGGCCCATGGAGATCTTTCCGAGAATGCCGAATACCATGCGGCCAAGGAGAAGCAGTCCTTTGTAGAGGGAAAGATAAAGGATATGGAAGCGAAACTGGCCGGCGCGACCATAATAGACACTAGAAATCTTTCAACAGAGAAGATCGTCTTCGGGGCAACTGTGGTATTAAGCGATGCACAGTCCGGGGAGAAAAAGAGGTATACACTGGTGGGTCAGGAGGAATCTGATCTGAAGGAGGGTAAGATATCCGTTCAGTCTCCTGTCGGAAGGGCCCTGATAGGCCATAAGGTAGGTGATATTGTGGAGATAACTACACCTGCCGCTAAGTTTGAGTATGAGGTGCTCGGAATAAGCTTTGAGAATGCATAATAATCCCCATTTTTCCCGTAGGGGCACGATGCATCGTGCCCCTACATCGTTCATTAAAAATTGGAAATTAATAATCCACCTGCTGTTAGGCACAAAAAGGTTCGGTGTAAATAATAGATGGGCAGAAGGCTTTGATTCTATCTTTACTCGTCCTATGTTCGGGTTCGGATATGGGATAATACTTAAACCTTGGCTATGGAAAGGGTTTTACAAGATAATCAGATTAAGGATCTCTATAGCAGGGTTAATGCCTTCCCGGAAATTCCCCTCCCGTCAGGGGAGGGGACCCCACTCAACATTACACTGACAAATCCCACTTTTTTATATACGATAAGTCATTGGGAGTTCAAAAGGAGGATGAGGGTCTGGCAAAGATTTTTGTCCCCTCCCTGCCGGCGCTTTACATTTGAAGAAGACCTCCTTTAAGCTGCCAGTGAGATCTCTGCTGTAATATGGTCCCAAGGTGTCAGTAAACAGCCGGACTGATCAATTTCAATGAGTCCTGCGCGTTTGAGGACCTGTACGTCTCCGTGAACATTTTTGTAGTCTCGACCCATCCGTTTTGCCAATGCCCTTATGCTCAGAGATCTATAGCGATGCAGCGTCTGCAATAGCTCCAAACGGCGGTTGCTTAAGATCCTAGTTAAGGTTTCCATATCGGCAAAGTAGATCCGTTCAATTGCTCCTCGTGGCGATTTCCCTTTTAAAGCACGTTTGTAGACCTCCACAAACTCCTGGGCCGATTCTTGTTCCCCTTTGATCTCAACCCTTATCTCTCGTTTCTTTCCCATGTTCTTCCTCCTTCCTAACCTTTTTAATGTCTGCCGGAAAATCAGCTACCAGTGTCTCGGCATCAAGAAAGGTGTAAGGATCTTCACGATCCATATAGTGCCGATGATCCCCTTTTCCTGCCTCATTGTCATACCTTATCATAATAGTACCATCGGCCGAGCTGTAATGGAGCCTGTATTTTATGCCATGACGTCGTTCAGCCGTGGCCTTTGGTAACCTCCATAGCACCATTTCACGTATGGCCCCATCCGGATAGATAAATCTGGAACGATACAATAGCCTTGCAGGCATATGGTGTTTTATACCATATGGTATTTATGGTGTCAAGTTATCCGTTTATTTTGCTACCTTCGCCATCAACCAGCAGAGCGCTGCCCATTGAAAGGCAAAGGGACAAGGGACAATGACAGGCTCTGTGTCCCTTGTCCCTAATTATCGCTATTTAGACCTTAGTTCCGCCTGAGGCGGATTCGTTGGAGTGTGAGCTTGCCGCTTCTTATTCCTACACCTCTAATCGGATGGGCTTAATGGTGGAGATGATTTGAAAGTCCTTGCTGTTCCAGGTGACCAACGTTGCCCCAATCCGCCTGGAGCAGAGCGCGATTAGAATATCGTTGATAAGGGCAAAGCGCTTGGTCCTAAGTGAGGGATGTCTTTTCGAAATCCTGAGTCCTACAATCCCGGCCTCCTCCCAATCTTGATACAGTGGGTTTAAATTATAAATTAACGAGAACCGTCCCCTTTACCCTTTTTTACCCTTTCAATATTGGAGTGCCGCAAAGCCTGTGTTATCCGACGTGTGCCGAATTTTTTGGCTTTTCAAGCCGCCGACGCATTTCTTCTGATGAAATTCCTCCTTCTGATTTCTGCCTGGTCCGTGATCGCTCAATTAGGGCAATGAACTTTGGATTATTGCTCAAAGATACAGTCTCAATGTCTGCATTACTTATGCTCACCAAGACAGCAACGGGTTTGCCTTCTTTGGTAATTATCACAGGTTCCTTTTTAACCTTTTTTGTGTAATCAGAAAGCGGCAAGTTAGCCTTTGAAAGTTCAATAGTTTTAGTCTTCATAATCTTATCACCTCTTTTCCAATTCTAACATTGTTCCTATCTTTGATTCCAACAGCACGGATACATACTACTCGTTCTGGGCTGTCTTTAAAATCATAATAAACTCGAAGATTGCCAATCCGTAATTCCCAGGGAGCAAGAGGATTAGGGCGCATAGGCTTGCGGTTTCTTGTCTCAATATCAGGCTGAAATTGCAACTGTTTTTCAACAGCGTCTAATATCATAACTTGTTGTCGCTTTAATAGGTGTCGAAAATGATCCTCTGTTTCAGGGGAGTATTCAATACGATATTTCAAAAATACATTCCCTTCCTTTTAAATCGCCGGTGGCTGCTTGGCTATGAAATTTACTGTGGGACCGATCCGCATTCCAAGACTTCCCATATCTGTATTATTGATAAAAATGGGGAAAAAGTAAAGGAGGAAAATCTCATTAATGAACTTCCACCTGTTATCTGCCATTACAGGGGGTCTGTATGTAGCTTACCTGCTCTTTTCTATGGGCATAGGAAGATCAAAGGCGGCTTAAAGTCAAAATGAAAGATGCGACCCCCCCTACTTTTCCAATTGCCCACCGCACCCCGATCGAGGTAAGGTAGTCAATAACTTCATTAATATAGTATTCGCTATCCAAAAGAACCTCCTCGATCTTCTTCCCATAAGGCATATTGGATATGGCTCGCTTTATAATTTCAAGCCTGCCGCCATTGTCATTCCCTTCTTTAAACCGGTAGGCAACAGCCAACCCATTCTCCTTGAGGGTAGCTATTACAGGCCGGTATCCCTTAAATCCTAAATAGGTCATCCTGGCTTCCCTCTTCTCTGCCTCAATTAAAGTTGGATCGATGATCAGGGTATAGCTATCCCTTTTGTCCTGTTTTAGCGCCCTGCTCGTGATCGCCTCATTGATCCTCTCCATCCCTTGGGCGCCTCCTCTCTCACCCATCCGTTTTAGCCAGTCTCCAATAGCTGAGGAAGAAGGTACACATTTCAACCCGATAACCTCTTTTAGCGTGTGGTCCTCTCGAATTTCCTTTGTATCTTCAATACCCACTCCACCTCCGTAAAGGCTAAAAGAAAGGGGGCCAACATAGCTGATAGCTTTATAACCATGACCAGAGCCGGGTTTTGGTAGATGCTGGGCTGTCAATGCTTCTACACCCATGGCCTTCATCCATTCGCCATATATGGCAAGGCCGCTTCTTGCTGTGATCCTCTCTTCTGTCCTTTTAAGCTTGAATGGCATTACACTTTGTTGTATCATATTCCTACCCCTTTTTTGGATTTGTGGTTTCACCTGTTAGGTGAAGATTATACTTCACCGAAACCCTTATTCCAAGAGGGGTTTTTATGTTTTACTATGGTCAATGTCTATTATTAGGACTGAAAATCTACTTGACAAAGCTCCTTATGAAATGCATAATTATTCGTCCCTAAGATTTTTACAAAACGTTGAGCTATTTTAGCGCATCAGTAAATTTGGTGAGGTATACTGTATAATATAATAATTCTCACTTTGCTTTATAATACTGTAATGCAAAAAACAAGAGGACTTAACAATATTGAAATTTGATCATTCATCTAGCAACTCCTAATTAATAAGGAGGGAATATAAGATGAGAAAACAGAAAAACATGAATACAAATATTAACATTGATGAAATAATCAGTAAAGCTAAAAATTATGTTACATCTGAAGAAGGCAAAAATGCTATTAAAAATGCGCTTCGGGATGCCCAGGAAACCACATCACGGTTGGATAAAGCAAGACGTGTAGACCCGAAAAGCCTCCATGACCCTATCACTTTATAATAACATGTAATGTTTGTCGGCTTTCAAGTCAAACCTTATAGTATTGATAACCTAAAACAAATACTAGCTGAATGCTCGCAGGCTTCCTTGTCGTTTGTTAACACAAAATCTCATATCGCATATTTTAAGGAATATTTTGAGGAGTTAAAGGCAAAAACAATAATCATCGAAAAAGAATATGTTGACCATGATTTCCTTGAAGATTTTTCTAATTATTATGTAAAATGTTTCCAGGATTATGAACGCAGATGCACCCGATTACACTTTTTTAAGGACGAATACTCCGAAGAACAATTCTGGAAACTTATTGTAGGTAGTAGGAAAAAAAAGACTAAATCCCGAAGTAAAGGTAACCTTCAAGATGCTTATTTGGGCTTTATAGTAGTTAAGCCTCTTCCCCAAACTATTATTGGCCGGACTTGCCTTAGAACATATCCAGAAGAAAATCGTAGAAGGTTTCCAATAGTACGTAACTATGAGGCTAATTTATTTGGTATTCCTCTAAATACAGAGACTCTCGCCTTCCAGGAACAGGATAGTGTTGCCGCTGCATGTGCTACCAGCGCTCTGTGGTCAGTATTCCAAGGCACCGGAAAGTTATTTCAGCATCCCATTCCATCACCTGTTGAAATAACTAAACAAGCTAATATTCTTCCAGACCACGAAATGCCTAACCGGAGCTTACCAAGTGAAGGTTTAACTCCTGCGCAAATGGCTCAAGCCATACGTAGTGTTTCGCTAGAACCTCTTATTGAGGGCGTTTCTGATATATTTGTTTTAAAGGGTACCTTGTATGCATACTTGCGAGGTAAAATTCCCTTAATTCTTTGCATAACTCTATATGATATTTCAAACCAGCGAAGAAAAAAAGTTAAATATTTAGGGAGGCATGCCGTTGCGATAACAGGATATAGTCTTGGGGGGAATATACCAGATTCAGTAAGCCTACCCGGCTCTCTACTTAAGGCTTATTGCATAGATAAAATATATGTGCATGATGATCAAGTGGGTCCTTTTGCACGCATGAATTTTGATGGTATTAAGGTAAGTTTATCGGACATAAAAGCTGACTCACTGTCTACTTCTTTTAATGGAAGCGTTAATGCTGTTAGGGCTGTTCCAGATACTTTAATTGCGCCGGTGTATCATAAAATCCGTATTCCATTTAATCTAGTTCATGATGCAATAAATTCATTTGATGCATTCATTGAGGACCTTAGAAACATAAAAGCAATACCTTTATTAAGTCAATTAGTATGGGATATTTATTTAACTACTGTAAATGATTTTAAAAAAGATATTATCGACCTTGATCTGCCTTTAAGCATAGATTATCGTAAAGAGATTCTGATGACGAGTATGCCCCGTTTTATATGGAGAGCCTCCGCATACTACGACAATAAAATAATGTTGGATTTGCTTTTTGACGCGACCGATATTGAGCAGGGCTTATTCTTTATCCGGGCCATAGAATATGAGGATGTTTTATCTCAGATACTCCACGCAGTCTCCAAAACGGATACTGTAAAAAACTTATATCAAACAACACGCGCATGGGGGATATTTGAGTGGTTTGGTGATGGTAAAATACCCGATCAGTTCATATCCCAAGGAAATAGTAAGACCTTTACCTTTCATCAGATCTACAATTTATTAGTTCGATGAATTTATTTGCTAGGTTTCTCGCCTATTCCCCTAGAAAATATCCAAGCACAACAGGAAAATCCTAAGTTCTAATACAAGACCCACAATGTTCAAACCTCTGACTAAATAGGGGGAACTTTTAAAGCAATAAGTTTATCGATAGCATTCAATTGATCCTCGTCCTTAATGGCATTACGACATATATCATGGTCAAAACGCATTTTGCGCAGTCCCACTACAATGTCAGATCTATTCTCGCAGTAATCGAATAAGCACCCTACAGTTTGGTCATGGAAGCAAATCCGATATCGCAGATCTGTTGCAACGAGCATCGAAAGACATAGCCGTAGCATTGATTTGGCAAAAGACATGTTGGCCTGTCGGGCATATTGTCTCATATTAAATGTCGAGATAACGAAGACGTTCGTGTTACTGCTAAGTGATGCTGAGAAGTGGTTCCAAAATAATCTCCCATTCTCCTCTCCAGCCACCAAGCTGCTGGTCATGCAGCAAACCTTATCTACGTTTCAATCTTTAGGTTTTGTGCTAAAATATTTGTCAATTCTCGGTAGAAAAATCTGGGGAGGAGCCTTTCCTTTTTCGAAATCAATCCTGATAGCTCCGCTCGGTAGAGGAAGATATGCAACTTGAAAATCGTAGTAGAATTGAACCAGGTTGGCTGCCTCAATAAGTTCAGGCAAAAAACCAGCCTTGGAATCTAGGTCAACTAAGGCGACTCGAACTTTTGCTTTATCCTTATTTGGTGATTGAGCAGTCCGTTCCACTATGATCGATGGGCCACCTGTTACTATTATTTCCCTTAATTTCTTAATCATACTGGAGGATTTGCTAGCCCTTTCAAAGCCTTTTACCCATTTGGGCTGCTGTTTATCTTTCGCTTGAGGGAAAATAACCAGTTCTGGATCAGAAGAGTAAAGCACTGGAATTCCCCAATCGAAGAACTGCCCTTTCTCAGCATGCGACATTGCTTGCCTGCCATCTAGCATCGCTTCTACTAGTGGTTTCCCTGTGACCAGAGCGTTGTAAACCATAGATGATAGAAAATGAGCACTGGTATCAGGGATGGAAAACTGTGTGGCGATTACCGCAGGAATTCCTCTTTCCAAAATTGCAGCCGCGATAGAACTGCGAGCAGGGTCACTATTTTGTGCGCTTCTGGCAGTTTCGCAGGCATTGAGGAATACCAGTCTAATATTCCTACCAGAGAGAAGCTGACTGAAATCGTTAGCGTAAAATTTATGGGGCTCAGTATTTGGCCGTTCAAGTTTTAGATAGCCCTCTTTTCTATTATCATCAAAGCGAGCATGGCCAAAGAAGTGCAAAATATCATAGGTGTTTGTCTGAAGCTCTCTTCGCAGTTCTATTGGCTCTATAGCTTGCATGATTTTTATATCTACAGTCTCGGTGGCTAACTCGCTGTTAAATACCTCTTGAATCCACTTAATTTCTTCTTCAGGAGTCGTTCCGGGGTCATCCGGCAGAACACCAATGAGCAATAGAATACGAACCTTTTCCTCTTTGGGTGGAAACAATTTCCAGGAACTAAGAGAAAAAATACCGCGGGATATTGGGTGAAATTCCTGGCACAAAAATACTCTTGTAGAGGAATCATAAAGATATTCCCATGGCCAACTTGCTATCCCAAAATCCTCTAAATAGATTTCAAATGGTAATATTTCTTGGTTCGGGCCAGTAGCCCTGTCGAATAGGCGTTTTACATTGCCTCGGATGATTAAATCAAACAGTTCGCTCCCAAGTTGTTCAAGGGAAGTCCTTTCAAAAGGTGGAAACCCTGCCTCTATGAATGCGCGCAAATTCCGAATATTTTCAGCTAATCTTTCCACTTGCGGCCGATTCACCTGAATCCGCTCTATAGCTCTGGCCCCTTGGAACTCAGCAAAAGTAATGAAAAATTGCGGTTGGGTAATATCAGCAATATGGCCTAAAATGTAGAGATGAAATATCGGTCTTTTTCTTTTCATATAGATATTCCCTCAGTTTTAGTTCGCATTCGAATCAAGTACTTGATAAATAATAAACCTTAACATAGTTCAGGTTTAAAAGCGGCTGCAATTTCTTATTAATTGAAAGATGGCATTTTCCTTCACGAGGATATTATCCTTTTCCCGTACAAATTATTTAAAAAAGGTGAAAAATTTTTCCAAAATCTTGCTGGTTGTAGGATTCTTCTCCACTTTTACTTTGAGATGTTTTTTTCCATCATTATTTTCATATTCAATATTGATATGGGCAGAAAGAACCATAATAATACCTGCGAGGACAAGCGCGCTGGTTACAGGCTCAAGCAGTTTGGGCCGTGCCGTTTTCAGCCATGCCTCAAGTCGCACACTAAGACTCGGATCTTCAGCCATCTCTATAAGAAGAACGCGAATTGCTCTGGGTTGCTCTTGAGTAATAACTTCTTTTAACTTAGAAAAACTTTGTTTAAAACCGGGGGCTGCCATTCCGACAATTTTCTCCATCTCTCCTGGAGAGTTCAATAACTCCGCATACAAAGGCTGAACAGTTATTAACCCCTTTAGAATACCATTGAGACAAATTTCAGCATCTGCATCTGACATCAGGGCAAGTTGTTTATTTAGATTCATATTCATTGTGGCTCTCCTTTAGATTCTATTTTATCGCTTATAGAACCCATTTAGTTATCTCCACTTCCTTGATGAATCTCCTATATTCCATTTTTTAGTTTCATTACACATATGAGGTAAGGCTCCAGGGTATTCTGTCCTTAAGGGTCTTGCCATTTTCCTCTATAGGTGACCCGATATACTTGTGACCCTCTATGCTTGCGTGGTAGCCTGTTCAAGTCCATGAAATTATTAGCTGCTTATATGACGGTGATCTCAAAATATAGCAGCGCGTTGTGGTTCTTGAAATTGCGGTGCAGACTACCAAAAGAGCTAACCGACGCGCGCTGTATAGTGCATCCATGATGCTGTCCCCTATTTGTCCCATGCTGAAATAACCATGTTTACTTTTTCCCGATAATCACATACCCTGCACTATATGTTTCTTCGCCATCGCCATGCTTAACAGCGTCTACACCGATCATATCTGCGGAGTCGTTATAAACTATCTTAAATCCAGCACCTTCAAGTTCACCTTCCGCTTGAGCCTTCTCAATGGGTTTATTTTTGTCCACTAATTTTATAACTATTGTTGGCATATTATCTCCTTTCGCGTATTTGCATTAAGGTTATTTATTCAATTTTTTTATGAAGTGCATTAACTTCAGTACCATTCATTGCGGCATCCATCTCTAATCGTTGATTAACTGAATTAAAGTCATTTAATCCCTTGAGCTTTGTTTTTATTTTATCAGCAAGATCAGTCTTGTCTATTAATGATTCCCATTTCGACGTATCTAAAGTATTATTTGGGGCTACATATAATAATATCTCATCCTTTTTTGTTAAGAGTATCTTTGCCATCTCTACCCCCTTCTTTTTAGCCTCCGCATATAACTCAGAATCGGCTGGCTGAACAGATACCAGTCTGGAACCGCCTTCCTTGGCAAGTGTTCTGGCGGCCCATCCTGTTGCAAAGTATTGGGCAAGACCACCTTCTGCCGTAGCACCACTTGTATCACCTTTTCCTGAAAACTTGGCACCAAAACTTGCAAGAACAGAATATGTGTCCCCATCTGAGACACCTTTGAACATGCAATTACCATTACCATTTGAACAATCAGCAGGGGTGCCATTATTGTCCTTATTTGCCAAAAGCGGCATCCAAACAGCCTCCTGCCGCTTATATCCAAAAGTAACACTGGGCGACCCAGATGGGTCAGATGAGACATCCAGAGCAAACTTGGTATTTGTACCAAAGATAAGAGTATTAGAATGTTTTGGAGTAGCACAACCGGATACAAGGAATAAAATAAAAACCCATAAAAAGAATACACGTTTTATGGTTTTGATACAGTTACGCATAATCCCTTCTTTGCAATTGGTGATAAAGTTTGTAATACATTTTCCAGTTGCTCTTTATTCAAAACTCTGACAACGAGCCGACAATCAAGTGGAATGTATTCATTACGCTCATAGAAATATCCAACACCAATACCATTTACGATACGAATCCCCATTGTTTCAACTTCCGACACATTGAATTGTTCATATGTCCCTACGGCTGGTGGCTCGATAACCCGAACATATCCCATATAATGTTTAACGGTACTGCCATCATTACGAATTGTTGTAATTGGAGCACACCCAATCAATATATTAATTAATATCATTGAAATAACTATTTTTTTTAATGTATATTTTACAAATAATAATTTCATATAATGAACCTCCTCGGACTAAATTCCGAGGTATCTAAACGGTGCTTGCCAGCTCCGCCGGACTTGCCTCCGCTTCGCTACGGGCGGCCATTCATTCCTGGGCTTAAAAGCCCAGGGTTTTCTGGCCGATTATATAAATTCTTATGAAAATTGACTACCAGTTCAGCCGAACGTGCCGCATAACCGGCTGCCAACGAGCAAAGAGTAGTTGACGGTCCAAGTTTAGGAAATTAGACAGGCTCCATATTCCATTATCCCTAAGTTATATATACTTAGTACCTGCAATTATTTGGACATGTAAAATAAGGAAGTTCAAAAGTAACAATATCAAAACCGTCTCTTTAAGAAACGGCCAAAAAACTATTTTTGACAGGATAAAACAAAATTGAAGGCTTTATTCCTTAAGAGACCCTTTCAAATAGCCTCCTTTTATACTCAATAGACATTACTATTAGCCATTTTTCTAAAAATGTCAAGGATTTTTTCAACTTCTGGATATAAAGCCTGATTCTCTTGCCGCAATATATTGAGAATGCCAAAGGCATGCCAGAAATGGTTTTATAGCTATATTTTATCCCTTTCCAGTAAAAATATTTTCTAAAATAAGAACTTACAGATGGAATCTCTTCAGGGATAAATAATGATATGATGCAGCTAAAAACCAGATTTTAAAGGTCTCATAATAATGACTACATTATTTATAAAATCCCTCTCAACGCCCCCTCTTTAATCAAAGAGGGGGAAGGGGGAGTTACCAAAGGGAGGGATTACCCTCTTTGGAATAGAGGGGGAAAAGGGTCTCCCCATTTGAAAACTTGTCCTCGAATGATTTTATCGGGGAAGGGGGACCAAGGGGGATTTTAAAATAAATGACTTTTGGTCAGCATCCAGTATGCCGAATCTCATCGTATAACTTCTTGACTTTATATACGACAGTGTCGTATATCTCGTCCCACGCTACGGAAAGACCAACGAAAGGCTGCTGTCGCCAAAGAAGGTTTATGCGGCGGACTTAGGGGTGAGCAGGAGATCTCTTTATCGGCCCGCTTATGAATTAAGGATGTCTCTTGTAGACTTGTAAATTCCTGTAAATTGGGGTAAAAATAAGCATGGTATTAGTGCCTATCCCGGGGTTAATATAAGTTATGTTTGGTATTAGGAGGAAGGAAATAAGCCCAAATCTAGCTATAAATATTGCCGGGATAAAACTTAAAAATCCTGTAATTGCCTCGTCCGGCTTATTCGGCTACGGGGACGACTATGGTTCCCTGATTGACCTTAATCAGTTCGGCGCCATCATAGTTAAGGGGATCTCCTTAAAACCAAGAGAGGGGAATCCGTTCCCCAGGATCTGCGAGACACCAAGCGGGATGCTGAATGCGATAGGTCTTCAAAACATCGGCATTGATGCCTTTATAGTGGAGAAGCTTCCATATCTTCATGGCTTTGATGTACCGGTCATTGTGAATATATTCGGCCAGAATATCACAGAGTTTGAAGAGCTTGCCGGCAGCCTTGACTGTACAAAGGGTATAAGCGCGATAGAACTCAATATCTCATGTCCTAATGTCAAGAAAGGTGGGATGGAGTTCGGCAAGGATCCGAAGATGACTTATGAACTGGTATCTTCTGTTAAGAAGGTTACAAGGCTCCCTGTTATAGCAAAACTCTCTCCAAATGTTTCTGATGTCGTCGAGATCGCAAAGGCAGCAAAGGATGCAGGGGCGGACGCCCTCTCCCTGATCAATACTATCCTTGGAATGGCGATAGATATAGATACCAGGAGGCCGAGACTTGCCAACATTACAGGTGGACTCTCCGGCCCTGCAATAAAACCCATTGCCCTCAGGATGGTCTGGGAGGTTTCTAATGCTATAGATATCCCGATAATAGGGATAGGCGGGATCTGCTCACATGAGGATGCCATAGAATTCTTCCTTGCCGGGGCAACAGCCGTTGCCGTAGGAACGGCCCATTTTATAGATCCCCGGATTATGATAGATATCATCAGGGGGCTTGCAGGATATATGATAAGACACAAGATAGAGGATGTAAGGGATCTTATAGGCGGATTGAAGGTATCATAAAGGAGGGATAAAAGGCGTGCTACTAGTTCAGCAAAGACCTATCATCACACTCACTACAGATTTTGGGCATAAGGACTACTTTGTCGGGGGCCTAAAGGGGGTGATCCTCGGAATCAACCAGCATGCGGATATTATCAGTATCAGCCATGATGTTAGAAGTTATGATATAAGGGATGGGGCGTATATTATTAGGTCGGCCTATAGATACTTTCCGCGATTTTCTATCCATGTAGGTATAGTGGATCCTGGGGTAGGAAGCCCGAGGAGGCCCATCCTTGTGGTGAGCAATAATTACTATTTTATTGGCCCTGATAACGGCATCTTTAGTTATATATATAAAGAAGATCCACCCGTTAAGGTAATAGAAATAAAAGCTGAGCACTATTTCTTAAAATCAGGAGGAGCCACATTTCACGGAAGGGATATATTTGCCCCTGTAGCTGCATGGCTTTCAAAGGGGGTTGAATATTTAAATTTTGGTGATGAGATCACAGACTTCAAGGCATTCCCTATACCATATATAAATAGGTCAGATCAGGATTATATTAAAGGGGAGATAATATATATTGATAAGTTTGGAAATCTCATATCGAATATAACGAAGAACGACATCGATCAGCTTATAACAAATAAGGGCAATAAGGCGCTTGAGGTCAGGATAAAGGATCAGATCATCTCCGGTCTTACGGATTTTTATGGACAGGGTGAGGCCAATACGATAGGCGCTATCATTAATAGTAACGGGTATCTTGAGATCTTTTCATATAGGAAGAGCGCAAAAGATATCCTGGCGGTCTCAATCGGTGAGGAGATTAAAGTTGCGATCAGATAAAACAGTATTGGTGTCAGGAAGACTTCTTGCGGGTTTTCTCACGGACAGCCTCCTCCCTTGCCCATCTCTTTTAACTCATAGATAGGTAAGCCACTGGTTTTACCAAGGTTTGACCTAAAGCATTAAGTAAGATATTCCTCCTAATTGGCTTGACGGTTAAGGAATAGGAAAAATCAAGACCAAAGAGTCAAAGCATTTAATGATAAAATAATGCACATATTTTATATGTTTGATTTGTGCATTTATAAAGTTTATCATTGTGCTAAACAGGATAAGGTAGAGAACATGAGAGGAACAGTAACATTAGATCATGATAAGTTAGAGGAACTATTGAAAGAGACGAAGGTCAAGACAAAGGCTAAGGCTGTGGGCATTGCTATCGATGAGTATTTAAGGCGAAAGAAAATTGAAAGGATTAAGTCCTTGAAGGGAAAGCTTACATTCGATCTTACTGCGGATGAAATCAGACATCGTGAACGCTAAAAGGGTTCTAATTGATACCTCTATCTGGATTGATTACTTTAAGAAGCCTTCTCGTGAGCTTGCCGGCAAAACCTAGCTGTAGAAAACCTTTAGAACTGTATATACAATCATCACGCAGATTGAGTGTGCAGCAATAGGCCCCAATATATTCCCTGTCCGATAGTAGAGATACCCCCAGATGATACCATCGAATAGGGCGAGCCAGGAGAAGAGTTTAAAGAAATGGAGCATGAAGGGGTCAAAGGAGAAGATAAGGGCGGAAACCAAAATGGCGCCTGTGGCCCCCATCTTGCTTTTGCCGGAAAAAATGAGAAGACGGTCTAAGATAAACCCCCTGAAATTGGCCTCCACAAGGGCGGATATCAGGATTATCCCGAAGGGCATCATCAAGAGGAATGGGATCTTTGCGTGGGGTGTCTCCCTTAGGAACTCATAGTCTTGTCCAAGCCACCCTGTTACTTTAAGGATAAAAAAGAGATTAGTTGCGCCTGTTATCAGGCCTGCCGCAAATCCATATATGATGGAGGTCTTATAGTTAGCCGGGTTTATCTTGATATTGGATTTTTTATTTATACATGACCATAATATCATCATGACGTATGAGAGGATCTGCGGGAAGAACAGGAAGATGGTATTAGTCTCTTTCGGGGGGAACAGATAATATGGGATATTAGCTAAGATCGGGATGAAGACCAGCCGGTTACATCTCTCAGCCAATTATCATCCTATCACTTTACAATATTTCTCAGGTATAGATCGAGGAAGAAGAGCGCGAACCATCCCATCAGGAGTATGAACCAACCCCCTATCAGGACGAACTCTAATGTGGTGGACAATGATATAGATAGGTTCTCAGATGCCATAGAGTAGACATCCTCCAGGACATCAAGCTTCTCGTCTATATTATGCTTCCAGGAATCGAGGTGTAATTTTTTCGATATCAGGTTATAAAGCTTTGCCGAATACCAGTCACCTATGAGCTTGATGTTGGCCTCGATTGCCTCTGATTCTAGTATAGATTCTGTCCTTATCTTGATGATCTCCCTTAGCCTCTCTCTTATCTCCTTTGACTTAAATATGATCCTCTCCGGTTTTCTCCTCAGGAGGTCTGCTGCTTTTTTTAGTCGCATATCAAGATCTTCGTTTAGGATCCTGAGTTTTAACAGCTGGAGATTTGCGATCTCAAAGAGCTCGATATTTCCGGAGAAATCACCTTTGGGGTCGAATAGGAAGGCCCCATCCCAGTCGACTATTGAAAGATCATCCTTGGAATACTTGAGGCTTGATTTGAGCGTGGATTCCACCTCTTCTTCATCGAGAGGGGCCCTTTCGTTTTTTAAAAGGATAGCCATTCTTTCTCCATGCATGGTAAAGAATTCCTCCGGGTCACCGGAATAATCGGATATGCAATATACAGTATACTCCTCATCAAAATCAGGGTTACATCCATAAGTGGAGAGGATTATTCTGCATTCATTGAAAAGGAGCCTTTTAAAATCGAGGACATATTCAGAAAGGAGGTCAGTCATCGGGACCGATACCTCTGCTATTACTATATCGGGGAGATATGCCTTAACAAGAAAATCGGCCTTATTCCCATCTACGACATAGTTTGAAATCTTTATTATCTTCTGCTTTGGGATCACGTCAGGATAGTTTGGAGATCTCCTCATGGCCTTGGTTTCGATAATCTCGGTTGTCTCGAGGTTTTTGTCTGTCCTGCCTATGAGAAAGACAACCAGTATCCCTGATACCGGTATGTTTTGATCCTTTATGATCATACAAAAATTCTATACCTCATATTAATTAGGTGTCAAGAACCAAGGGTAATTCAATTAACTTGACAAAAGAGGATCACTATTCTACTATTTCCCCATGCAAAAAAATGAAGACATGGCTTCTCTCGCAGAGATGCAGGATGTCTGGGATTATTACAAAAAGGATCTAATCGAGGTTGAAGACCAGTTAAGGAAAAACCTGGATTCGAAGGTCCTGTTAATCAATAAGGCATCCAATTATATCCTGGATTCCGGGGGCAAAAGAATCAGGCCCCTTCTCATGATTATATCCTCCGGCCTCTTTGGCTATACCTCCAGGGAGGTTATTATCCTGGCAGGCATCATTGAGTTTATACATACGGCAACCCTGCTCCATGATGATGTGATAGATAATAGCGATTTAAGGAGGGGTAAGAAGGCTGTCCGGGCGATCTGGGGCAATCAACCCAGTATCCTGATAGGTGATTATCTCTATACCAGGGCCCTCTCCAAGACTATAAGTCTTGAAGTCCATGAGATAAATTATACTGTTTCCCAGGCATGCACGAGTATGCTGGAGGGGGAGGTTTTGCAGTTTTATCATAATGGGAATATCAATATTACCGAGGAGGAGTATCTTAATATCATAGAGCATAAGACCGCTGCCCTCCTATCTGCGGCGTGCAGACTGGGGGCGATTGTAGGGGGCGCCGAGGAGGAGGAGAAGGATGCCATTTCCAGGTTTGGCCTGAAGCTCGGCACTGCATTTCAGGTGGCGGATGATACATTAGATTATGTAGCGGATAAGGAGAAGCTTGGGAAATCGATGGGAAAGGATTTAAACGAAGGGAAGATTACCCTGCCGCTGCTTCATCTGCTCCGACACTGCGACAGCAGCGATAAGAAAAAACTGATGGTTATGATAGAGACCAACAATTTTGAGGAGAAGGATCTTCACTACATTTTATCTTTAATGAGGGAGCATGGCTCCATCGATTATTCTCTAGGGAAGGCAAAGTATTATATTGAAGAGGCGAAAAAGGAGTTGCCTATCTTTGAGGATTCCCCACATAAGAAATCCCTGTCCATACTTGCTGATTATGTTGCAACAAGAGACTACTAGAAAGTATACGCGAGAATACGGAAAAGTGAGCTGCCATATCTTTGTTGAATTGGCTATAACAGCTATAAGGGAATATATAATAAATGGAAAGGTTGTCTCTTCTCCTGAAGATCTACTGTCTGAGATGCAGGTTAAAGGCGGGGTATTTGTATCCTTAAAAAAAGGCGGCATGCTCAGGGGCTGCATAGGAACCTACATACCTACCAGAGATAATATTGCTGAAGAGATTATTTATAATGCCATTAGCGCAGCAACCAGGGACCCGAGATTCAGGCCAGTGGAGCGGGAAGAGCTTGACAAGATTGATTATTCTGTTGATGTCCTGGGCGAACATGAGAGAATAAGCGGGATCGTGGATCTTGATCCGAAGAGATACGGCGTGATTGTCAGGAATGGGATGAGGAGAGGACTCCTGCTCCCCGATATTGACGGTATTGACTCTGCGGATGAACAGATAAGTATAGCGAGGGAAAAGGCCGGAATCCTTCCAGGTGAGCCTGTTGAGATCTTCAGATTTGAGGCTAAGAGATACAGATGATATGCCGTCTATAATCCCCTTCAGAGGTTTATTCTACAATAAAGAAAAGGTAAAGGATCTGAGGCTTGTCGTAACACCTCCCTATGATGTTATAACAGACGAGGCACAGGAAGGATTCTACAGGCGTCACGAGAAGAATATTGTCAGGGTCGAACTCGGCAAAATCCATACCGGGGATAACGAGGATGAGAGCAGATACACAAGGGCTTCAAGCTATCTTTATAATTGGGTTGATAGCGGGGTTTTGATAAGGGACAATATCCCATCGATATATCTCTATACGCTTGAATATCCTTATTCCGGTTCTTATAAGAGATTGAGCGGGTTTATAACGCTTGTAAAACTTGAGGAGCCCGGGAAGGGGAGGATCTTTCTGCACGAGGAGACATTTTCAAAGCACAGGACAGACAGGCTGAATCTAATCAGGACGTGCAAAGGAAACCTTAGCCCCATTTTTTCGCTCTATACGGGCGAGAATCCGGCAGAACAGGTTGAAAGGAATTGCCTTCCTCATTCCCCGCGGATCGATATAGTAGATGATGAAGGTATAAGGCACAAGGTCTGGGCTGTTAGCGATGAAGGTATCATAAATGGCCTGACAGACTCAATGAAAGATGAAACGCTCTTTATTGCGGACGGACACCACAGATTTGATACTGCCCTAAGATACAGAGATGAGATGAGACTCAAAGAAGGGGACCGGGAGGAGAAACCCTACGATTACGTTATGATGTTCCTGGTGAATATAGCAGATAAGGGGATTACCGTTCTCCCTACCCACAGGGTGTTTCGTGAGACATCCGGCGTTACACGTGAAGGGTTTCTCTCCAGGGCCGGAAGATACTTCAAAGTAGAAGGTTTCCCCGTAATAGAGACCGAAAAGGACATTCCAAGGCTGCTCGATGAGATGTCATTAAGGGGGGAGAGAGAGAAGGTATTTGGCGTATATTTTAAGGAAGGAAAAAGGTATTATCTCCTTACCCTTAAGGATGAGGGGGTCATGGATGAGATTGGCCCAAATGGGAGGTCTGCGAAATGGAGGAGGCTTGATGTGTCGGTTTTCCAGACCATAATATTAAGAAGGCTCTTTGAGATAGAAAATGAGAGGGAATCCGAGAAGAAGATCCTGTACATAAAAGACCCCCAGGAGGCGGTAAGAATGGCAGATCTTGAGGAAGGAGGGATAACCTTTTTTTTAAACCCGACAAAGATCAGAGATGTCAGGGAGATCTCTGCCGGTGGGGAGATGATGCCTCATAAATCTACATACTTTTATCCAAAACCCCTGACTGGTCTGGTGATTAACAGCTTTAACCCTGCCTATCTTCCTGCCTATCGGTAGACAAGGATCTGCTGAAGTCCAATTTGTAACCCTTCAGTGAAGGGGGGGAAGTCCTATATCCTCTTGGTAGGGATATTTTGGCGGTCTCCTTGGGAGGTTGGTTGTTCAGTTAGAGACTTATGAATTTAATGCCTTCTGCGAATAGGCCCGGCTCGTGGGAAGAGAAGCGGAAAGGGGTCTTGGTTGATATC
>CAZYNY010000018.1:0-35203 GCA_964648095.1 uncultured Nitrospirota bacterium | reverse complement strand
TTATATTTAGGCATGTCTATTGCATACTAGTATGAACAGGAGGTGATGAAGAATGAAATGCCCTAAATGCAACGGCTTTATGTACATAGAGAGATTCCTTGACTATTCTATTGTCTTTTATGGCTGGAAATGTGCCAATTGTGGTTCTATTATAGACCGCACTGTCCTTGCCAATAGGAATTCACAGGCTAGTCTGTTGTTTAAAGTCATTCCCCAAATTGTTGAGGTTTCTAATAACTGACTCAACTTATAATCTCATCAGATGCAGACCTTATTCAATTACAAGGTCTGTTTCTGTTTTTATAATCCCCTTTATCTCCCGTATTTTTTCAAGTACAGTCTTAAAGGTATTTTCATAGGTCTCACCTTCTACTGTTGCAATGATGTCATATCTGCCTGTAACCATATCGGCATTCTTTACGCCCTTTATCTTCTTGAGTTCGTCTCTAACCTCCCTTTCCTTGCCAATATCCGTATTTATCCTAAGATATACCCGTGTCATAGTGCACCTCCTGCGTTATTTATCCGGACATACAAACCTAAACTCGAATTCCTTTTCTCCCTCTGATCCCTCTATGGTTATTCGTCTTATCTTGAGTGTAATTCCCTTGCAGCTTTCCTCCTTTAGCTTTTTAAATAAGATGACACCGCTTTTCTCTTCCCCCTTCCCGATATTCACCCTGTCAGGGAAGATTATCTTTCTGATCCTCTCTATATCTTCTTCTGCGATCTTCCTTGATTTGGGAAGCACAACGATAGCATTGTCGGAGCCTAAGCCTCCTGACTTATAATACTCCACACCCTCACCTTCGCCCAAAGGGGCGTAGGTAGCACCCGTGCTATCAATAAGTCCTGCCTTGCCCTTATCAAAATTCACGGTTCTATTAGTCTTATTTACTATCTTGATATCAAAGGCAGTAAAATATGAGGACAAATCAATCCCATATCTTTTTTTATCTTCCGAAAACCATCCCATTGTATATATAGGTCTTGCATAGACAGTTATATACTCTTTTCCTTCGGGGACCTTTTCTTCCCTTAATGGTTCAAGGTATGGTGATGTTGCTGTGCAGCCGATAAAGAAAATGAGAATACCAATGATAATGGATGCTGATCGCCCCATAATGATAATCCCCTTTCCTGGAAATAAAGATTTGATCTAAGTATAATTAATAGCGTTTTAAATGTAAAGCAGATTTTTTCCGGCCTCTCTGATAAGCATGGGAATGCATTGATTTTTTGGTCGGTATCTATTATTATAATTCCATGAGTAATCAAAGGCCCTCCTTTTCCTGCCAATCTTGTGGTTACCAATCACCGAAATGGATGGGAAGATGTCCGGAATGCGGAGAGTGGAACAGCTTCCTGGAAGAAAGAAATATTGACGGAAGATGGCAGTATTTGTCCACTGAAGGTGAAGGACCAAGGAAGGTTAAGGATGTATCCTCGGTTGAAGAGGGGAGGATCTTATCCGGAATCAATGAGTTCGACCGGATCCTTGGGGGAGGAGTGGTCAGGGGAGGACTTGTTTTGATCGGAGGTGATCCGGGGATCGGAAAGTCTACACTCCTTTTGCAGGTCTTAGACAGGATATCGAGAAAAGGGAAGAAGGTGCTATATATCTCGGGTGAGGAATCGCAGAGGCAGATCAAGATGCGGGGGGAGAGGATAGGGGTATCGGATGATATCTACCTCCTGGCAGAGACCTCACTTGAAAGGGCGCTTAGCTCTCTTGAAGGCCTATCCCCTGATGTGGCTGTTGTGGACTCTATTCAGACCATTTTTTCGGAGGGGGTTCAGTCTGTGCCGGGGAGCATCAGCCAGATCCGTGAAATAGCCACAAGGCTTATGTTCTATGCAAAGAGGGCCAATGTATCCATATTTATAATTGGTCATGTTACCAAGGATGGATCATTTGCCGGGCCTAAGGCATTGGAACATATCGTTGATACGGTTTTATACTTTGAAGGAGACAAGAGCCATCCTTACAGGATACTAAGGACTATCAAGAACAGGTTCGGCTCAACAAACGAGATAGGGGTGTTTGAGATGAGGGATTCCGGGCTTGAAGAGGTGCAGAATCCCTCTGAGATGTTTCTGGCAGAGAGACCATCTGATATTGCAGGTTCTGTTGTTGTTTCAAGCCTGGAAGGCACAAGGCCTATACTTGTCGAGTTGCAGGCGCTGGTAAGCCCGACCCCTTTTGGGATATCAAGGAGGATGTCAATTGGTGTAGATCCAAACAGGGTGTCCCTCCTCCTTGCAATTCTGGAAAAGAGGGGAGGCTTGCATTTACAGGGGCAGGATATTTTTGTAAATGTTGTAGGGGGTATGATGATTGATGAACCTGCAGCTGATCTCGGAATAGTTTCAGCAGTTGCCTCAAGCTTTAAGGAGAAACCGATCAATGAAAAGACCCTTGTATTCGGAGAGGTAGGATTGGGCGGGGAGATAAGGGCTATAACGCAGGCAGAGATAAGGGTGAAAGAGGCGTCAAAGATGGGATTTAAAAGATGTCTTTTGCCTGAAAACAATACAAAAGGCTTAAATGGTATCGGTACAATGCAGATCCTGGGGGTTGGCCATATAAATGAGGCGCTGGAGGCGCTCCTGGTTTGACACGGAACTTTTATTATAGATGGCAGGTGGCCCTGTTAATGCTTGTTATTGCATCCGGGTGCGCCTCGGCCAGGAAAATCGAAGGGTCTGTGAATGCTGGTAATGAAGGCGGAGAGAAGAAGGATGCCTCAATAGAAGAACTCTTAAGGCTCCTTGATTCAAGATACGAAGAGATCAATACAATAAAGGCCCTGGTAAGCATCGAGGTAGACAGTATTCCTCCGGTTCCGCTCAGATCCTTTGATGGAGAGGTGGTATATTCTAAACCAAGGGATCTCAGGATCAGGGGATTTGGCCCCGTATTCCTGAGACCTATCTTTGATTTTGTTGCACGGGGTGAGGATTTCCAATTTCAGACGCCCAATGATGGGAAGATTTTTGAGGGAAATCTCAATGAACTGTTATCAACCGGTAGTATTGAAGGCCCCATAAAATTTGCCGACCTCCTCGATGTGCTTGGGGCTGTGGGGACGCCATTTATCGATCCATCGCTGGTAACTGCACTGGAGAAGACTGATGAGTACTATATCATCTATGTAATAGTCATGCATGGAGGAAAAGGAAAACTTGACAAGAAGATATGGATTGACAGGGTTGACCACCAGGTGAGAAAGGAAGAGGTTTTTGACCTATCGGGATCAAGAAGGATGGTTTTATCCTTTGGGGATTACCGTCCGACAGGAGGGATCATACGTCCACATAAGATCTCTGCCGCAAGGGCGGGCCTTAAGAGCATCCTCCGATTCAGGGAAATCATGATGAATCCGCAGCTTGAGCCGGAGGATTTGAATCTTAAAGGGGTTAATGGGGCACAGCCTTAGGAGACAGATGTTAGTTCTTGGCATAGAAACATCCACCGGCATCGGGAGTGTGGCGCTGATAAATGATAAGGGTCTGCTTGCAGAATACCGCATAAATATCGGCATGGTTCATTCTGAGAGGCTTATGATAGCTATTGACAGACTTCTATCAGACACGGGGATTGGACTTAAGAAGTTAAACTCTATAGCGGTATCTATAGGTCCCGGTTCGTTTGCAGGCCTTAGGATCGGCCTTGCCACAGCAAAAGGGATCCAGGCGGCATCGGGAATACCAATAGCCCCTGTCCCAACGCTGGATGCGATGGCGCAAAGTCTAAAGTTTGCCGGACGGCAGATTTGTGCCATAATTGACGCCAGAAAAAAAGAGGTTTATGCGGCGATATATGAAAGTAACAATAACTCCGGAATAAGGCGAATCACAGATTACATGACAGATAAACCGGAGAAGGTCCTGGCCCATATCTCCTCCGAAACTATTTTTATAGGAGACGGTGCAGAACCCTATCGCAATCTCATAATTGATAGACTTGGTGAGCAGGCGTTGTTTGCCCCGAAGGGCTTTTCACCCTCTGCTGTTACTGTAGCAGAACTTGGGGCTGATATGATAAGGAATGGGGTCAGGCATGAGGAGACACTGATTCCGCTTTACTTGCGCAAACCGGAGGCAGAGATAAAATTTGGGGAGGGTATTGGGTGGGCAGCAAACAGGGCCTGAAGATAATAATAACGAAGATGACTAATGATGACCTTAATAAGGTTGTGGAGATAGAAGAGGCCTCCTTTAACGCACCATGGTCAAGAAGGATGTTCCTCTCAGAATTAAGCGGCAACCCCTTTTCCCACTTATACACTGCAAGGATGCCGGATAAGGATGAGATCGTCGGGTATATCTGTTTCTGGCTGGTCTTCGAGGAACTCCACCTGATGAACCTTGCTGTTCACCCTTGCTGGAGAAGGGAAGGCATCGGCGAGGAGCTTTTAAGGTGGGCTGTTTTAAAAGGGAAGGAGGCCGGCGCAAAGATAGCAACGCTGGAAGTGCGCAGCTCCAATGACGCTGCGAGGGGTCTATATGAAAAGGTTGGGTTTAAGGCCAGGTCGATCAGGAGGAACTATTACAGTAATCCAAAAGAAGATGCCGTTATAATGCGGACGGAGAACATCAGTAACTGACCCGCAATTAATTTTTCTTGGAGGTGACATATGTTGGTAGAGGATCCTGTATTTTTGGAAAAACTAAGAAAAGAGAACAGGGAATTTGCGGAACTGGAAAAGGAACATAAAAAGCTGGATGATGAATTGAATCTTCTCCACAAGAGGAAGGTCCTTACGGCGGAGGAAGAGGTCTTAAAGAGGAGACTTCAGAAGGAAAAACTTGCCAAGAAGGATAGGATGGCCGAGATATACAGGGAAGGCAAGAAGATAAAGGATTAAAATAGCAACTCATCAAATAAAAATATTAAGGGTAGAGTTATGTTTGGAATAGGTATTGCGGAGATGGCACTTATCCTGGTAATTGCGCTAATAGTAGTCGGGCCTGAAAAGCTGCCGGAGATAGCAAAGGCAATCGGCAAGGTTTTTTCGGATATTAAAAAGGCCACCGAGGATGTAAAGGATACGATTTCAGATGAGACCAGAAAATTGGCAGAAGCCGCAAAATTAAATGAGATTGAAGAGGAGGTAAAAAAGACCCTTGATGATGCCCAAAAGATCGAACCTCCCGATAAAAAAGAAGATCTGAAGAAGGAGAAGGCGTAGATGTCAGGAAAGAAGATAATAGAAGATATAAAAATGCCGATAATAAAGCACCTGATTGAGCTTAGGACCCGGCTCGTAAGGTCTGCCATAATGGTGGGGATTGCCTTTTCGCTTGCCCTCTACTTCACAAAGGATATTATCAATATCCTCAAAAAACCGCTTAAGGCAGAGCTGATATTTATCTCGCCTGCTGAGGCCTTCTGGGCGACATTTAAGATCTCCTTTTTTACCGGGTTATTATTCTCCCTCCCTGTTGTCTTATATGAATTATGGAAATTTATAGCCCCAGGACTAAAGATGAATGAGAGGAAATATGGGGTTATCTTTGTAAGCTCGTCGTTTGTCCTGTTCGTCATGGGCCTGATATTTTGTGCGTATCTAATCCTGCCGTTTGCGTTGACATTTTTGATAAGCTATGGTCTGGACGTAGGCATGAAACCAATGATCTCAGCAGCCAGCTATATAGACTTTGTCCTCAAGTTCTCGATTGCATTCGGGCTTATCTTCGAACTTCCCCTTGCCATGACGATCCTTTCCAAGGTAGGGGTTATAGATCCGAGGAAAAAAAAAAAAAATAGAAAATATGCCGTTCTATTGGCATTTCTTGTCTCAGCTATTCTCACTCCCACCCCTGATGTATTCAACCAGACACTTATGGCTATACCGATTATAATCCTCTTTGAGCTGGGTTTAATCAGCGCAAGGATCTTTGGGAAAAAGAGGGAAGATGAGGGTGTCACTCCGAAGGCGGCAAAGGAGGGGGCATAGCAAGTTCCTTCATCTTTTTCAGGTCGATCTTTCCCGTCCCGAGAAGAGGTATCTCTTCGATGAATTGGATATGTTCCTGCTTTGGGATCCAAAGTTTCGGGAGGTCTGTTTCACATAAGCCCTTCCAGAGGTCCTCCTTCATGATCTCTCTATTGGTATAGAAGGCCACGATCCGTTCCCCCTTCTGATCGTCAGGGATTGCAGTAACCACGCAACTATGGTCTCCACCTAATATCTTGTTGATCGCATCCTCGATCCTTAAATGGGGTACCATCTCTCCCCCGATCTTGCTGAATCTGGAGATTCGGTCTGTTATCCTGATAAACCCTTCTTCGTCTATAGAGGCGATATCGCCTGTCATATACCAGCCATCCTGCAATACCTCTTTAGTCTTCTCGGGCCGGCCAAGATAGCCGATCATCCTGTTGGGGCCCTTGACCAGGAGGAGCCCCTCCCGGCCTCCGGGTAACGGCTTACCTGTGTCTGGATCTATAACCTTTACGGCGATACCCGGAATGGGATGCCCCACAGTCCCAAATTTATGGCCGGTCTGGCGAATAGGCCCCTGTCTTACATCCGGTATATTTACAGATACAACCGGCCCCATCTCAGTGCAGCCATAGCCCTCCAGGAGATCGATGCCAAACTTTTCCTTAAAGGCAATGGAAAGAGGTTCACGCAACTTCTCGGCGCCGGCCACGGCTAACCGGAGTGTTGAGAATTCCTCCTTTGTGCATCTCTTGAGATAGGTCCCATAGAAGGTCGGCGTGCTGATTATGATCGTTGCCTTATATTTAGATACCATCTCACCAATGGTCTTTGCATCCATCGGATTGGCATGATAGACAGCGCCGAAGCCGGAGAGGAGAGGAAACCAGAGGGTGCCGGTAAATCCGAAGGAGTGGAAGAAAGGGAGTATGCCCATGACCCGGTCCGCCCTTGTTGTTGAAATGACTTGAGCAAACCCTTCGATATTTGAAAGGATATTGTTATGTGAGAGCATCACACCCTTCGGGACCCCTGTGCTTCCGCTTGAGAAGATGACCGTAGCCAGGACATCGGGATTTTGCCCCCCATGTCCGTAGAGTGTCTGAATCAGACGAGAGGGGAGGATAAAGGCCAAAAGGAAGGCCATGGTTTTTTGGATGGTTGTTGTCTGCTTCATTATCTCTTCAAGGAAGACCATACCTTTTATCTCATCAAGTTTTGCCTTGGCCAGGAATACCCTTGAGGTCATGATAGTCTTGATATTGCACTGCCTAATTGCCGATTCCATGGCCTCTTTTCCAGATGTAAAGTTTAGGTTGACCGGGATCTTTCCGGCCAGGAGAATGGCTATATTTGTTAGCGCCCCGGCGACTGATGCCGGAAGCAGGAGCCCCACCATTACTTCGGCCGAGCTCAGTACAGGCTTATCTCCTGGCAGCTCCTTCCGGATCCAGCGGGCAAGCAGAAGGCTCCCCACAAGGGTCTTTCCATAGGTAAGCTCTCTACCGCTTGAGTCGGCCATACAGAAGTTAGACCAATGTTTTTTGGCGGACTTTATAAATCGAAGATGAAGGAGATCCCCTTTTGTGCGGCGATACTGCACTGCCTCGCTGCCAAGCTCCATTACTGCCTGTCGCACCTCCTGGGTTGTTGCGGTGGAGGGGAGCGGCCTTCCGAATGAGACAGTAACAGGGTAGGGAATCCGTTCAGGCCATTTCCAGAAGAACTGCCTGCCTTTAAAACTGAAGATACTGCCCCATAGCCCGTCCAAATGTACGGGGATTATAGGTATATCCAGTCCATTGATAATCCTCTCAAGGCCCCTTTTAAAGGGGAGGAGATTTCCGGTTCTGCTGATCGAGCCTTCTGCAAAGATGCATACCATGTGACCTGCAGTTAGTTCCTCCCTGGCCTTTTTGAGTGATTCTATTACCCCTCTCTGATTTCCTTCTGAGACAGGGATTGCCTTCAGCAGGCCAAATAGCCATTTGAGGGCATTTATCTCGTAATAAGACTTGAGGATCATGAAGCGGATGAAACGCTGGATAGATGTCCCGATAAGGAGGCCGTCTACAAACGAGACATGGTTAGAGACAAGGAGGGCTGGGCCCTGGATCGGGATGTTTTCCCGGCCAACAATCCTAACCCTGTATATTGTGTGGGTGAGTATCCAGATGGTAAATCTAATCATAAAATCAGGCAGGATGCTTAAGACATAGATAGTAGCCCCAATGGTCAGGAGACCAAAGATTAAGATGATCCGGTCTGCGTGTACCTGAAGGAGGTCCCTAAATATCCAGATGGCACCTGAGGCGAGCAGGATTCCCAGGGTATTCATGAAGTTGTTTGTGGCTATTAAGCGGCCTTTTTCTCCCTGCCCGCTCTTCTGCTGGAGGAGGGCATTTAAAGGTACGATGAAGAGGCCCCCTGAGAATCCCAATAGGAAGAGCGCCACCCCTGTCTGGGCATAGGAATAAGCGGAGAAGGAGAGGAGAATGGCGAACATCCCCATCCCGATTGATCCAAATGGTACCAGGCCCAGCTCGATCTTGTCACCTGATAGGCGTCCGGCAGCAAGGCTCCCGACCCCTATGCCGACAGCAAGGAATGCCACGAGAAGTCCGATCCGAAGCTCATCCAGGCCCATTACCTCCTTGCCAAAGAGGATGATGTCCATCTGGAGAAGGGCCCCTAAGAACCAGAAACAGGAGATCCCGATGACAGTAAGCCAGAGGGTCTTTTCGCTATATAGCCGCTTGATCCCATCAACGACCTCTGCCCAGGGATTAAGGCGGAATTCTTTTTTTGTGCGAGGATCGGGCACCCTGGAGATCCCCAGGCTTGTGATAGTTCCGGTAACGGCAATACCTATTAAGACTATACCTATTATTCCAGGAGCCCCTTTCCAGGCGGTAAATACCATGCTCCCTATCGATGTCCCAAGGATGATTGCCATGAAGGTGCTCATCTCAAGAAGACCGTTTGCCCTCGATAGGTCTTTGTCGGGGAGCATCTCAGGGAGGATCCCATACTTAGCCGGGCTAAATAGGGTGGATTGGAGGGCCATCAAAAAGAGAACGCCGAGCATAAGCCCTATCCTTCCTGAGAGGAGGGCAAATAGCCCAAGGCCCATGGCGATGATCTCAAGCGCCTTTGTAACGATAAGTACACTCCTTTTATTGAAGGTATCAGCCAGGTGGCCTGCGTAGCCTGAGAAGAGAAAGAAGGGGAGGATAAATACGGCCCCTGCAAGTGACAGGTAGCCGCTCCCTCCGCCAGGACCTGTAGCCATATTCACAGCCACCATCGAGACCACGATCTTAAAGACATTATCATTGAAGGCCCCGAGGAACTGTGTCCAGAGAAAGGACTGAAAGCCAAATGATTTCAGGAGATCTCTATACTTTCCAGTAGGCATGGCGATTTTACCTCTAATTCTTTTTGCTTACTCTTTACCATAGACTGGATTATACCATTTACCTCTCTTTCGTCATCATAAAAGATATTTATGATGCACTACACTAGCCGTCTCTGTCATTTCCTTTCTCTCTATTATTTTTATTTCGGTGCAGCTTGCCTCTGCTCTATCATAGGGGCTTGCGTCGCCCCCTCCACCGGCAAAGCCCGTGGAGCCTCCCCCTCAACGCTCGCTTTGCTCGCTGGGTAGATACCCACGGGCAAACCCGTGGGTATCTACGTTTTCTGGATAGCAATGGGCATGCCAGATGGATTTCAGGAAATTATTGTTTTGCCCTATTAAGGCAATTATTGGAAATAAAAGGGAAATCAGAAAATAGCTGGTGAGATGGTTAATTCTTGTAAACAGGAAAGCGCCTTGCGATTTAGGCGCCACCAGGTATCAGGTGCCTAGAGGTCTTGGCAGTTATAAGATATTATAGGTGCTTAGATATGTCTTTTTCTTTATTCTTCATAGCGGTATAGATTTTTGATGAGGCAATTCGAAATCTTGACAACCCAATAGATCGAACATATAATTCAACCAATTATAATATAAGTATAAGAATAAATATTAGGTGGGTATTTCAACGGCAAGCGGCGGCTGCAACTTGGTATCTGCAGTAAACTGAAAGAAGGAATGAGGGCGGGCACAAGTCTATGCCAACCGCTTTGCGAATCGGATCGTACCGCCTCTACTTTTACTCTTACGACTGTGGTGAACCACGCCACATGCATGTGGATCGGGAGAACAAGAGTGCGAAATTCTGGCTTGACCCGGACGTGTTACTGTCTGAGAACTATGGCTACAGTCGCAAAGAGTTACGCGATATTGAGCGGATCGCAAGAGAAAATCTGGAGAGATTAAGAAATGAATGGGATGTCTTCTGCGGTGGTAACACTCACACTCCCTAGGATTGTCAACGCCGCCGTTACTGAAGATACGTTATCCGTAGATTTAGAAGACGGCCGCACTATTTCTGTTCCTATTGGCTGGTTTCAGCGCTTGGCGCATGGAACCCCAGCAGAGCGCGCCAATTTTCAAATCAGTGGTGCAGGTTACGGTATTTACTGGCCTGATATCGACGAGGATATTGGCGTTGAAGGTTTGTTGCTCGGCAAAAAGTCTACAGAAAGCCCATCTTCATTGGAACGATGGCTGCAGAGGCGGAAGCAGACGTAAGGTCAAGTCACAGCCTAACACCCGCTGCAGCGCGGGAAATAACCAGGGTAAAACCTTCAAACTTTGATTCTTTATAATAGTATAAGTTTCCAATTTTATAACGAATTACCTGACCAACTTCCATTAATTTTTCATAAAGAAATCCCTGTTGCCTCACATAAATCCATTTATGGAATCATATTGGTGTTCTTGATTCTTTTTTACCCTACTGCAAATGCACAACAATCGACAACACCGCCACAGGAGCCCAAGACAAAGTTGGAGTCTTTTCAGAGGCAAACCGGTGCTGTAGTCATCAAGGGTTACTCTGAGATCGGACGGGTTGCTGCGTTAGGGTCCGTTGAAGTCAACGCCATGGAGTTTACGGACGCAACAACCGGCAAAAAGCAATCGGGGGTAGTGATCGGGATTAAAGAGAGTGGACGACTTGAGAATACCAACAGCTCGTTCATTGACTACGATGAAGTTGATGCTTTAATAAAGGGGCTCGACTACATTTCCAAAGCAACTTCCAATGTTACGAAGCTGAGCATGTTTGAAGCCACATACAATACAAAGGGATACTTCAGTGCCACGACCTTTAGCAGCGGCTCCGAAAAAATAGAAGCGGCGGTGAAGAGCGGGTATATTCGCCCTGCCACTGCATACTTATCATTGCAACAACTTGGAGAATTGCGGGGATTAATCTCGAAAGCAAAGGAGAAATTAGATTCACTAAAATGATCGCCCAACCAGCGATTGAAGAGGGACTGACAAATCCACTGTGCTCCTTTTCCCGGGGCGTAGGGTGAGAATCCAAAACCTTATTACAACCCTAGATGTCAAACATGCTTAGTGAAGCAATCTTCACAATTCCGATTTATTTGAGGTCTGAAACTCAATACTACAAAGAAAAGGATTCCTATGAGAAAAGTGAAATAGAAAAATACGGAGAATACCAATTTGGCAATAAAGTAAAAGTTTGGTGGCCTCCTTGGTGGTTTAATGACATAATCGGTTATCTAACTATTCATAAATATGGAATGTCTTTTCTTGTATATCGATATTTTACTCAGACCAAACGTATTATTAGGGATCCCAGATTGCGACGGAAGATATCAATCGCTAGGGATCCTGAATGGGAACTTAATGAACCATTTCCTCAAAACCAGACAGAAGTTTCATTAAAAGAATGCCTAATGAATTTACTTTGCAAGGCGGAAAAAGATTTAAAGAAGCGTAACTATTATGTTAACACAGAATATTATTGTAACTTAATAAGCTGTTTAGAGATTGAGAAATTCTTCGCACTGTATGAATAATAATGAAAAATTGGGATCAGAATGATCTTAATAATTTTCATTGCGCAGCCCCCTAAAAAGCATTCGAGCGGACGTGCGGTTAGCGTACCTTTCATGCAAGACTTGTGTGCGTATGCACCGCTGAGTTCGGGCATTTCTATACTGCTCTTCTTCTGTTATGCCCCAACATAAATACATCTATTGCAAAAGGGGTATTGACTTCAATATGCAACAATGCTACATTTGTTGCAAATAGAGGTGATTTGACGTGCCAACCAAGGTTTCTACAAATATCCGCCTCGAAGCGGGACAGATTAAGGAGCTTAAGCGGATTGCGGTTGAGCAAGGAGCCAGTCTTTCCAGACTCTTTCAGGAAATCATTAATGATTATCTGGCAAGGGTAAGTGCGCTTTCCGGGAAAGACTGGAAGAAAGACCCCTTTTTTCAGATCGGCAGGCGGCCTGGCCGGTCAGGATTGTCTGCTGTGTCAGAAGAGCATAACGATTATCTGTATGGAAAGGGTCGTTAGAATTCCATGTCCGTGAGAATTTTTATTGACACCTCGGCATTTTATGCCCTGGAAGATGCAGATGATCAACACCACGAGAAGGCCCAATCTATCAAGCGCCGGTTCCAAAAAGAACGTCCTATGCTTTTTACGACCCATCATATATTGGCTGAGTCTGTTACCCTGATTGGTTCCAGGCTTCTACCCCACCGGGCAATCATCTTTGCTCGCCATCTGTTATCAAGCCGCATTATTCGTATTGTTCGCACTGATGAAGAGACTGAGCAGGCTGCGCTTAATGTATATGAACGGTTTGATGATCCCCGTTTGAGTTTTACGGACTGCCTGAGTTTTACCGTGATGCGTGCCCTCGGCATCACTACTGCGTTTGGTTTCGATCGCCATTTCGAGCGCGCTGGGTTTTTGCTACTTTATGAAGAGAGGGGTTAGCCAGAGACCATCCCCCCGAAGGCCGTAGGCCTTCATCTTGTTTTGGAGTGTAGCCCGGCTTATTCCAAGGAGCCTTGCGGCCTTTGGATTATTTGTTTGTCCCCTTCTGGCAACATGCAAGTAATTGAAATTCACAATAAAAAATCGGAAGATCATTTGATATGTATGTGATTTCGGGATCGCCTTGGAGTCCTGTCGTTTAGGCGCTTCTTAAGTTGTGGTGCCTAAGAGTCTTGGTACCACAAAATATTATTAGAGCCAAATCCAAAGAAATCAAAGGGACATTAAACCCTGAGCCAGTGTGCGTCGAACTGCAAGGGCTATGGCAGAACAATCGGTAAATAGCCAGTCTATGCCGCAGGTGCAGAGACTCCCACAAAGAAAAAGGCCTATGCCTAAACTAAAACCTTGCACCCATCCTCATCATTCCCAACCAGCATAAAGGTGATTTAGATGCCGGACTTATCAGAAGGATTTTGAAGCAGGCGGATATTAGTCCTGAAGAGTGGAATAAAGGCTAGCCATTAGTACCTTTGAAAGAAAAAATAGCCTCCTGGGTATGGAGTTTGATCGTTACATTAAAGAGCGTCCAGAATTTACGAAAAGGATTCCTGATAAGGATTCCTGATAATGTCAAGTTTCATTCTCTTAATGCTCTTAATGCCCAACATTCCCCTTTTAACTTATCCCCTGAACAGCCAAATTATGTAGTGAATAAGACAAAGAGTCAAGATATATTATGGGGATATATTATGGGGATATCTGTATTCTTCCGTAGCCGCCACTATTACCTTTGTAATCACGCATACAATAATTTCCTTGCATCTTCGTAAATTTTACTGTAAATTATACGACATGGAGCTAAAATATGCAGAAATATAGATTTTTATCAGCCTATCTTCCCCCTTCAAACAAGAGGCGTCTTGTTGTACTGACAGGGGCAAGACAGACAGGAAAGACGACCCTTGCAAAGGCGAAATATCCTGAACTGCGGTATATTAATCTGGATGCACCTGAAAACCGTGAGATGCTAAGGAAAATATCAACGCCGATGTGGGCAGCGACTGTCGGCGATGCGGTTCTTGACGAGGCACAAAAAGAGCCTCTGGTCTTTGAGAAGATAAAGTATGCATATGACGAAAAAGGGATATCGTTCAGTCTGATATTG
Source organism: uncultured Nitrospirota bacterium (assembly GCA_964648095.1). Classification (GTDB taxonomy): domain Bacteria; phylum Nitrospirota; class Nitrospiria; order JACRHA01; family JACRHA01; genus JACRHA01. Next base: position 21,207 of record CAZYNY010000018.1, on the reverse strand, counting down.
GGTTCAAGCCAGATCTTGCTTTTAAAGAAGATTCGGGAGTCATTGGCCGGGCGTGTGGCAATATTTGAGCTGTGGCCATTGCTTATGAGCGAGATTCATGCAGAGGACTATGCAAAAGAAGTAAAACCTCCACTTTTCGACAGCCTATTAAAAGGAGAGGCGTTTGATAATATTATTAAAAATGTACCTCCGGTATTACTGGACAGGGAGGACAGCAAGGCCCGTGCCGCAGAAGATTATATACTGAAATGGGGTGGTATGCCGGCCTTGCTTCCCCTTTCAGATGAAGAGAGATGGAAGTGGTTGAAGGATTACGAATATACCTATCTTGAAAGGGACCTATCAGATCTGACAAGGCTTGATGACCTTGACCCATTTACTAAATTTCAAAGATTATCTGCCTTACGATCCGGCAGATTACTAAATTATTCAGAGCTTGCCCGTGATGCGTCGGTAAGCGTTGACACTGCACGCAGGTATATGGAATATCTCAGGCTTTCTTATCAGGTTATGCTATTGCAGCCATATTATAAAAATATTACAAGTTCAGTAATAAAAACACCGAAGCTCTACTGGCTTGATATCGGTCTGTTAAGGCAGCTAAGTGGGCAGAGGGGAGAACTCTCAGGCGAGATCTACGAGACAATGGTTGTTAATGAAATATTCAAGTGGATAAAAACGGCGCAAAGAAACGTAGATATATTTTTCTACAGGACACGTTCAGGATTGGAGCTGGATCTGTTTTTGAGTACTGAAAAAGGTTTCATAGGGGTAGAGATAAAAGGTCGCCAGATAGTTGTCCCATCTGATATCAGGCCAATGAAGGAGATTGCATCAGCCCTTAAAAGGAGATGGCTCGGTGGACTTGTTATTTATCAGGGCGATGAAATAAAGAAGTTATCTGAGCCCGAAATATGGGCTGTACCATCTAGACGGTTGTTTATTTAGTAAAACACGTATTGATTCTCATCGTCACAGATCCTTTAATCACAACATTCAATCTTTGTTAATTTTCCTATCTTTCCACTTAAACCACATCTTGCAGCCTGCCCGCAGACAGAAAGCTTGTCCCGGCTCAATCGAGGATTGAAGCACTGGAGATGGTGACTGGATAGAAATTATATTCGTATGGGGGATTCTGAGTAAAAGAAATGAGTATGGTGTCCCTGGATTATGAACTCTTTATTTTATTTTGGGAGCCAATATAAGATCATGCCAAAGAAAATGAATCGCATCCAGAACAAATTTTATCGACTTCCTCATCGTCTGGAAATTTCATCAAAGTTGGCACGCCAGTTGGTGTTTCAGGTGTGTCCTGCGTTGCCAATTTCATTATCTCATTATTGATATTGGGACATTTCTTATAACCAAAATATTTACAGTTACGGTGGGATTTTTCCAGTGTCATGTGTGACTCCCTTTTTAGTTTATGTGCCTAACATCTTTCTTTCAAACTTATTCCATAAGCAGCAGAATTATGTAACGAAATAGACAAAGGGTCAAGATTTATTATGGGGATATCCTTGGCGTGATCAACCCCGTCAAAAATTACCCCTTTTATAATATCCAAGGTTCCTTAGTCTCCTTTCTACTGCCTTAGAATTCACATCAAAGTCATGCGATATCGTATACGATTAAGGTCTGTTTTTATTCTTTTGGCTCCCGGAGGCCGTAGGCCTTCATCTTGTTCTGGAGTGTGGCCCGGCTTATTCCAAGGAGTCTTGCGGCCTTAGTCACATTTTCTCCGGTATTCGATAGGGCATCGAGGATGGCCCTTTTCTCTGCGATCTCTGAAGATTTCCGTGCTATATCTTTTAGGTCTCTTGCCCTTTCCTTCGCTACTTCCTCTTTTCCGCGGATCTCGGGAGGGAGGCCCTGGATATCAAGGATCTTATTTTTAGATACCACCATCATCCTCTGGATGGCATTCTCCAGTTCCCTTACATTGCCCGGCCAGCCATAGGTCATAAGGAGGGCCATGGCCTGGGGACCTATTTCTTCTATATTTTTATTTTCAACTCACATACACTCAAGCTTCCCAGCTAAAACTTAGCAGAAGGATCTGTTGCCGGACAGGCGACCCTATGCTAAGCTTTAATTTAACAGGGAACCTTTTTCGTACAGAGATTGTCTAATGGATTATGGGGCAGAAAGCGAATTAGAACTGGTTCAGAGGGTCAAGGCCGGGGAAGCGGATGCCTTTGAGGCGCTGATCAAGCGCCATGAAAGGATGGTCTTTAACCTCCTCTACCGGATGCTTGGAGACTATGATGATGCGGCAGAGGTCTCCCAGGAGACATTCCTCTTAGCTTATCGGTCTATCAGGAAGTTTCGGGGTGAGTCGAGCTTTACAACTTGGCTTTACAGGATTGCCATTAATCAGGCGAAAAATCGCTTAAAGGCCGTTTCTGACTTAAGGCGGAGAACAATACCGCTTGAGGTTGCCGATCCTGATGGGGATGGGAGGCCAAATTTAGGCATTCCCGATCCAGGACTGGATCCGGCCCAGGAGTCTGAGCAGCAAGAGATTCATGATAGGGTCCATCTGGAGCTAAATCGCCTGGACAACGATGACAGACTTCTCATCCTTCTCCGAGATCTCCAGGATGTCCCTTACGAAGAGATGAGGAAGATATTAGGTGTCCCGCTTGGGACAGTAAAGTCAAGGCTTCATAGGGCCAGGCTGGCCCTAAAGGCCAGGCTGGCCCCTTATTTTTATTCAACAAAGGTGAAAAAATGAATTGCGATCAGGCACAAGAAAGAGCCTCCGAATACCTTGAAGGATTGCTCGACCCAGGGGATTACCAGTCCGTACAGGATCATCTATCCAGATGCGCCCGCTGTCATGCCGAGGTTGAAGCACTTTCCAGGACTATCCGTGCGGTAACTAACCTCCCCCCTCTGGAGCCGCCTCCCGGTTTTTCCCAAAAGGTAATGGCCCATATCCGGGAGAAGGCCGAAAGACCAGGCATCTGGGAGCGTCTCTTTTTGCCGGTCAGGATCAAAATCCCTATCCATGCCGTAGCCTTACTCCTGGTAAGTGGATTAGCCCTCTATCTATATCAGGCAAATAGGCCGCTTGAGAGAGAGATCAGGAAATCGATCCCTTTAGAATCCGAGATCCCTCTCCGGCAAGATTTTCAAGAGAATGAGGGTACTCCCAAATCGTTACCATCTTCACCGCAGAAAGATATCCCTGTTCAGGAACCCCTCTTAAAGGAGAGTAAAACTGAGGCGATAAAGAAAGGAAGGGGTATCTTGCAAGGCGTTCCCGAACAATCAATAACTGCAAAGGAAGAGATGGTCCCTGCTACGGAGTCGGATCAGGTCGCTTACTTCGAACTCTCCTTTACACCAAAAGAACCTCTTGAGGGGATGAAGGTCCTGGCGCAGAGGCTTGGGGATCTGGTCAAGCAGGTGGGGGGAGAATATCTTCAGATCGACGAAAAGGCCGGCAGGCTCAAACAGGACCTCCTCCTTAAATCACAGATCCTATGGCTTACTATTCCAGAAGATCATTATGAGCAGTTTAAAACAGGACTCTCCTCTCTTGGCAGGATCGACCTGGAATCTAAAAAACCTGACTCAACAATCGGGGAGGCCTATGACACGATATCACCTTCGATCTCCTATAAGGAGGCACCTTCTTCCCGCAGGATAAAACTGACCATCCTCCTGCCTGAAAAACCAGAAAAGGCACAGCCTGCTGACCAACCTGTTAAATAATTAAAAATCCTTGGAACCTTTTTCCGCCTCCCACTGTCTAATGAACCAAGAAGGTAAGATTCCTTAATATCAAGCAGAGGAGGGGGCATGATGAGGAAGCATTTTAATAGATATTTAAAGATAGCAGGCTTTGCCTTGGCAGCCATGCTGCTAGGTTTCTATTATCAATCAGGAGGAAGTCAGGCATCAGGTCAGCTTGTAAAACATAACGAACTCGAAAGCAGCCTGGAGGATCAGGAGGAGGTCTCGGTAACTGTATATAATAGCAATATAGGGCTGGTGAAAGATCTTCGCCATATCCGCTTAGCAAAGGGGTTGACTGATCTCAAGTTTACCGCTGTTGCCGCTCAGATCATGCCTCAGACTGTACATATAAAGTCCCTCACCGATCCATTAAACCTTGAAGTCCTTGAGCAGAATTATGAATATGATCTGTTAACCCCACAGAAGCTTATAGACAAATTTGTGGGCAAGGAGATCAAGGTCTTAAAGGATGGAGTCGAAGTCCCAGTTACTATCCTCAGCACCAATGGTGGCGTTGTATATCGTATGGGTGATCGGATCTTTACGGACTATCCAGGAAGGCTTATCTTCCCCGGCCTACCTGAGGATCTCATTCCCAGGCCCACCCTGGTCTGGCTTTTGGAGAACCGGATCGACCGTCCCCAGAAGATCGAGGCTACCTACCTGACCCAGGGGATCAATTGGAAGGCCGATTATGTGGCAACCCTGGATAATGAGGATAGCGAGATGGATCTGACCGGCTGGGTAACCCTGGACAACAAGAGTGGCGCCACCTATCGCAATGCAAGGCTCAAGCTTGTGGCAGGGGATGTGAATAGGGTTATAGAGAGGTATGGACACTATGACGGCATCCAAAGGCTGGAAGAGATGACCAAGTCTGTCAGCAGTCAAATTAGCGAGAAGGCCTTCTTTGAGTACCACCTCTATAGTCTTCAAAGAACAACCACTATTAAAGATAATCAGACCAAACAGGTAAGCCTTCTTGCTGCAAACAAGATCCCGGTTAAAAAGCGATTTATCTACTACGGGGCTGAATACTACTACCGATCGAGGCATGGCGTACCTGTTTCAAATCAGAAGATCGGCGTCTATGTTGAGGTTGCCAACAAAGAGGAAAATCATCTGGGAATCCCTCTCCCCAAGGGGACTATACGGGTCTATAAGGAAGATACCGACAGAAGCCTTCAGTTCATAGGCGAGGATCAGATCGACCATACCGCCAAGGATGAGACAATCAAGATCAAGATGGGGGAGGCCTTTGACCTGGTAGCCGAGCGGAAACAGACCGATTGGCGCAAGGTCTCGGATAATATCTATGAAATGGCTTTTGAGGTGAGCATCAGAAACCATAAGGATTCACCGGTAACAGTAAATGTCATTGAACCGATCCCGGGAGATTGGGAGATCCTCAATAGCTCCCATGAGTACAAAAAGATCGAGGCCCATACGGTGCAGTTTGATATTCCGGTTGAGAAGGACAATGAGGCCAAGCTAAAATATAGGGTGAGAGTGAAATTTTAGATTCTTAAGATATCATGACCATTAGGAAATATGAACCGTATGTATTTATAACAAGCTGCATTTTAAGGAATATGAATTTAACCTTTCTTGGGTTTATATGGTAATTCCAATGTTTCTATATAGTCTGAGATAACCTCAATTTCAGGGTCCTTATGAACTAAAACAGCGCCTTTATCAATCGCCGTTGCTGATATAAAGGCATCCGCCACGGAAAGCTTATGATTAGCTTTTATCCTGCCGGCCAATAGTGTAATCTTCTCATTCGAATCCACTCTCAGAATCGGCAATGATTTCACCAAAATAATTAATTCTTTAGCCGCAGCCTCGCTCTTTTCCTGCCATGTGATATAGTATAATTCCATAAAACTTGCGAAAGAGAGATAGACATTATATTTGCCCTTCTTTACACGGTTTAAAATATCTTCAACAATATCACAGCCATCTTCTGCCTTTGTAAAAGTGAATATAGCAGATGTGTCAAATAGATAACTTTTAGCCACGTCTCCTTTCCTCTTTTCTCGATCTTAAGAGCGCTTGCAGTAGATTATCATCTTTAAATTTCCCTTTAAGTTCTTTGATAGGGTCTTGTGGAATCGGCAAGACCGTTATGGTGTGACCATCATCAATCCATTCAAGCTTTGTCTTAGGTTTGATATTATATTTTCTGCGGATTGCTACCGGAATGGCAGTCTGCCCTCTAATTGTAACTGTGCTTTCCATCTTCATCACCTCACTTATTTAGTTGATTAATGATTAAAGTGTACAAGATCTAATTTTGTTTTTCAAGATTTATATTAAAACTAACTTGTAAATTTCTTTTTCCCAACTGACACCGACACTATTTCACCGTCCCAAACCCCTTTGGAAAGTTGATGAGTTATGGAGTCAAAGAGCCCGTAAGTTACCAGATATTAGAGTTGTTTCGGAATAGCTGGGGTCAACAGATGTTTTATCCAGCCTATCCAAAATCTCCAACACCTTCATCCCTGCCTCATGAAGCCCATCCGGCTCAAGCAGATCCCCCCTATCCTCTTTTGTATGTATCTTCAAGGTCTTGCTTGAGACGCAACCAAGGCTCATTGCACGGAAACCGGCCCTCTCAAAGGGAAGGTGGTCCATCATAAGCCCTGTAACCATCGGGAAGGCCGGAATGACCTGATAGATTGGTCTTTTTCCAAACTGTCTAAGGCGCCCGCCTACGCCTACCCCATCAAGGTTTAGGAAATAACAATTATCTGAATTTAGTTCATGTCTGTGTCTTTTTAAAAAGGCATATGCACCTAAGAGTCCCAACTCCTCTGCCCCTGTGAAGATTATTGTGATGGACAGACCCTTATAAGGTCTTTCCTTTAGAAGACCGGCAAGCTCGATTAAGACCCCTACGCTCCCTGCATTATCAAGGCCCCCTGGCGAACTATTGTCTGTCCTTACAGAAGCAAGGATCAGGATTATTATGACTACAAAAGAAAAAGGGATATAGAATTGGAGATTGATGCCTTCCTGGGATTGATGTGGCAGGCCGGAGACATACTGGAGGGTCAGGAGTACAAGATAAAAGGATCCAGCAAACACAAGGAGGATCCTTGTTATAAGTGATATTGACTGGCCCTTTGAATCGTAATGGGCAATTAAATAGACCTTTCTCTCGCCCCCCTTTGTGACACCGGCAATAATATTCTTAGATGAGAGGCCACCTGTCAAATCAAGGAGAAGGTCAAGACCTGCAAGAAAGGACCAGAGCTTATCAGTAGACAAAAGACCTATCAGAATAATAAAGGTAGTTAATGCGGAGATATATTGGTGATCTTTCGATATCAAGAGGCCGATAAGGAGGAGGATAATAGAGGATATAAGACCAGCTCTTAAGAGTATCCAGGGAACTATCTTGATTACGAAAGGCTCCTCCTCTGAATCAATGCCCTTATCCCTTAATTTCTCGATGATATATCCTGCTGCCCTTTTTTCTCCCGCACTCCCGACCAATCTGGGGGAGGCAATATATTTTACGTGGGCAATGGCCCTCTCTTTATCAATCATCCGGATCTGTTGTGGTTAAAAAATATATATTAGGTTGTATCTAACATAGGGATGCCTGATCTGCTAGGGGATTTTATCGCCATTATCATCAAATATCTTTATCTTGCCGTACAGACCATCATATCCCGGGATGATCTTCACCCTCCCCTCCCTTACCCTTATTATTCCTTCAAGGATCTTAGGTGGAACAAAGACAGAGAGATCCTCTCTTGACAGATCTAGCAGTATCTTAAATTCATTACCAGCCTCGGAGATAAGCCTTTCATGCTCTCTATTAACTGACTGTGTTCCGGTGCCCCGTCCCAGCGCCTCTGAAATGATCTCTTCAAGGGGAATAAGAGACTTGAACGGGATTGAATTATCAGGTATAAATCCTTCTTTTCTGTCTGCAAGGTCTTCCACGCGGTGCATCACACCTACTGTGATCCTCTTGCTGCATACCGGACAGATATCGCCGTTTATCTTTGTTTCTCCTGATGACATGGATATATCGCATTCCCTGTGACCGTCAAAATGATATTTTCCCTCCTCCGGAAAGAACTCTATGGTGGAGAGGAATCTTTTTTTATCCTTCTTCCTGATGACATCAAGAAGGTCTCCATAGGAAAGGTTGCAATCAAATAGATTGGCCTCCCTTCCGATCTTGCCCGGGGAATGGGCATCAGAATTTGAGATCAAGGTGATCCTGTCAAGGGATGAGCATCTCCAGTTCATCGCAGGATTTGATGATAGTCCCGTCTCTATGGCATAAATATGTCTTGCCTCATCTCCAAAGCACTCCTCGATAGAATCAAAGCCGGAGTTTGCCCCGAATACGGAAAACCAGGGTGTCCAGGCATGGGCAGGGACTATAAGACAGTCCGGCGAGATATCCATTACCATCTTTACGAGATCCCTGGCCGGAAAGCCGAAGATTGGCCGGCCGTCAGAAGCGAGCTTTCCAAGGGATCCAAGCCTCTCATTGATCCTTTCAACCACCTCAAAGCTTGGAGCAAAGATTAGGTTGTGTATCTTTCTTAATCTCCCACCTTGAGAAAATATATTGCTTACCTCAGCGGTAAGGATAAAACGGCAATCATCTCTGCCTCCCTTTAATTGGAACAGCCCGTTTCCCACTGGTTCAAGCTGGGCCTTGAGGCTTTGGAAATAGATCGGATGAGTAAAGTCCCCGGTCCCGATGAGGCCGATCCCCTTTTTCTTTGCCCACTTTGCAAGGGTACTTACCTCCATACCAGGTGAGGTGGCCCTGCTATACTTTGAGTGGATATGGAAATCTGCGATAAACCTCATCTTGCAATCCTATCCTGCCGGAACTTTAGTCCTTCTTCAAGATCTCTTTTTCTATAAAGTCAGCTATAGCTCCAACATCATCAAGTCTTAAACAGGGAATACCCATATTAACAGTTCTGTTAGACACTATTGCCATAAGCCCATCTTTCTGGTCGGCAAAAAACTCCTCATCTCCCTCAAGCCTTATGATCCCTATCTTCGGATAATTGCTATACTTATAGCCTTCTGCAAGGATTATATCGACATCCCTGATATACCTCTCCTTAAGCTCATCAGGCGATAGCTCTTTTTCCTGATCTGTAATTATTCCCAGGTCATTCTGCGACACTATTATTACAGTTGACGCCCCTGCCATCCTGTGTCTCCAGCTATCCTTTCCCTCTCTGTCCCACTGGAACCCGTGCCCGGCATGTTTTATCGTGGCTATCCTGTGACCACGCCTTTTAAACTCTAAGATAAGCTGTTCAATCAGTGTGGTCTTCCCGCTGTTTGACCTCCCGACTATGCATACCATCGGTATCATGATCTAAAACCCCAATTCATCTTGAGATGGATATTCAAAAAGCTGCACCTTTACTTTATCGCCGGCCTTCTTAGGGCCTGAACTCTCCGGAACCACAATAAGACCATCTGCCTTTACCATAGATGTTAAAATACCGGAACCCTGATCCCCTGTCGATCTTGCATGATAGACCCCGTCCTTCAGACCTATAATTGCCCTAACAAAATGTGTCCTCCCCGCTTTTCCCTCAAGGTCGCAATCAGAGACCGCCTCTATTGTCTTGAGATATATGGCCCTTTCCCCTCCCATCTTTTTTATTGCAGGCCTTACAAACTGGTAGAAGGATACCATGGCGGATACGGGATTTCCCGGCAGGCCAAAGACCGGTTTTCCTTTAATCGTCCCGAAGGCGAGGGGCTGTCCAGGTTTCATCGACACCTTCCAGAACTTCATCTCCATACCCATCTCGGCCAATACGTCCTTCACGAAGTCATAATCGCCCATAGATACCCCGCCGGAGATAAGGATTACATCAGAGGTAAGTCCGTCCGTAAGCCTCCTCGTCAGATCCTCCTTGTTGTCCCTTGCGATTCCCAGAAGTGCAGGGATGCATCCTGCATCCATGGCCAGAGACCTTAATGCATAGCTGTTTGAGTTTATGATCTTCTCAGGAGTGACCTCCTCATCAAGATCTGCGATCTCATCCCCTGTAGACATGACTGCCACCCTTGGTCTCTGATGGACATATATAAAGGCGCGTCCCACTGAGGCCATCATCCCGATCTCCGCAGGACGGATCTTCTTTCCCTTTTCTATTACCAGATCACCGTTCTTAACATCTTCACCGCGTCTCCTTATATTCTCTCCCCTCTCGCATTCCTTAAATATAGAGACCATGCTGCCTGAGGACTCCGTATCCTCAACCCTTACTACAGTATCCGCTCCTTCCGGCATGGGGGCGCCTGTCATAATCTTTACGGCCTCACCCCGCCCTATCTTTACCGCAGGCATGCGGCCTGCAGGAACCTCTCCTATTACCTTTATTGCAGCAGGGGCCTTTTTTGATGCACCCCTGATGTCGTTAAAAATGACGGCATAGCCATCCATCGCAGAATTATCCCATGGAGGGTGATCCCTCTTCGCAACTATATCTTCTGCAAGGACCCTGCCAAGTGAGTCTAGTATGCCGACCTTCTCAATGCCGGAGATAGTTATATTTGCCAGTATCGTTTTAAGCGCCTCTTTGACTGAGATCATATCTGTCCTCCTCTGATCCGCCCTGGATATGGAACCCTCTTTATCATCTCAAGATCAGCAGGTGCATTGATGTTGATTAGAGATGCAAGGTCAGGATCGATCCTGAGGATCTCCTCCTCACCTACCTCATATCTGGTCATCTTGCATACAAACCTGCTTATTGAAAGGTCGCCCCCATTAATCATATCCCTGATAACCGGAAGGCATCCTTTGGAATAGACGGCATGGAGCGGATGTAATCCGGTAGTTGTGCGGGGTATTACGACATCATAATCTTCTTTGGAAATTATATATCTGATAAGGTCTTTATTTAAAAAGGGCATGTCCCCGCCAACAACAAAGATCCTCTCGGATGCCGCATATGATAGGGCAGTGTAAAGACCGCCCATTGAGGCCTTATCAGGAATTAAATCCCGGACAATTCCTTGCTTTATCCAGCTGAATTTTTCCAGGGTCTCGCCTGCCGCTGCAATGATCGTAATATCATCAAAAATCAGCCCGAGGGTATCCAAGACCCTCTCGAGCAGCCGTTTTCCCTCTACCTCAATAAAGAGTTTATCCCTTCCCATCCTCTTGCTTTTTCCGCCGGCAAGAACGGCAGCGCTCATCATAAGAATTACCCCGGCGGCCATTTCATATTGCGTCCGCCGAGTAAGTGGAAATGGAGGTGATATACCGTCTGTCCTCCGGCAGGCCCGCAGTTAACCACCACACGGTAACCCTTTTCCGAGAGCCCTCTATCTTTGGCCATCCGGTTGATTACGAGAAATAGCGTGTCCATCAGGCCGCTTTCTTCATCCCCGATATCCTGAAGCGTCGGGATATGGCTCTTAGGTATGACGATAAGGTGTGCAGGGGCCTGGGGATTTACATCCTCAACGGCCATGACCTTTTCATCCTCATAGACGATCTTTGCCTCTACCTCTTTTGAGGCGATCCGGCAGAAGATACAACTTGGGTCCCTATTCATTATTATTCTTTCCTTTCCTAATCCCGCTTTTTCCGAACCTCTTTTCAAATTCATCGTAGATATCATCTGGTCCGATCCCGTGATATCCCATAACAACGAGTGTGTGAAACCAAAGGTCGGCTATCTCATAGACGATCTCATCCCTATTATCGTTCTTTGAGCCGATGATCAGCTCGCCCGCCTCCTCGCCTATCTTCTTTAAGATCCTGTCCTTCCCTTTTGCCATAAGAGATGATACATATGAACCCTCCTTCGGGTTGCTCTTCCTGTCGAGGATAACCCCATATACCCTCTCCAATATTCCCCCCTCAGCGACTAATTTAACAAGATCATTTTCTTTATATGTCCTGTGGAAACAGCTTGTCTCACCTGTATGACATGCCACACCAACCTGGTCTACCTTAAGGAGGAGCGTATCCTCGTCGCAGTCTAAATAAATCTCCCTGACTGACTGATAGTTTCCTGATGTCTCACCCTTCTGCCAAAGCTTATTTCTTGATCTGCTCCATAGGTGGGTAATGCCGGTCTCAATAGTCTTATCTATCGCCTCTTTATTCATATATGCGACCATCAGGACCTTGCCGCTCTTATGGTCCTGGATAACCGCCGGTATCAGTCCATCAACGTTAAATCTTAAAAGCTCAGATATCTTCATTTCCTGACCATTACCCCCCTTGATCTGAGATAATCCTTTACCTGGCCTATCCTGTATTCTCCGTAATGGAAGATCGAGGCCGCAAGTATCGCCTCAGCCCCGCCTTCTACAAGTCCCGCATAAAGATCTTCGAGATCTCCGGCACCCCCTGAGGCTATTACAGGTATATTAACAGAGCCTGTTACGGCCTTTGTTAATTCTATGTCATATCCATCCTTTGTCCCATCCCTGTCCATACTGGTAAGGAGTATCTCCCCGGCCCCAAGGGACTCAGCCTTCCTGGCCCATTCTATTACATCAAGCCCGGTCCGCTCCCTCCCGCCATGGGTAAATACCTCCCAACTGCAGTTTAGAGTTTCGAGTTTAGAGTTTTGAGTTATCTCCTGACTCCTGACTCCTGACGGTTCGACTGAGCTTGCCGAAGTCTCCTGACTTTTAACTCGTTTCGCATCTATTGCAACTACTATGCACTGACTTCCGAACCGGGCAGATGCATGTATTAAAAGGTCCGGCTCCTGCACAGCGGCAGTATTTATTGAGACCTTGTCCGCGCCGGCATTCAACAGATCCCTGATATCGTCCAGCCCATTTATTCCGCCCCCGACAGTCAGGGGGACAAAGATCACTTCTGCTGTCCTTGAGACTATATCGAGCATGATCTTTCTCTTTTCATGAGAGGCGGTAATATCCAGAAAACAGATTTCATCCGCCCCCTCCTCATCATATATCCTTGCCACCTCAACAGGATCGCCGGCATCCCTTAAGTTTATGAAGCTTATCCCTTTCACGACACGTCCATCCTTGACGTCAAGACAGGGGATTATCCTTTTTGCAAGCATAACAAAGTGCTCCCTTTAACCATTTAAATATATCAGAAGTCTATGAATAGTTCAAAGTCCTTGACTTATACACCAGTGTAACATCATAATATGGGCTCAATTGAGATAAATATGTACCTTACTACTAGAAAGATAAATACCAGGAGGAGATAATGGCAACCAAGAAGGTTACACTCTCTGTAATTAAAGCTGATGTCGGGGGATTTGTCGGGCACTCGCATATGCACCCGGCTTTAATTGAAAAGGCGAAAGAGGAGCTATCCGACCTTAAAAAAAGGGGCCTCATTACAGACTTTCATGTGGCTTACTGCGGTGATGATCTCGAGCTCATAATGACTCACTACAGGGGCGCTGAAGATTCAGATATCCACAAGGCCGCATGGGACACCTTTATTGCCTGCACAGAGGTTGCAAAGGATCTGAAACTCTACGGCGCCGGACAGGATCTCCTTGCAGATGCCTTTAGCGGAAATGTGAAGGGAATGGGTCCTGGTGTAGCAGAGATGGAGATAGAGGAGAGAAAGAGCGAACCTGTGATTATCTTTATGGCCGATAAGACCTCACCGGGGGCATGGAATTTTCCGCTATACAAGATGTTTGCTGATCCCTTTAATACAGCCGGCCTTGTCATAGATCCAAGCATGCATGATGGTTTTAAGTTCCAGATACTTGATGTATATGAGGACAAATCAATAGAGCTTTCATGCCCTGAAGAGATGTATGACCTCCTCCTCTTCCTGGGTTCTATCGGGAAATATATGGTAAAGGCGATATACAGAAAGAGTGACAATGAGATTGCTGCCGTCCCATCAACCCAGAAACTTAGTGTTATTGCCGGGGAATATGTGGGCAAGGACGACCCTGTTGTTATCGTAAGGGCACAGGCAGGGTTTCCTGCAGTGGGTGAGGTACTTGAGGCATTTTCCTTCCCACATATAGTTGAGGGATGGATGAGGGGTTCCCATGCGGGTCCCTTCATGCCTGTCTCATTCGATGAAGCGACTCCAGCCAGGTTTGACGGGCCTCCACGGGTAATTGCAGCAGGATTCCAGCTAAGCAGAGGGAGGCTTGTCGGGCCGGTAGATATGTTCAAGGACCCAAGCTTCGATGAGACCAGGCGCAAGGCCGGTGAGATAGCCGAATATATGAGGCGACATGGACCGTTCCAGCCGCACAGGCTTCACCTGGAGGATATGGAATATACTACCATGCCTAAGGTAATGAAGAAGCTTGAATCAAGATTTAAGAAGGGCTGACAGCCTCAGGGTCTATCTCTTCTTCCTTTAGAAAAAAGTAACCGCACCTAAAATTGACATCCCCAAGATCCCTGCGATCGATCGGAAAGGCACGGCATTGATCCGGTCTGCCTTTGTGATATATAAGACACCTGATATGTGAGCCTGATCCCGCAAGAAACGGACAGCGATAGATAAGCCGGCAACATCTTCCGCATTGAAGGCAATCGCCAAGCCTGACCTCCATCTGTTTTTCAATATATCCATTTCCCGTCTTGCATAGAAGATAGCGTCTTACCTTGTTTGCTATCTTTTGAATAGGTGTGGATGATCTGCTTTTTATGATCCTGTTTAGGCTTGCTTGCATAATAGGGTGATAGTAGATCATAATAAATGTATAATTGCAAGCAATTATTCGGGACAGGTCTTCATCAAGATGGCGTCCTAGTCGCTCTAATAAGAAACAAAGTTCATAAATGTAGTATACTAAAGCCATATGGTTAATATTAGACATTCAATATCCTTTTCACTTATTGCCATCCTCTTATTGTTATTAATTTCCGGGCTCGCCTTCCCCGGAGAGAGAAGGCTACATCTGGTGAAATACGAGGGGATAATAAACCCCGTAGCAGCGGAGTTTGTTGGTACTGAGATCAAAAGGGCAAAGGATGCGAGGGCTGAGGCCCTGATAATCGAACTTGATACCCCCGGCGGCCTTGATCAGTCAATGAGGATCATTGTAAAGGAGATAATCGGCTCAGATGTTCCGATAGTCGTCTATATCTCTCCTTCCGGGGCAAGATCAGCCTCTGCCGGTGTCTTCATAACACTCGCCTCACATATTGCAGCCATGACCCCCGGTACAAATATAGGGGCCGCCCATCCGGTCGCCTTAGGCGGCGGTGAGATGGATAAGGAGATGAAGAAGAAGGTTGAAAATGATGCAGCGGCATACATAAAATCTATTGCCGAGAAGAGGGGGAGAAACGTAAAGTGGGCCGAGGATGCGGTAAGATCCAGCGTTTCAGTTACCGAAAAGGAGGCATTGGATCTTAAGGTAATAGATCTTGTGGCATTCAACATAGATGATCTCCTGCGTCAGATAGATGGCCGCGAAGTTGTAACTGAAGGGGGGAAGAGGGTATTAAGGACGAAGGATGCGGATCTGGTAAGGATAGAGATAGGTCTGAGGCTCAGGATCTTAAATGCCTTAAGCGATCCCAATATAGCATATATATTGATGATCATAGGGATATACGGGCTGATATTTGAATTATCCAGCCCCGGGTCAATACTCCCCGGGGTTGTGGGAGGCATCTCTTTGATCCTCGCATTCTATTCATTCCAGACCCTCCCGATAAACTATGCGGGTTTGGCGCTAATAATATTAGGAATCATTTTTTTTATTGCAGAGATAAAGGTTACAAGTTACGGACTCCTTGCCGTGGGTGGTACCATATCAATGCTTTTGGGTTCACTCATGCTCATCAATACCGATGTGCCGTATCTCCGGATATCATGGGGCGTAATCTTCCCATCGGTAATAGCTACAGTACTCTTTTTCCTGTTTGTTGTCGGTATGGCGGTGAAGTCGCAGAGAAAGAAACCCGTGACCGGCATAGAAGGACTTATTGGAACGACCTGTCTTGTAAAGACCGATATATCCCCCAGGGGGAAGGTAATGCTGCGGGGCGAGATCTGGGATGCCATAAGTGATGAGCCCTTAAAAGAAGGGGATGAGGCAGAGATAATACGCGTTGAGGGTCTCAAGCTATTAATTAAAAGATACAAGAAATTATAACCAGGAGGTGGTATGATGCCGGAACTGATCTTAAGTCCAATCGTTGTGATGGTTGTGCTGATCCTCTTCTTGTACAGTGGAATAAAGATCCTAAAGGAGTATGAAAGGGGGGTGATATTCAGGCTCGGAAGGGTTTCAACTGCATTATATGGCGGGAACGGTCCGGGACTCATACTGATCATACCCTTTGTTGACCAACTCGTAAAGGTGAGCTTACGTACCGTTACTATGGATGTCCCATCTCAGGATATAATCACAAAGGACAATGTCTCGGTAAAGGTGAATGCGGTGATCTACTTTAGGGTTATTGACCCGCAAAAGGCGATACTTGATGTAGAAGATTTCCTGTACGCCACATCACAAATTGCCCAGACAACGCTCAGAAGTATACTGGGACAGAGCGCTTTCGATGATCTCCTATCAAAAAGGGAGGAGATAAATATTTCCTTACAGAGGATTATAGATCAGCAGACAGAGCCTTGGGGGATCAAGGTCACAGCAGTGGAGGTAAAGAATGCCGATCTGCCGCAGGAGATGCTTAGGGCAATTGCAAAACAGGCAGAGGCAGAGAGGGAGAGGAGGGCAAAGGTGATCCATGCTGAAGGTGAGTTCCAGGCTGCACAGAAACTCTTTGATGCAGCGGAAATCATTGGAAGGAATCCTGCAGCCGTACAGCTCAGATTTCTCCAGACCTTAACCGAGGTGGCTACTGAGAAGAATTCTACTATAATATTTCCTGTGCCGATAGATTTGATAGAGGCCTTCCTCAAGCGGGGAAAAGATGGGAAGGAAGGATAGCCTGGGTACGGGATCAGGGTCTAGTACAAGGTTGTACCTGATTAGACATGGCGAGCCGGCAAATGCCTTGGGGAAAAAGGTCTATAACGGTCAGTTTGACGTAGACTTAAGCCCGAATGGCTACAAGCAGATGGAGGATGTTGCGGGGTTCCTGTCAGATAAACCGGTCAGGGCCGTATATTCCAGCGATCTTAAAAGGACGGTCATAGGTGCCCGGATGATTGCCGACAAACACAACCTGAAGGCAGTCCAGAAGGAAGATCTGCGGGAGAAGGATTTTGGAAGATGGGAGGGGCTTACCTATGACCAGGTGGCAGAAAGATATCCTGATGAGTGGCAGGCATGGCTTTCTGATCCTGTAATTTCAAGGTCGGGGGGTGGTGAGACCTTTATTGAGGTCCAAAAGAGGGTGATCCCGAAGATGGAGGAGATCATCTCTTCCCACAGAGGGGAGGAGATCGTCATCCTGGCGCATGGAGGGGTTAACAGGATAATCCTCTGTCGCGCACTGGGTCTTGACTTAAGATATATCTTCAGAATTGAGCAGGGTTATGCAGCGATTAATGTCATAGATTTTTTCGAAGATACCGCCTACGTAAAACTGATGAACTATCAGATAGGGGAATTATAACAATCAATAGTGACAGGTTACATTTTTGATACGTAATGATAATGTAGTCTTAATTCTGGTCAACCTAAATAGAGGTCTATAGCAATGAAGACATTATCGGTTTCTGAGGCAAAGATGAAACTAAGCGGACTTATAGAGACAGTCAGCACTACAGACGAAGAGGTGGTAATCACAAAGAATGGCCGCCCTGCAGCAGTCTTAATAAGTCCTGATGAGTTTGATAGTTGGAAAGAGACTGTTGCTGTCCACTCTGATTTAGATCTGATGGGTGAGGTTAAAAAAGGCCTTGAGGCGTTGAAGAAGAAGGGGGCAAGGCTTTACACCCTTGAGGAATTGTTTAAATAAGTTGCTTCAGACATGAAGCAGGCAATATACAAGCTCAGGGTCCCGGATGAGATAGCAGAATTTATCCGTGGCATGCATCCGGATATCAAGAAAAAAATCAAGGCCTCACTTCAGATAATTTTATTTGAACCATATTCAGGCAAGGCGTTGAAGGATGAATTAGAGGGGTTGAGAAGTTTTCGGGTAAGCAGTTTTAGGATAATATATAGGATTTCAAGCAAGAAACAGATCGAGATTGTAACTATCGGCCCGCGTGAGAGGATATACGAAGAGACCTTTAGGATCATAAATAAAGGTTAACTGGGCTTTAGTTAATTGACATTGATTGTAAGATCTCCCCTCATCCCTATTTTCCAAAGAGGGATAATTCCTCCATTTAACGAAGGGTAGAGGGCAGTTCAATCATCACAGGAAAAGAAGATACCTGCCCTTGCGATTCCAAGAAGGGGATCTTCGCAAGGATAGCCTATGCTTTCTGACCCATTATAACCTTTGTTAAAATCAGGCTCTACTTCAGCCAGCTTCCAACTGATGAGCTTATCATCCTTGAAGGTTAAATCCCATTTGCGTAGGTCGAAATAGAAGCTGTACCGGCGCACCTCAACAACACCATCCGGCCCGCTTTTGTGTTCAATAACGGCATAACTTTCTTCCTTGAGGGCATCCGAAACCTCAACTGTCGTTGCCCCTGATGGAAGTAGATCTATTTTATGTTGAATTGATCCGCATCCTGAAATAATAAATATCAGAATAATTCCAGCCGGCAAGTATCTATATTTGATAATCCTGAACATATTACAAAATACATACATCCTTATACGTTATTTTATACCCTATTAACTTAAAATTTCAATCATCGGGGCCTGGGACCAGTGGTATTGAAAGAACTATTATTTATGTTGTAAAATAGAGTCAGAAGTATTTCAATATTTTCTGGGTTCATGATGAAGAAGATATTTATTATTTCGTTAACCCTCCTTGTTGTTTCGACCCCGGCTTTAACTTTTGCTATGGATGAAGAAAAGGATATCTCCATAGCAGTAGATGCACTTTTAGTAAGGCCTTTAGGTCTTGTCTCGATAGCGATTGGAGGTTCGATATTTGTCATTTCCCTGCCATTTACTGCTATTAGTGGAAGCATTGGTAAGGCTACCAACATACTCATACTTCGCCCCGTAGATTTCACATTCAATAGACCTATTGGTGATTTTGATTACAGGGCTGATTGTTACAAAGAGTAGCAAGCATAACCTGAAAAGTTGACATGGAGAAGACCTCCTTCCTACAATAGAATTAGGTTATTAATATGAAGCTTAAATATGAGGGACCTAAGAGGGACACTTCCCATATTTTCACTCACCTCTCTTTGGCCGCCCTGCCTTTTTGGCGAAAATATCTCTTCCAAGGATTTTTTCGAGACCTTTTATAAACCGTTCAGTCCCTAAAGGTCTGCCCGTTGATGTCGCCTTTCTGATAAGTGTTTCTGCTCCGTTATCTTCTTTTCTTAAAAAATCGCTATATACACTTATCTCTTTTTCTCCAAGCCAACTTCCCGAAAGAATATCATTCCTTTTTCCTAAAACATGAGATCTGGCAGAAGACCAGATATAATCCTCAGCCCTTTTTTCAAGTTTTGCCCTCACAGGATTTTGTTCTATGTATCTTGCCACAGCCCAAAGGTATGGTTGTTTTTCTATTATCGTTGAATAAAAACGGTTTTGCCAAAGCCGGCCACTTCGTTTATATTTGCGGTTTATATATTGGGTATAGACGAGATTGGTGCCTCCTATCCCCCTGGCAAGCGATTCATCCTTTTGCGGTACCGCAAGTATATGAACATGATTGCCCATAAGGCAGTAAGCCCAAATCTCCAAGTAATATTTATGGCTGTATTTACTTAGGGTCTTTAGATAAAATCCTCTGTCTTCTTCTTTAAAAAAGACTGGCTCTTTATTGTTTCCACGCTGTGTTATATGGTGAGGATAATTTATAGCGCATACCCGTGCTATTCTTGGCATGGGAAAGAGACTATTTTATTTTATGATGCATGTCAAGAAATAATATGGGAAGTGTCCCCTTTTACCTTTTACCTTTTACTACTTTTTACTACTTTTACTATTCACTTCGTACCTAGAAAGTATTTCAAGCCGCTCAATCTGCACATTTTTTTTCTCTCTTTGATTGCAAGGGCAAAACCGAGTTTAAGAAAATCATCAGTGGACATCAAATATTTTTTTGAAAGACTTTCTATGGTCTCTAAACCAACCATAAGATCCCTCCCTTCACGTTAGTTATTTTCATTGTAGTTGCGATTATACATCAAATCCCCGCCTCATTTGGTAAATAAAACTCATGGCCAGTAGCGGGCAAGGACGGTAAAATAAAAGTGGCAGAATAAACAGAACTTTTAATGGACGTCCCCTTTACCGTTCCTCAAACCTGGCCAATATAATCAGGACCGCTCCCATCATACCTGTGATAGGCTCAGGGAGATATCTGATGCAGCCATTATATGTAAAGGATCTTGTATCTGTACTGGTCAGATGCCTGGAGGATGATCAGACGATAAATGAGACATTCGAGATAGGGGGGCCTGAGGCGATGGAGTTTGACCGTGTCCTTGATGAGATGGCGCGGGTCTTCGGAAAGAAGAGGATAAAGTTACATCTTCCTGTATCCCTTACAAGACCATTTCTGGCTTTAGGCGAAAAGATAGTGCCGGCAAGTCTTCTCCCCCTTACAAATGATGAATTAGACCTTCTCCTGATCGATACCATCTGCAGTCCTGATATAGTGCAAAAAAGGTTTAACATAACCCTCACACCTCTAAGGGATGGCCTTAAGGCTACATTCCTAAATTAAATCTGCAAACTTCAGTGATATAAGCCGGTTTTCTAAAGTTTGTCTGCCGGACTTAGCACCCCTTTTCCTCCACGGTTTAATACGTGGATGTAAATCATGGGTGTGCTGACATCCTTAAAAAATTAAATTGTCAACCCATTGATATGTTACAGAGGGTGCAGTCCAGTTTACCCTTTGCAGAATCACGAGATCCTTTGCTGCTCTCAGAATGACCTTGCCTGTTGGAAGGCAGGCAAGCTCTCCACATGTCTCTTTCGTAAATTCCATATCCACAGAAATATAAGCATACTGTGTCAGAATGAGCAGAATAGTTAAAAATGTGATGGTGATGAAAGGCAAATTGTAGAGGCACAACTTGTTGTGTTACTACTTCCGGATATTTAGGCAAATATCAATCTTTCCCCCTTTGGTTCTGGCATGGGATCTCTAATTTGGCAGAAAACATCACTCGCATCATTTTTAGGTTAAAAGGATTCGAATATTCTGCATAAGCTTTTTTAAATTTGTCCGGGATAGCCTTCCAGTAGCCTTAACAAACCTCCTATTGTCAATGGCCTGTACCTGATCCACCAATATGTCAGATGGCTCTTTCATGCCTCCTTCTCCTGCTGTCAAATGAACCCGCAAAAATTCTGATTCCGGTTGTAATTTAGTGGTAGTGGGACAGATGATGGTAGAGGGATGGGTTCCATTTAGAAGATCGGTCTGAACAAC
>CAZYNY010000017.1:0-35501 GCA_964648095.1 uncultured Nitrospirota bacterium | reverse complement strand
ACATTAAATGAAATTAAGAAAATTCGGAAAAAGCACAAGGCAGAAGTAGTCAGGGACTATAAGGTCAAGGAGATCGGCATCATTGATTCCGCTTGCATCATTTCGTGTTTAGTGTACAATTATTCATTAATATATCAATCATGGATACAGGGGCATTAAAAAACTATCTTAAAAACCGCAAAGACATTGCTTTTCCAAATGGAAAATAAGCTGAAACCTTTTAAAAAAATGCGACTCAGATTTTCTAAATATATATTTTTTATCCTTCTGCTGATAATACCGGCTAATGCTATTGCCTCGGAGAAGATCAAGATAGTAACAAGCCTATCTCTTTTAAAGGAGTTTGCAGAGAAGATAGGCGGGGAGAGGGTAGAGGTCAAAAGCCTCCTGACCGGCTTTGAAAGCGAGCATTCCTATACGCCGAAGCCTGGCGATCTCCTCTCGGTTATGGAGGCGAAGGTCTTTATTCAGATAGGCGCCGGCCTTGAGGTCTGGGTCGATTCCCTGGTAAGGAATGCAGGGAATAAGAGGCTTATAATTGTTACCACATCAGAGGGGATACCGCTGCTCAAAGAGACAGAATCCGCCCAAAACAATGATAATCCGGATATAAGTGACCGGGATAAACACAAGCTTGGGAATCCGCATATCTGGCTTGATCCGGAGAACACAAAGATAATGCTAAAGAGGATAACCGATACCATAATAAAGTTATCTCCTGAGGGCAAGGAATACTATCTTGGAAACCAGGCCGCTTATATCAGGGAGATAGATAATACGCAGAAGCTGTTAAGCCGGGAGATAAAGCAGATCAGGGATAGGAAGATCATAACCCATCATCAGGCTTGGCCTTATTTCGCAAGGAGGTTTGGTTTTACAATTGCCGGCAATATAATCCGGCAGGTGGGAAGCGAGCCATCGGCAAGGCATCTGGCAGACCTTGCCGGGATTATCAAAAAGGAGAAGATTAAGGTAATAGTTTCTGAACCCCAGTTAAACCAGAAGATCCCGAAGGCCCTGGCAGAGGATACCGGGGCAAGGCTTGTGACTTTGACGCCAATACCAGGCGCTATTCCAGGGACTGAAGACTATCTTTCTATGATAAAATTTAATGTTCGTCAACTGATTGAGGCATTGCAAGACCGATAAAGATGAAAAACGCTATTATAATGTTTTCCGATCTTACTGTTGCCTATAACGGAAATATTGTCCTGGATGGGATCTCTGCTGAAATCAATCAAGGGGAGTTTATCGGTGTTATCGGGCCAAATGGCTCAGGGAAGACAACCCTGATAAAGGCGATCCTTGGCCTTGCTAAACCGGTGAGGGGGAGTGTCAATATATTCAACTGCTCCTGTGAGACGCTCAGGTGCTATCACCTGGCCAAGATAGGATATCTCCCGCAAAAGGAGCAGGTAGACCCTAATTTTCCTATCACATGCATTGAGGCTGTATTGATGGGAAGATACGGCGGGCTTGGTCTTTTTAAGCGTCCGGCAAAAAAGGATTGGCAGATAGCCGAGGCCATGCTGGGAGATGTCGGTATGTATGGGTACAGGGACAGACCCCTTGGACAACTCTCGGGCGGTGAGCACCAGAGGGTGATGATCGCAAGGGCCCTGGCAGGGGAACCCGAGGTCCTCCTCCTGGATGAGCCTACCACGGGTATTGATGCCCCAACCCAGCACAGGATCATGGATCTCATCAGAAAGCTGCATAATGACATGCATCTTACTATCCTTTTAATCACACATGATGTAAATATGATCTCCCCATTTGTTGACAGGCTTGCCCTCCTCAAAAACAGACTGGTTGCCATGGGGCCGCCCGACTCTGTCCTAAACAGGGAGACACTATCTTTAGTCTACGGCAAAGAGGTTATAGTGATGGGGAAGGACGCAGGCTCTTATGTCATTGTAGGCGACCATCACCATGCTTGATCTCCTCTCTTACGGTTTTATGCAAAGGGCCATCATTGCCTCGATAGCCATAGGTCTCCTCTGTTCTGTGATCGGTGTCTTCGTTGTATTGCGCGGCCTCTCCTTTGTCGGCGCAGGGACATCCCATGCGGCCTTTGCCGGCGTTGCCCTGGCATACCTATTGGGCATTAATCCCCTGATAACCGCAATCATATTCAGCCTGGTGACGATATGGATTATCTATTTCCTCGAGGAGAAAGGGAAGATGAAGCTTGATGTATCCATGGGGATATTCTATACCCTTACCATGGCCCTGGCCGTCCTCTTTATCGGTTTTATGAGGGCATACAATGCCGAGCTCTATGGATACCTCTTTGGTTCTATTCTCTCTGTAACAAGGGGAGATCTGGCAGTAATATTAATCCTGGGTATAACAGTAATTTCTGTAGTATTCTTATTTTATAAAGAGCTTCATTTTATTGTATTCGATCCCGAGATGGCCGAGGCATCCGGTATTCCGGCAAGGTTATTGTTGTTTCTGCTCTTGAATCTCATAGCATTGACTATAGTAGTCTCACTGAAGTCTGTAGGCACCCTGCTGGTATTTGCATTGATAATCATACCGGCATCTGCTGCCTATCAGATGGCAAAGACGATGAAATGGATGATGATCTATTCTATCTTTATGGGCATCTTCTCTTCACTGGGAGGCCTTTTTATATCCTTCTGGTTTGACCTCCCTTCAGGCGCCACCATAGTATTGCTTGCAACCACCCTCTTTTTCCTTGCCCTATTCATATCTCCAAAGAGGAGGGTCAGGGTATTGCCGCTGACATCTCTCTTGTTTATCATGGCTGTTACCACTTTAGGATGCAGCGGCCGGAAGGCACCTGATGGGATGGTCTATATCCCTCCCGGCGATTTTGTCATAGGGTCAGATGAGATAGACAAGGAAGGAAAGGGTATAGAATTTGGGTCAAGGAAGCCATGGTATCTGGATGAGCACCCGCAACGAAGTCTCCATCTAAAAGGGTTCTATATGGATAAATTTGAGGTGGTAAACAGGGAGTATAAGAGATTTGTCGATGCAACAGGGAGCCGGCCCCCCATTGGTTGGAAGGGCGATGAATTTCCGAAGGCAAGAGAAACGTATCCGGCAGTAAACATCAACTGGTATGAGGCGGATGGATATTGCAGATGGTTAGGAAAGAGGCTGCCAACAGAGGAGGAGTGGGAGAAGGCGGCAAGGGGGACTGACGCCAGGGTCTACCCCTGGGGAAACGAATATGACCCGAAAAAGGGGAATACAGGGGGCGCTGGGACCGGAGGGGCTGTTCCTGTTGGTTCTTTTGAGGGGGACAGGAGTCCATACGGCGTCTATGATATGGCAGGGAATGTAATAGAGTGGACAGCAAGCTGGTATAAACCTTATCCAGGGAGCGATTTCAAGTCTGATAATTTTGGTGAGAAATACAAGGTGGTAAGGGGGGATTCATGGGGTGATACGGGACATTATTATCTTACATATTATACCAGGGCAAGTTATCGTTTAAATGTAAGTCCGGAGGAGAGGTTTGAATTTATCGGGTTTAGGTGTGCAAGAGATTTATAGGGAGGGATGATGGAAAAATCAAATAAGGCCTTTATGGAGGCGCAAAAGGTTATCCCTGGCGGGGTAAATAGCCCTGTCAGGGCTTTTAAGGCTGTTGGCGGAAATCCTCTATTTATCGAGAAGGGGAAAGGATCAAAGATCTTTGATATAGATGGGTCCGAATATATCGATTATGTCCTCTCGTGGGGCGCCCTGCTCCTGGGCCATGCCCACCCGGATATATCTGCCGCGATAAAGGGGGCAGTGGATAGGGGTACAAGCTATGGTGCGCCTACAGAGGCTGAGGTAACCTTTGCGAAGATGATAAACAGGATCTACCCATCCATGGAGATGGTTAGGCTGGTAAGCTCCGGCACAGAGGCGACCATGTCGGCAATCAGGCTTGCCAGGGGATACACGTGGAGGGATAAGATTATTAAATTTGAGGGGTGCTACCATGGTCATTCAGACAGCCTCCTGGTAAAGGCCGGCTCAGGGGCTGTGACCTTTGGCCTCCCTGACAGCCCTGGTGTCCCTGCTGATCTTGCTAAAAAAACTATCACCCTCCCCTTTAACGACCTGAATGTAGTGAAGAATGCGGTTGAACGGGAAAGCAATGAGATCGCCTGCATCATTGTTGAGCCTGTGCCTGGTAATATGGGGCTTATCCTGCCCGAGGATGGTTTCCTTGAGGGTTTAAGGAAGCTTTGTACAAATCATGGCATAGTTTTAATCTTCGATGAGGTGATGTCAGGGTTTCGTGTGGCCCATGGGGGTGCCCAGGGCCTATTTAATATTAGACCCGATATGACATGTCTTGGAAAGGTTATCGGAGGAGGGCTCCCTATCGCGGTATTTGGCGGGAAGAGGGAGATCATGGAAAAGATAGCGCCTATAGGACCGGTTTATCAGGCAGGCACCCTTTCGGGAAACCCCCTGGCAGTTACAGCAGGAATAGAGAGCCTGAAGATATTAGAAAGGCCTGGTATATATGATCCTCTATTTAAAAAGACAAGGGATCTACGTGAGGGATTAGAAGATGCCGCAAGGATGGCCGGTGTCCCGGTATATACAACATCAGTAGGTTCCGAGCTTTGCATCTTCTTTAACAAGGAAAAGGTGGTAGATTATACGACTGCAAAGAGGTCTGATACAAAGGCATTTTCAGGATTCTTTCAGGCCATGCTGGCTAAAGGTGTCTATCTACCCCCATCCCAGTTTGAGACGCTCTTTCTATCTACTATGCATTCTGATGAGGATATCAATAAGACAATAGAGGCTGCAAGGAGGGCATTTAGAGAGGTCTAGTCGACAACGCCCACCTTTCTTAGGGCCTCTAAAAACTTATCATCACTTATGGCAGAGAGGTGATGTTTTAAGGTGATCCTCCCTGAATGATCGAGGATGAGGAGGTTATAAAGGGGGCATGCGCCTGGCGGATGCTCAAATTTAAATACCTTTCCTATCCAGTCATCAGGGTCGAAGAGCAACGGGAAATCGATCTTATGGTTCTTGAGCATCATCTCAGGTATCTCCCTGTCATCTCCGAGCGTGGAGATGGCAATGATCTCGAGGCGATCTCTATCCTTTTCGTAAACATTCTGAAGCAGGGGGATCCTCTCCTCGCAGCTTGAGCATAGATTGGTAAGCCAGAGTACAACAGCCTTCCCGGGAAAGGCGCTCGAAAGCGTAACCTTCCTCCCCCTAAAATCCAGGAGGCCAAAGTCGGGCACCCGCTCCCCAAGTCCGGTCCCTCTCTTATAAAAGGGCGTTAGCATCCACCTGGAATAGATCAGGATCTTCCAGAAGATCGCCTTGACATTTTTAATTATCCATTTCATAATTTAACGCTGCCTTATTCCAGTTTACCTTAATACTATGGGTTGATTCAACTGCCGGATAATTTATATGGAGAGATTAAAGATAATAGCCGATGGCATTACGGATATCGGGAAGGTCAAGCTAACCAATCAGGATAAGATATGCCTATTTCCTCAATGGAACATCTTTGTTGTTGCCGACGGCATGGGAGGCCATGTTGGCGGCGGGGTTGCCAGCGGGATCTCGGTGGATACGATACATAGATATTTTGCTGACAGCAGGGATTCAAATCTTTTGCCGTCAGAGAGGCTTTTATCTGCCGTCAGAGAGGCCAATCTGGAGATAGCGGGAAAAGGGGCGAGAGATAAGAAATACCTGGGCATGGGTACCACCATAGTGGCGCTCCTGATAGATGGGATGACTGCCAATGTTGCCCACGTTGGTGACAGCAGGGCATATATAATAGGGGATGCCGGCATAAGGCAGATCACCTCCGATCATTCATTGGTAAATCAATATGTAGGTAATGGGCTCATCACAAAAGAGCAGGCGAAAGGGCATCCGCTAAAAAATGTCCTGACAAGGGCCCTTGGCATATCCGGGAATTTAGATGTAGATATAAATAGTCTCCGGATCGAACCGGATGATATATTTATCCTCTGCTCCGATGGATTAACAAATATGATTGAGGATGAGGATATATTAAATACCATTATCTCTTGCAGGGATGACATTCCCCTGGCCTGTAGATCCCTTGTTGATCTGGCAAATAATAGGGGCGGAGAGGATAATATCTCTGTGATAGTTATAAGATGTTCATGGATATAAAAATATTAAGAAGAAAATAACTTGAAAAAGCAACGTTAAAATAGTATATAGGTAGTGTCCTGAAAGGAAAATAGAATGGGAAATATTCTTGTAGCAGAGGATTCGACAGAGATAAAAGATGTCCTTGCAAAGCTGGTCGGCAATAGGCAATCAATTATTCAACTGAATGCCGGCCTCGATCTGGATCGATTCAAGGAAGAGAAGGTCGACCTTGCCCTGATAGAGATCTCAGGTCCGCTTGACAGGAGATATGATCTCATCCAGACCCTTCTTGATATGAATCCGGATGTAAAGATCCTGCTTATATTTGATTCGGGCCTTTTTAATCTTGCGAAACCGCTTCTAGCGGACAATCTTTTCGATTATCTATTTAAACCGATAGATACTGACAAGCTAAGGAGGAAGATCAATCTTCCCATCGAGATGGATTCAGGCATAGAGTTTGCCGGTTTAATGAGAAAGATTACAACAGAGATGGCCCACAGGATAAAAAACCCCCTTACAGCTATCAAGACCTTTGCCTGTCTGCTGGAGGAGAGATTTGATGATCCCGAATTCAGGGGCACCTTCTATAGATTGTGTCTGAAGGAGGTGGAGGGGATCAACGAAATAATTGAAAGACTGATAAGTTATTCCTCCTTTGAAAAGCCGCTGCCGGCTCTGGCAGACCTTAACTCGATTACAAAAGAGGCGGTCAATAATCTTACAAGTCATCCTAATTATAGACGTCTTGCGATATCAACAGATCTTAGGGAGGATCTTCAGCCTGTACTTGTAGATCGGGTACAGATAAGGTTAATCTTGGAGAATATCCTTTCATTTATATCTGCGGATATTATCGATGACGGAGAGGTATGGATAAGGAGCGTAAGGTCATCCATGAAGGATATTGATAAGGCCGGGATTGAGATATCATATCCCTTCCGGAAAGAAGGGTTAGATGAAAATGATCTTCTTACAATAGATCTCTTTCTTGCTGGTGAGGTAATAAGATACCAGGGGGGTGAATTTAGCGTCACGGACACCGGCAGGCATGAAAAGATATTAGCCATCGGATTCCCATGCTGTGATGGTATAGAAGGGATAATGAGGTTGGATTTTAACGGGGTTAAAGGTGCAGCCGGCGCCAGGGACGGATCTGCGGTGTTCAATTATTACGACAGGAGGAAGGGCCGCCTTGAGATCCCGCTTAAAGAGCGGCGTACTGCAGTGAGGAGGAGAGGGAGTATGTCTTTGTCCCTTCCTGAGAAGAGGAAGATATTAGGGGTCTTTGCGAATATTTAGTTTGAGTCAAAAAATGGAGAAGATACTTGTTGTTGATGATGAGCGGGCTATCGTGCAGTCCATTAGGATGCTCCTTAAGGATAGCTATGAGATAGTTTCGGCGTCATCTGCGGACGAGGCAGTAGATCTGTTCAGGCGGGAGAGACCTGACCTGATAATTCTCGACATAATAATGCCCGGCATAAGCGGTCTTGAGGTATTGAAGATAATAAGGGAGCAGGACCTCCTTATTCCTGTCGTAGTCCTTACTGCCACAAAGATGGTGAAGCCGGCTGTGGAGGCTATGAAGATGGGCGCTACTGATTATATTACAAAGCCCTTTGATATAGAAGAGCTCAGGCTTATCATAAAGAAATCATTTAAGACCTCGAGTCTTGAGAGGGAAGTAAAACATTTAAGATCTGAGCTTGATAACAGAAGCAAATTTCAGAACATAATCGGAAAAAGCAAGGCTATGAGAGAGATCTATTCGAAGATAGAGCAGATAGCTGACACAAAGCACACTGTTCTGATTACAGGAGAATCCGGCACAGGGAAGGAGCTTGTTGCGAGTGCGCTGTATTTTACCAGCTCCAGGAGGGATAAGCCTTATGTGGCAATAAATTGTGCCGCTATTCCTGATAACCTGATTGAAAGCGAACTCTTTGGTTTCGAGAAAGGGGCATTTACTGATGCTCAGGTGCGAAAGGCGGGTCAGTTCGAGTTGGCAGACGGAGGCACACTGTTCCTTGATGAAGTCGGCGACCTTGCTTTAAATACCCAGGCAAAGCTCCTGAGGGTGATACAGGAGAGGGAATTTACCAGGCTTGGCGGGGTTAAACCTACCAAGGTGGATGTGAGGATAATAGCTGCCACAAATCATGACCTTGTTGTTGCCATAAAAAATGGGAGGTTCAGGGAGGATCTCTACTATAGAATTAATGTAATATCGATCCACCTTCCCCCCTTAAGGGAGCGGAGGGAGGACATCCCCCTCTTGGCTCAATATTTTTCGGATAAGATTTCAGAAGAGAATGGCATAAGGCCAAAGGTATTTTCAGGGGATGCCACGGAGATGATGATGGGGTACGATTGGCCCGGAAACATAAGGGAGCTATACAACCTGATCGAGCAGGTCTCAGCGCTTTCTGATAAAGAGATAATTACGAAGGATGACCTCATAGCGGGCCTAGGATCAAGGGGTCTTGGCTCCCATCTTAAAGAAAAGATCTGTTCAGAGAAACGCTCCTTTGACAGCGCGGTTGTTGAGTTTGAAAAGGAGATAATAATTGCAGCATTGAAGAGGAACAACTATATACAGACCAGGACAGCCGAATACCTGGGCATTACTAGGAGGGTCTTAAGATATAAGATGGATATGTATAATATCAAGACCCAGGAAAACCAGTCTGAAGAGGGTCATAACGCCTGACCCATGCACATTTATGTACACACCTTTATAATATTCATAACTAGCTGATAATTAGCAAGATTTAATTAAACTATATACATTGCCTGTCCATTTTTGATCAACTGCCACTAATAACATTACCATAGAACAGATATAAAATCTTCCAATAATCAATATGTTACGGCGTTTAATGCCTGGCCCTATTCTTGTGTCTTTTCTGGCACCCGGTTTGCATCCTTCTATGACGGGTATATTTAAAAGGCTGCCACAGGAAATCATAGGGAGGAAGATATGGAAGATAAGGCTACGATTTTGATTGTTGATGATGAACTTGGTCCAAGGGAATCCCTTAACATGGTTTTGAAATCATTCTACAACATCTGCATGGCTGATAGTGGGGTTAAGGCGCTGGAGATGATCAAAGGGGAGGACATCGACCTTGCCATTTTAGACCTGAAGATGCCTGGGCTCCAGGGGATAGATACATTAAGGGAGATAAAGAAGGAGAGGCCGGAAATAGAAGTAATAATACTTACAGGGTATGGGACTTTAAAAACCGCAGTAGACGGAATCAGGTATGGCGCCTCTGATTACCTGATGAAGCCCTTTAATGTTGTGGAGATTATTGCCGTTATCAGGAAGATACTGGAGAAAAAGAGGTTTTATAATGAATTTAAGATGTTCTTAAAGGAATTGGGGAGCAGGTCCGGGATAGATTTGCCTCACGCTAAGAGGCAGGCGAATTGGGATCATAGCCTTTTTGAGATGATGAAAGAGGCCATGAGCAGGCCATCGGACAGAACGGAAGACGATGGTTCACACAATTATATAGAGTTTGTAAAAGTTCTTGCCAATACGCTTGAGAATAAGGATCCCTACACACATGGCCATTCCAGCAGGGTAAACTACTTCTCAAACCTCATTGCCCAGAAGATCTCCTTATGTGCGGAAGAGAGGAATTATCTGCAGATAGGGACCTACCTTCATGATATAGGAAAAGTCGGGATAGATAATAAGATAATATTGAAGGACGGCAAGTTCAACGAACAGGAGCTGGAGATAGCGAGAAGGCATCCTGAGATCGGGGTTGAACTCGTAAAATCTATGGGGATATCCCATCAGATAATCTCAGTAATAAGACACCACCATGAGTTCTTTGATGGTACAGGACACCCGGACGGTCTCAAAGGTGAAGAGATCCCGCTTTTGGCCAGGATAGTTTCAATAGCGGATTCGTTCGATGCAATGACTACAGATCGCCCATACAGAAAGGCCTTTTCAATAGAAGAGGCGATGTTAGAGCTCAGGCGTTGTGCAGGCACACAATTTGATCCCATCCTGGTGGAGTCGTTTATTGAGATAATAAACGAGAAGAACGAATCGATACAGAGACAGATCCAACAGACTGTGTCAAAGGTTGGGGTGGGATAGGGATAAAAAGGAGGTCATATTATGAAGGTAAATAGATGGATTATCTTAGTCCTAGTTATTATTTTAATTGGGATCGGAATTACCCGGGCACAGGAGCCTTCCGGTTCTGATGCGGCCGAAACCGGCAGGCTTCTTGCCATCCTTTTAGATGCAGGCCGTGTCACAGTCGCTGCGAATCAGCCTCTCATCAATAACCCGGCAAAGGGAGACAAGGGGTTTACGCCAGAGGTCTTTGAAAAAGAGTTGACAGCGAGATTTAAGGAGCGGACTGGGGTTGATCTTGCCGGCCTTATGAAAGAACGAAACGGGGTCAATCTTGCCAATTTCGGGAATGATACAGTTCCGGAGTTGGCCAAGAAAATGCTCCCCCAACTACTCGTTATCAGCAAGAGCGTTGTTGCCGAGTATCAGCCGGTAATCAATAAGCAGGAGATAGCATATAAGGGATTCATCCCTGCTGTCTTCGGGACCAGGGCAGCCGCCAAATTCAGGGCCAACTTTGGTGTCTACATTAAGCAGACCACCCATAATGATCTCCTTAGGAATCCAAAGAACAGGGCAGACGAGTTTGAGGCGGAGATGTTAAAAAATTTAGCCGATCCATCCTATCCACGGAAGGGGGATAAGATTGTGAGCAGGGTAGTGGATGGCGGAAAGTCGATCCGGATTATGCTGCCACTCTTTTATGGCAAAGGGTGTCTTTCTTGCCATGGAGGGCCCAAGGGCGAACTAGATATCTCAGGCTATATCAAGGAGGGGGCGAAGGAAGGTGATCTAGGCGGGGCTATTAGTGTTTGGCTGAATCTGAACTGATTCTTCCTGAAATACAAAAATGTCATGAATATGTCATGAAAATATTTACTTGACAAGTCTTTCCTTGAATGGTATATAATCCAGCATACTTAGATGATATATACCCCAGCAAGGAGAGTTGATGCACCAACCCGTAAAGTGCTCTATCTTTTTCTTAATCCTATTCTCCCTTCTCTTAGTCCCTGCCTTAGCCCATGCAGGCGAATTTACTGCCTTTGGACCCATCACACACCAGAGGGGACAAGGGACACCGATTACCGAGACTACCACATTTACTGTCAAAGACCCAACAGCCCCATATATAATAAGGATAAACAATGGTGGGCTTACAGATGGGGAATTTGAAAAGGTATCATCCTCCATCTTCATCCTAAATGGTGTCCAGATAGTTGGTCCCAATGAGTTCAACCAGAATGTCAGCATAATTGAAAAGCCTGTTACCTTATCTTCTACCAATATGCTCTCAGTTGAGGTAAGAGGAAAACCGGGCGGCGGGCTTACCGTCCAGATAATAGGTGATGACAGGATCCCTCCCCTTATCTCGATCACAAGTCCAAAGGATGGCCTAAAGACAAAGGAGACCCAGATCAGAGTAACAGGATCAGCCTCTGATGCCACCACATCAGTAGCCTCAGTAACAATAAATGGTCTGCCTGCTACTATCACAGGCGATACCTTTGAGGCAGACGTAACCTTGGTTGAAGGGTCTAACATTATCTCAGCCATAGCAACAGATCAAGTAGGAAACCAGGCCCAGGCATCCATCACCATAATCAGGGACACAACACCACCAGCAGTTACCATCATAGATCCCCCTAACCTTGCCGTATTCAATTTCTCATTTATATCTGTAGCCGGGACAGTAGATGACCCAGAGGCATCTGTCACAGTGAATGGGTCTTCCGCCTTAGTATCAGGCGGTGTCTTTAACCTGACCCTTGACATAGGTGAAGGGACAAGGTTCATAACAGCAGTAGCATCAGATCCGCTTGGAAATACATCAACATCAAGCATACAAGTAACAGTAGATAAAACACCACCCAGGGTGATAATAAATAGCCCCTCTGATGGCGCTACCCTATTTACCTCTCCTATTACAGTCACAGGCATGATAAACGACATAGTCTCAGGCACAGTAAATGGGAATAATGCAACTGTTACAGTAAATGGCATCCTTGCAACAGTATCAAACAGGGGCTTTATAGCAGATAATATAACCCTTTCCCAGGGGATAAACACCATAGTAGCCGTAGGTACAGACGCAGCAGGCAATCAGGTCCAAACCAGTATCACCGTGACCTTTGATATAAGCTCCAAGCCCAAGATAAAGATATCATCAGGTAATAACCAGCAAGGAGTTATAGGTACTACCCTCCCCCTCCCTCTTGTAGTACAATTAGTCGACTCAGGAGGAACCCCTGTGGCAAATAAGGCCGTAACATTTACTGTTACAAGAAATGATGGGACATTAGATGTGGGGACTAGAACTAAAACTGCTAACACAGACTCACAAGGCAAGGCCCAGGTAACCCTTACCCTTGGTTCCCATTCAGGATCAGGTGAGAATCAGGTAGAGGCAACTGCCTCTGGATTTTCCGGCAAGGCTATCTTTTATGCCACAGGGACCGGAGGCAATGCCTCTATGATCCACCAGGTAGGCGAATCAGTATTCAGAGGGGAGGCAGGAAATGCCCTCCCATCACCACTTCAGGTAATCGTATCTGACAGCCAGGGGAATCCTGTATCCGGCATCCCTGTTACATTCACAGTAGTCTCAGGTGGAGGAAAGGTAGATAATCTGGCCTCTACTACAATCAACACAAACTCAGACGGAAAGGCACATGTAACCTGGATATTAGGCCCTGATGAAGGGATCTCAAATAACAGGGTTGAGGCGACATTTCAAGGCAATACAGGCTTACCTGTAACCTTTGTTGCATCAGGTGTCATCCCTGGCGATCCCCTTGCTACCTCCTTCTCAGGTATCGTCTTAACAAACACAAACCAGCCTGTCCCAGGCGCAACTATCAGCATAAAAGATACAACCCTTATTACCCAGACAGATAGCCAGGGCCAATTTAAACTTACATCTGTCCCAGTAGGTGCCATACATCTGATTGCCGATGGAAGTACTCATACACTACCTGGTCTTACATTCCCCTATGCCCTTATGTTTGAGACAAATACCATATCAGGAAGAGACAACACAATCGGTATGCCTATATATCTTGTACCTATTGATCTTTCAAATCAGAAACCAGTATCCCCAACAGAATCCGCACTAATAGCTGTAAATCGCATAGAGGGGTTCGGCCTTACTATACCGCAAGGTACAGCAAGCTTTGACAGCGGGAATACAGGCTCTGTCTCTGTCTCCCAGGTGCATAAAGATAGGGTCCCCATGCCTCCACCAAATGGGATGAATCCTAAGATAGTCTTTACAATACAGCCTGAGGATGTAAGGTTTGATCCACCTGCGCCTATCGTATATCCTAATGTATATGGATATCCGCCAGGTAAGATAGTTAATCTTTATTCATTCGATCATGAACTAGGACAGTGGGTATCTATTGGCACAGGATCTGTTACAGAGGATGGGGCCTTTATAGCATCAGATCAAGGGGTGGGTATTATACATGGGGGGTGGCATTTTCCTGAACCGCCGCCACCACCAGAAACTCAAGTTATAATTGATCGAGATATGAATAACAATGGAAGGCTAGAGGACTGGCGGTTAGTTGTTGATACAGCTAGAGATCCTGATGTTGCTTATACCTTGGATGAAAATGATGGCCTCGGCTCTAATCATGGGGGGCCTAATACCACTAGGCCTGATCATAGAGGAATCGATATTCAACTTAATAATGGTGATCCGGTGTATGCTGTTGCAGATGGTACAGTTGTCGCAGTTGCTGAGACACCCGGTGCTGGAGGGATTGCCGAAGCAAAGGATTTTGCACACGGATGGTTCTACTTCTCAATACCTCCATCTCCAGAACACATCAGTCGGGGTTGGAGATACAGTTGATGCAGGTGTACCAATTGCGACAGGAGATAATACTGGATCATCAACTGGGCCACATTTACATTTAGTGATAAGGGATGCAACCGGAACTTTAGTAAACCCAGTAGACTTTTTTAACTGAATGAGGAACATCTTGAAAGTGAAAGGTAATTCTATTTTTTGGATTCTAATAGTTATTATATTCTCAGGTAGTATTGCTTTTTGTCAAGAAGATAAGAATAACAAACCAGGGTATAAGTTCTCTCTCCTATGGAAGCGCACCTTTAATGTTAACGAATTGGGCGATGGTTTAGAGTTAGGTATTTTTAAAACAGGCCCTACTTCAGGGGTAGAAAAGATCTTTAGTGTGAGCGTAATGAATGAAACTCTTTTAGGTGTCACGACCGCTTACATCTATAATAAAGCAATACAAATAATTGATGGGCAAATTATTGATATTGATGTAGAAAATGGTTATGTCGAGTTTAAAATAGGGAAGGTCTATCTCTTTAATGAATCTGGGTCGCTTTTTGAAAAACCGTTAACTGAAGAGTTATACATAAGTGGAATTTCTAAAGATAAAAGGCACATCCTGCTAAACGGCAAAACGAAAGGACAACTTTTTAGTAGTGACGGGACGCTGTTATGGGAGAAACAAAGAGGTGGAACTTATCGATTCTCTCAAGATGGAAAGCTTATTTCAGTGAGTTCAAATGATGAGTCCGGATCTAGTGTATTAGTTTATGATCTTAAAGGGAATCCCAAATGGGATAAAAATTTTGGAAAATCGATTAATATCCTCTTCGCACAGGTTTTTAATGAAGGACAATCAATTATCATATCGTTACAAGAATCGGGTAAGGATAAGGTTTTGCTTTATGACCTACAAAAAGGCCTCCTCTGGCAAAAAGACTTAAAATACCGTGCATTCCCTATACCCCTCTCAGAAGTAGGAGGATTGTTTTTCCTTCACAGTGGCCATATAGAGAATGGAGGTACCTTTGATATTAGTGGAAATCTTCTCATATCTAGTAAAGAGATAGATAAGAGGCTTATCGCATCCGGCAAAGAAATTTATGATAAGAGAAGACCTCTCTCTCCTAATATTGAACGATTTTACAAGAATCAACTATTTCTTGAAACATCAAATGATGAGTATCTTATAGATGCAAAGGGTATGATTAATCCCTTAGGTATAAAAGAGGCTTTTATCAAACAATTCGGAAAGGAAAAGGAACTTAAGGAAAAAAGAAATCTAAGAGGGGCAATCTCTATCTCGCCTGATCTTCAATTCCTATTGTTAAGATCAGACAAGACGTTGAGATATTACAAAATAGAGGCAAAAGATGCGGACTGATAAAACAAGAGTAGTCATTACTAATATTTTAAAAATCATAATTGCTAATCTTCTATGTCTAATATTGATTATTTCATCTTGCTTTTTTGGCCTAGCTAATGCCAATGCTCAGGCAGTAAAGGATATTGTTGATACAGATGATGGTTTCACCTCATTTAATCCAGGAGAGTCTACGGGACAATTGTTTAAAAATTGTACTGCCAACACCCTAAATAGGACAGTCCCACTAGTACCTAATGGTTTTTTCTCATTACCTAACGTCCCTGCCGATGAAGGCCTATTCAGGGTGCGCATAACCTGCACCCAGGATGGTGTAACACTGCAAGGCCAGACAGAACTTTTATCACCTGTTACAAATGGCACCACATCTGTTGGCCCCATTACCCTGGGCATAGTAGACCCCATAGCCGATTCCTTGACCCTAATAGCCTCAAAGTCAACCCTGACAAGCCTTGGCGACACAGCCCAGCTCACAGCCACTGCCACATTTGATAATGGTACAAGTGGTGATGTAACATCAGCCCCTGATACTGTTTATACCACAAGCAATCAAGGCATTGCTCAGGTAACCTCAACAGGTCTTATCATAGCCCAAGACCCAGGCATAGCCATCATCTCAGCAAGCAAGGATGGTGTAATAAGCACCATCCTTATCACTGTTACAGGAGTACCTACAGGTGATACTGATGGTGACGGCATGCCTGATTCCTTTGAGATAGCAAATGGCCTAAATCCAAATGACCCTAATGATGCAGGACTAGATTCAGATTTAGATGGCCTAACAAATTTGCAGGAATCCCAATTCGGAACAAATCCCGGACTGGCTGATACAGATGGGGATGGCCTAAATGATGGGAATGAGATAACCGCGGGCACTATCCCAACAGACCCGGATACTGATAATGATGGCCTCTTAGATGGAGATGAGGTAGCCCTTGGCACAAACCCCCTAAATACCGATACAGATGGTGATGGTCTTCAAGACGGACTTGAGGCTTCTCTTGGACTTAACCCCCTACTAACAGACAGCGATGGTGACGGGATCTTAGACGGCCTTGAAGATACGGATAGGGATAGGCTCTCAAACATAGACGAGCTCAGCCTTGGTACTGATCCAGGCAATCCAGACACAGATGGGGATGGCATTTTAGACGGTGTGGAGATTACATCTGGATGCAGTCCTATTATTCCTAATGAGGTTACTACGGTCGCAGGAAGGGTCTTAGATCTGCAAGGAAACCTTGTTCCGGGAGCCAACGTGACGCTGCTTGGCGAAAAGGGCATAACAGATGCACAAGGGGCCTTTACCATCATTAATGTTTCACCATGCCCTCTTCGGGTTATCAAGGTAAAGGCTATTGCAAGTATAGGCGGCATGAGGCTGCAAGGTCTTTCAGCCCCTGTTTCTCCGGTTTTAGGGGGAATCACTAATGTTGGCGATATAGTCCTCATTACTAATAATGCTATTCTTTATCCTGGGCCAAAATATCTGGCCGGTTCTGGTCCTTTTTCAGTTGCAGTAGCAGATCTGAATCTGGATAGCATCCCTGATCTAATTACTACAGCAATCATTAGTTCTAGGAGTGTAGTGTCGGTCCTTCTTGGCAATGGTGATGGTACGTATCAAACCGAACAGCGCTTCGATACCTTAGCCTTTGTCCCCATCACAATTGCCGTAGCTGACTTTAATCTAGACGGCCTCCCTGATCTTGTCACGGTGAATTCCTCATCCAACAACGTCTCAGTCTTTCTCGGAAATGGCAATGGCACATTCCTGACTCCTCAGAGGTTTTCTGTAGGTTTTAGCCCTAGTTCAGTAACCGTGGCTGATTTTAACCTGGATGGCTTACCAGACCTCTCTGTAGCTAATAGGGGGGCGAGTGATATTTCTCTTCTCTTTGGTAATGGCAATGGCACATTCCAGACCCAACAGCGCATTATAGTGGGAAACTCACCCCAGTCCGTAGCAGTTGCTGACCTAAATATTGATAGCATCCCAGACCTTGTAACAGCAAATGGAGGTTCCAATGATGTCTCAATTCTTCTTGGCAATGGCAATGGAACCTTTCAGGCCCAGCAGCGATTTTCAGCGGGTTCTTTCCCAAGCTCAGTAGCTGTAACAGATCTAAATTTAGATGGCGTCCCCGATATTGTTACGGCAAACTTCTCTTCTAACGACATCTCAGTCTTTCTCGGAAATGGCAACGGCACATTGCAGACCCAACAGATCTTCAGTGCTGGGTCTGGACCTATTTCGGTAAGCGTGGCTGATTCAAATGAAGATATTATTCCGGACATAGTAACTGCTAACTTTAACTCTAAAGACATCTCAGTCTTTCTTGGCAATGGGAACGGCACCTTCAAGACCCAGCAGGGTTTCTTTGCTGGCCCTGGACCCCGTTCTCTAGCAGTGGCCGATGTGGATCTCGATGGTTTGCTAGACATTGCTGTAGCAAACAATATCTCAGGCAATATCTTTGCTAGTGGTGTTTCTCTCCTTCTTGGCAATGGTGATGGTACCTTACAGGCAGGACTGCGGTTTAGTGTCGGCTCAAACCCCCATTCTGTGGCAGCCGGCGACCTAAATGAAGATGGTCTCCCGGATCTTGTTTCGGCAAACATCTCCTCCAACGATGTATCTGTTCTCTTAGGTAATGGCGATGGTATCTTTCAGGCCTCGGGTCGCTTTACTGTGGGTACTCAAC
The DNA here is from genome assembly GCA_964648095.1 of uncultured Nitrospirota bacterium. GTDB lineage: Bacteria > Nitrospirota > Nitrospiria > JACRHA01 > JACRHA01 > JACRHA01. Next base: position 17,358 of record CAZYNY010000017.1, on the reverse strand, counting down.
CTGAGTCTGTTGCTATTGGTGATGTAAACAGAGATGGAGCCTCAGACATTATTGTGGCAAATAGTTCCTCAAATGATGTCTCAGTACTTCTCGGAAGCGGGAACGCTACATTCCAAGCCCAGCGACGTTTTACAGCCGGTTCTTCCCCATTCTTCGTGACTGTGGCTGACCTTAACTTAGATGGTATTCCAGATATCGTTTCGGCAAACCGCTCTTCTGCCGATATATCAGTACTTATCAGCAATGGTGATGGCACCTTCCAGACCCAGCAGCGATTTAGCGTGGGTTCAAGTCCTCAATCTATAGCAGTAAGTGACTTAAATTCTGATAGCATCCCTGATCTTATAATGTCTAACTTATCCTCTAATGATGTTTCAGTCCTCTTAGGCAATGGGAACGGCACCTTCAAGACCCAGCAGCGGTTTACAACTGGTTCTTCTCCTAGATCCGTGAAAGTAGCTGATGTAAATATCGATGGTCTTCAAGATATTGTTACCACAAACTCATCGGATTTCTCTCCTTCCTCTGGAGATGTCTCAGTCCTCCTTGGAAATGGAGATGGTACCTTCCAGACCCAGCAGGGTTTTGTCGTAGGAAACGGCCCCCGGTCTGTGGCAGTAAATGATCTAAATGGAGACGGCCTTCCTGACATTATTACGGCAAATAGCGTTTCTGACGATGTTTCGATTCTCCTTGGCAATGGTGACGGCACTTTTAAGTCTGAGCTGCGTTTTACTGTCGGCTCTTTTCCTCTTTCTATAACGGTGGCTGATTTAAATGGCGATGGCCTTCCAGACATCGTTACGGCTAATACCGGTGAAAACGATGATGTATCGGTCCTACTCCATCAGTAGTCCCCATGCCTCCGCCAAATGGTATGAATCCAAGGATAGTATTTACAATACAGCCTGAGGATGTATCCTTTGACCCACCAGCGCCTATCGTATATCATAATGTATGTGGATATTTAGCAGGTAGAATAGTTAATCTTTACTCATTCGATCATGAACTTGGCCAGTGGGTATCTATCGGAACAGGGTCAGTAACAGAGGATGGGGCATTTATTGCATCTGATCCTGGGGTTGGTATTGTACATGGAGGGTGGCATTTTCCGGAACCACCGCCGGAGAAAGATACTAAGGCGGAGGGGGAGATGGATATAGATGGCCCACTTCCTCCGCTTACCGAAGCGAATTTTAATGAATGGATTCAAAAGGCAAAAGATTTTCTTAGATCTCTTAATAATCCAAAGATAAATGATGTATTAGATGCTATTGGTACAATCAGTTTTGATCCAACTATGGATAATAAATATGCGGAATTCTTTTCTTTAGGTAAACCTTTTGATAATTTAATTGTATTTGGACCGCTAAATATAAGAGATGGGAATGCTGAGTCTATGAATACACTTTTACACGAGGGTTATCATGCCCTTGCAGATAAGTTATTACTTCTGGGTTTGCCAGACAGGGATGGTGATAAACTAGTCGACAGTATTGACCCTAATCCAGATGTACCTGTACCAGTGGAGTTTATAACTCTTCCAAATGGGGATAAGATACAAAAAGACCCAGGGGATGTGGGAGGGCCTGATAATTGCGCGGCTTGTATCTTTGCCGGTCAGAATAATCCACTGTCTCCACCAAAATAGGGGCTATTATGAAGTGTTTTCTGAGAAAAATAGTAATATTGATCATAATGCTACTAATATACTTCTTGTCTGTTTTTAGCAACTTTGCTGCTGGTGAGGCAATAGGGAGTCTATCTACTGATCAGCTTATTAATAAACTAAAGGGTGGTTTTGCTCAGCTTACCCTGGCGGAGACTAAGAAGATCTGGATAGAGATATTTAAGAGGGGGGATGAGGCTGTTCCAAACTTGATTTCGGAATTTAAAGCCGGCCTGGGCAGTAAAGAAGAGTTGATTAAGAGGTTCAAATATGTATTCCAGCCCCTTAAGCTAACTGGCGGATCAGAAGAGGCACGTAAGCTCCTTAAGTCCTACCCAGAAGATATTGAAATCAACTGGATGAAAAGTGCACTATGTTTTGGTTTGGCCGCATTATCTGATCCTGATTGCGAAAGTAGATTTCATCTTACACCAGGAAGGGGCTACCATCGAGATGTTCCCTATGCACTCGCCATCTCAAGGGACAAAAGGTATCTATCTATGCTTGAAAAATTTGCAGAATCTGATCCGGATGTAAGGCATCAAGATGTAAGGTATGCTATATACTGGATCAATGTAGGGCCTTCTCCTTTAAAGAAGGGGCAGAATGATATACAAAGGATCCGTCAGCTCATCTTTGAGTTTATCTATTTTGGTGGATCCAAGATAGGCCCAGGGGTCGAAACCTTGAACTTTATACTAAAAGGTGAAGAGGCACAAATCTTCTATGGATCTGATGGAAGGCTCTATTCTGCTTTACCTAAGGAAGATAGTCCTATTATAACAACATTTGAAGAGGTGAACTTCAATAATAATAAGACCAAGGCGTATACAACTATGGATATTGCATCTGTGAAGTCTGTTGCCAGATATGCAACCGGAAAGACATATGATTTTCTGTTAGAGAAAAGACAAGGGGGCTGGCAATTTACGGCTATTTGGGTTTCAGTAGAATATTATGAATAGAACTGTGAAGCATAGATACATTCTAAGATTTAGATTAAACCTTGGAAAAGAGATTCTCAGTATATTTTTGATGGCCTTTTTTATACTGTTCGCTATATCAGAGAGGGCCTCTGGGGGAGATGAATTCGGCAATCCTGGGCTTGTAATAAACCCCACCTGCACTGCAAGTGTATCAAATAGGACCGCTCCTGTAGGTACTGATGGTAAATTCGAAATCTTTAATGTCCCTGCTGAATCTGGCCCCATTAAGGCACAAATCACATGTTCAAATGGTACAATTGTGTACGGCGCTGAGAGTGCCCTATCTAACACTGTTCCTGACGGCACAACAAGTCTTGGGGTTCTGCCTATATCCAAGGTTCCAGTAAATATAAACTCTATTGCATTGACCACTGCCAAAGATGTTTTAACCGGCACAGGCGACACTGCCCAGCTCACAGTAACAGCTATCTTTGACAATGGCACCCAGGCAGATATCACGAATGCCTCGGATACATTCTACATATCTAGCAATCCTAATATAGCTACAGTAAGCAACAGTGGTGTTGTTACCGCCCTAAGCCCTGGGATCATAATCGCATCAGCGAGCACAGATGGGGTGATAAGCACGATCCTAATTACAGTTACAGGCAGCCAGGCTGCGCAAGACTCAGATGGCGATGGTATGCCTGACTCTTTTGAGACAGCCAATGGCCTAAATCCAAATGATCCATCCGATGCAGCGTTAGATTCAGATTTAGATGGTCTAACAAATTTACAGGAATCCCAATTTGGAACAAATCCCAGGCTAGCTGATACGGACAGTGATGGTCTAAATGACAATCAGGAAATCTCCCAAGGAACAAGCCCTCTTGTCTCAGATACTGATAATGACGGCCTCTTAGATGGAGATGAGGCAGCCCTGGGCACAAACCCCCTAAATACCGATTCTGACTCAGATGGCCTATCTGATGGACTTGAGGTAAGACTTGGGCTTTCTCCATTACTTTCAGATAGCGATTCTAACGGAACTCCTGATGCCCAGGAAGATACAGATGGTGATGGACTTTCAAATCAGGCAGAATTGAATTTCTCTTCTGACCCAGGCAATCCAGATACTGATGGAGATGGTCTCCTGGATGGTCAAGAAGTAATCTCAGGCTGCAGCCCTATCGTCCCTGATCTAACTACAGTTATTGGGCGAGTAGTAGATGGGCAGGGAAGTCAGATTGGGGCGGCTCAAGTAAGTGTCCCGGGTACGATAAGCATAACTGATCTTCAGGGCTCCTTTACACTTCAAAATGCATCAACCTGTCCAATCGGGTCCATCCGGGTCATAGCGAATGCTATGGTAAACGGTGTAAGACTCCAGGGTCTCTCAGATCTTGTCTTGCCTATCGTTGGGGGGATCACCAATGTTGGTGATATAGTCCTTATGCCAATTGAGACCCTCCAGTTCATTGCACAAACTCTCCCTGTTGGCCTTGGTCCAGAATCTTTGGCAGCAACGGACATAAATGCCGATGGTCTCATTGATATTGTTACAGCAAATCGATTTTCAAACGACGTCTCACTCCTCCTTGGAAGCGGAAACGGTACATTCCAGGCCCAGCAACGCTTCAATGTAGGCCTCCGCCCCATCTCTATTAAAGTTGCTGACCTGAACTTAGATGGTATCCAGGATCTTGTCACAGCAAACTTCTCCTCTGGCGATGTATCTCTCCTCCTTGGCAATGGTGATGGCACCTTCCAGGTGGAAAGACGCATATTCATTAATGCATCATTCCCAGCTTTCGTTGCAATAGCAGACGTAAATGCCGATGGACTCCTTGATCTAGTTGTTGCAAATGTTGATTCTACTGAGGTATCTCTCCTCCTCGGAAATGGTGATGGCACTTTCCAGGTTGAGCAGCGTCTAGCCACAGGTTCTCGTCCTGGCTCTGTGACAGTAGCAGACGTAGATCTGGATGGTTTTGTTGACATTATTACAGCAAATGCCAGCTCCAATGACATCTCAATCCTCCTAGGCAACGGCAATGGCGCCTTTCAGACAGAGCAACGCATTGCTGTAGGTTCTGTTCCTGGTTCGGTGGCAGTTGCAGACGTAAATGGCGATGGTCTTTTAGATATCATCACAGCAAATGTCGGCTCCAATGATGTTTCTGTCCTTCTTCAACAGTAGTTTTCTTTGAAGGGATCTGGGTTCAATAGGTCTATTGAGATCTATTGGATCACAAAACTTAGTGATGGAACAAGGGGATTAAAACTTTCTTGCCAAACCTTATAAAGACAGGGTCCCCATGCCTCCACCAAATGGGATGAATCCTAAGATAGTCTTTACAATACAGCCGGAGGATGTGAGGTTTGATCCACCAGCGCCAATAGTCTATCCCAATGTATATGGATATCTACTGGCCTAGGTCATGGTCGAATGAGTATAGATTTACTATCTTGCCAGGCGGATATCCATAGGCACAGGATCAGTAACAGAAGATGGTGCATTTATAGCATCTGACCCAGGGGTAGGTATCATCCATGGGGGATGGTATTTTCCTGAGCCGCCCCGGCCAAAAATCCTCTTTGACAAGAAAAATTACCATGTATTATAATCAATCATTAGACGAAGTATGTTACCAGGAGGTCATTTCAAGATACATTACTATGAGGCTAGATTAATTAAGGAATAAGGAGGAAAGATTATGACTACTAAAGGGATTAAAGGAACAAAGACTCATGAGAATCTTAAAAATGCCTTCGCGGGTGAATCCCAGGCAAACAGGAGATATCTCTATTTTGCAAGGAGGGCAGACATTGAGGGGTATCCTGAAATAGGCGGACTCTTCAGGGACGTGGGGGAGGCAGAGACAGGGCATGCCCATGGCCATCTCGATTTCCTTAAGGAGGTAGGTGATCCTGTGACAGGTGTACCGATCGGGAACACGGATCAGAATCTTAAATCTGCCGTTGAAGGTGAGACATATGAATATACCCAAATGTATCCTGGGTTTGCAAAGACTGCGAGGAGCGAAGGACTTGATGAGGTAGCAGACTGGTTTGAAACCCTTGCAAAGGCAGAAAGATCCCATGCCGGCAGATTCCAGAAGGGTCTGGATAACCTGGGTAAATTTTAATCTATCAGTAATATAATCTTTTTAGGGAAAGGGGCTGGGACATCCAGCCCCTTTTTAATATAAAAGGCCTATAAACGGATAGATGAAGATCAAGAGGGGGAATAATGGATCCTCTTAATTCCAAAGAGTTCTGGGATGCGGCCAGGGCTGCCAGGGAATCGTTCAGGGTATTTGATGTATGCCATGGTTGCAGGAGGTGCTTTAATCTCTGTCCCTCCTTTGGAGCCCTTTTTACGCTGATAGATAATGCGGACGGTGCTATCGAAAAGCTCGGGGATTCTGATGTTAAGGAGGTAGTTGACCTCTGCTATTACTGCAAGCTCTGTTATGACCACTGTCCGTATACGCCGCCTCACAGGTTCGATATAGATTTTCCGAGATTAATGCTGAGAAACAAGGCGATTATGGTCAGCAAGAGAGGTATTCCCTGGGTTAACAGGGTTATGTTGAATACCGATCTCATCGGGAAGGTCGGGTGCGCCTTATCTCCCCTTAGCAATTGGGCAACAAAGAACAGGCTAAACAGGATCTTGATGGAGTTGTTTCTGGGCATACACAAAGACCGGCTCCTGCCTGAATTTGGAAAGAAGAGGTTCAGTACAAGACATAATAAGCTCAGGAATAATACAAATGAGAAGATGGCTGTCAATGGCAAGGCCGCCTTATTCTATACCTGCCTGGTAGATTATAACTTCCCGGATATAGGGTCGGCATCAGTTGATGTACTTCAGAGAAATGGCGTAGAGGTTTTTATTCCAGAGCAGGTCTGCTGCGGTATGCCCTTTTTTTCGGAGGGTGATCTTGAGTCAGCGCGCATTAAGGCTGAGGCCAATATCAGGAGCCTTAAGAAGGCAATAGATGCCGGATATGATATAGTAGTCCTGGGACCTACCTGCAGTAATATGCTGAAACTTGAATATCCGTTCCTTGTCGATTCGGAGGATTCAAGGGTTGTGGCCTCACGGTCCTATGATATAACAGAATACCTGATAAGGCTTAATAGAGAAGGAAGGCTTATAAAGGATTTTAAATGGTCGCCAGGGAGGGTAGCCTATCAGATCCCTTGCCATATGAGGGTCCAGCATATTGGCGCAAAATCTATGGAACTGTTAAAACTGATCCCGGATACAGAGGTTGCCCTTATCGAAAGATGTTCAGGGCATGATGGGTCATGGGGGATGAAGAAGGAGTATTTCGAGCTATCGCTCAAGGTAGGAAGGAATCTCTTCAGGGAGATTGAAGAGCTAAAGCCTGATATGGTTTCAACAGACTGTCCCCTTTCAGGGCTCCAGATAGAGCAGGCAACAGGCTTAAAACCCCTCCATCCAGTAGAGATATTCTCCAGGGCCTACGGAAATGGGGCAGCGTAACCTATGGAGAAGATAGGGGCGCAAGATATCCTTCCCTTAGGGGAATATGAAAAGATAAGGGAAGATTCAAGAAGGCGCATATGGGAGATAAAAAAGGCGCGTCGCCTCATAGTTGGAGACTATATCTCGATCCTGTTTGAGAATAGGGAGACGGTAATCCACCAGATACAGGAGATGATAAGGGCCGAACAGATCAAAGACCCTGTCCGGGTCCAGGAGGAGATAGACGCCTATAATCCCCTGATCCCTGATCATGGAGAGCTAAGCTCCACACTTTTTATCGAGATTGAGGAGCAGGAGATGATAAAGGAGATACTGGATAGCCTGATGGGGATAGATGAGATAGGTATAGTCTATATTCAGATAGAGGAGAAGATCAAGATACCTGCGATATTTGAAAAAGGAAGGAGCAAGGAGGACAAGATCTCTGCGGTGCACTATGTAAAGTTTAGATTTAATGAGGCAGAACAAAAGGCCTTTCTCGATATGTCAATACCGGCTTACCTAATAATAGATCATCCGAATTATAAAGCGGAAGCAGCGATAGGCCATGCTGCGAGAAAGGAGCTTGGGACAGATCTTTCCTGATCAGATTGAAAGGCCAGGAATTTTCATGGTGCCGAGACGCAGAATTGAACTGCGGACACAAGGCTTTTCAGGCCTCTGCTCTACCTACTGAGCTATCTCGGCACGGCGTAAAAATAACAGATAGAGGGCTGCTTGTCAATATAGACGGTTTTCCGCATGTTTGTGATAATAGGAAGGTAAGGGTATGACTATTCCTGCTCTTTGTTCTTTCCCGGATCAAGCCTGATCTTGAGGGCCTTTAAAAAGGCCTCATCGAAATTGTTAAATTCGTATACAAGGGGTTTTTCTTTGTCTATCTTATCCTTTGGTGATATCTTTGCTATAGATGCGAGTATAAGGTCTGCATGATAGCCTTCATCCTCAAAATCTCTTAAGGCATTCTTTATCTCTTTGCTCTCCGAAAAAACTGAATTGATTATGCTTACAAGCTCTTTAACGAGATCCCGCAACCTTTTATTCTCTTTTGGCTCCATCTGCCCCTCGGATTAGAGATTTCAGTTAAAACTGTCTACATTATAGGATAGGTCCCCCGTTATGTCAATGTCTTGATCTGGGCTCATTCGGTTAGTCTTTATAACCTTGACAAGGTCTGGTCCCTCTGTAATAATTAAACAATCTTATCATTATTATTTTACCTGAAAAAGGATATCAGGGTTTGAAGGGAGGAGATACCATGATGATGTGGGCAGGGAGATCAGGTCTGATTTTAGGCGTAGTTGGATTTTACTTTTTAGTAGGTTGTGCCACAGGTCCTCAGGTGGCCAGGGTAGAGGCAGGGACTGTTACGGATATAAGCGGCCGGTGGAATGATACCGACTCCAGATTAGTTGCAGAGGAGATGGTCAAGGATGCATTAGGCCGTCCCTGGCTTGAGAAGTTCACAAAGGGAAGCGGGAAACCCCCTACAGTGATCGTGGGTACCGTTGTAAATCGGAGCACAGAGCATATAAATGTTCAGACCTTTATTAAGGACCTTGAGAGGGAGCTGATCAATTCCGGTCAGGTGGAATTTGTTGCCGCAAAGGGTGAACGGGAAGAGATCAGGGAGGAACGAAAGGAGCAGGCGCTTCATTCCACAGAGGAGACCCAAAAGGGGCCAGGCAAAGAAACGGGCGCCGATTATATGCTGAAAGGGGTATTAAACTCCATCCCGGATGAGGCCGGGGGGATCAAGGCGATCTTCTATCAGGTAGATCTGGAGCTCTTCGATATGGCTAATAATAAGAAGGTCTGGGGCGGGCAGAAGAAGATAAAAAAGGTTATTGAGCGAAAGAGGCTTGGATTTTAGAAATATCAATCCATGACTCCCTATAGAGGATAGAGGGACAGGCGGTTACCGGATGGCTAATACCAATTCGCCTTCATTCGGCTACCTGGAAAAAACAGGTTGAGGTCAAGGTTAAGGTTTAGGAACTTCTTAGCCTCAACCTCAGCCTTCTTCATGCCTCCTCGCCGCCTTGGTATCCTGTTGAATGCGAATTGGTATAAGGGAAGGATATTACAGCAAAATGCTGCAGGAGGCTCTGATGCAAAGTAGGAAATTGGTTTTGTCATCTCTTTTTTTTATGCTCCTCTTTTTTGTCCTCCAGGCTTGTGGTCCTGTTACGAGCCACTATGTGACTGTGGAAGATAATCTCCTTAGGGGAGATGCGGCCTCAGCCGATGCTGTGGTTGAGAAGAACAGGGATAGCTATGGTGAGCGGAATGAGGTCCTCTACGATATGGATCGGGGAATGACCCTTCATCTGGCCGGCCGCTATCAGGAGAGCAATCAGATCCTGGAAGAGGCTGAACAGAGGATAGAGGATCTATTTACCAAAAGGGTTACCACCGAGGCGGCAGCTTTTTTGACAAACGACAATCTGCTTCCCTATGAAGGCGAGGACTTCGAGAAGGTAATGATCAATATGATAAGGGCCCTGAACTATATGTACCTTGGGGATACCGATAATGCGCTTGTAGAGGCCAGGAAGGTTGACCAGAAGCTCAATGTAATCAATGATAAGTATGCCGACAAGAAGAACGCCTACAAGGAGGATGCCTTTGCCAGATATTTGGCCGGAATCCTTTATGAGGCCGGCGGCAAACAGGAGCTAAACGAGGCGTGGATCTCATACAGGAAATCTATGGAAACATTTAAGGAATATGCAGCCCTCTATAAGACCCCTATTCCAACCATTGTGGTCCAGGATGTGATGAGACTTACCGATGCCCTTGGCCAGCAGGATATGGTGTCAGAGATTAAAAAGGAATTTCCAAATATTGAATGGCGTTTAGCAAAGGACCTTAAAGGGCAGGGGGAGTTGATCTTCCTCAGTTATAATGGGAGGGCGCCAAGGAAGGAGGACAACTTTCTTGATATCCCTTTAAGTCCTGAGGCCATAGCTATTGTGTTGGCTACGGGCAATAAGAATAATGACGTGAAGACTGCGGCAAGAGGAATTGCGGCCATACAGGGGCAGGTAGTCCGGGTAGCTTTACCGAAATTTATCCCTCAAAGGTCTGATGTGGCCTATGCAGAGGTCTCCCTGACCCCACAGGGTGGGGGGCCTGGTGTGTCAGGACGGACCGTCTTGATGGAGGATATCACGGCCATTGCAATGAGGAATCTGGATGATCGTATCCTTCGGATCACGGCCAAGGCAGTGGCAAGGGCTGCCGTGAAGAAGTTAATAGCCTTGACTGTAGAAAAGAAGGCCGAGAAGGAAGGGGGGGCTTTGGCAGGGCTGATTGCCGGGGGTGTGGCCCATGCCGCAGCCTTTGCAACAGAACAGGCCGATAAGAGGAGCTGGCGCACCCTTCCGGATGAGATTCAGGTGGCGAGGATCGGCATTCCTCCCGGGACATATGACCTTCAAGTCAAATATATTGCGAGGAATGGGTTGGTCATTGATCAGAAGGTCTTCCATAATATCCTGATAAAGGCCGGAGAAAAAAAGTTTATGAGCAACCGGATTGTCAGGTAATATAGACAAGGGGTGTAACAATGAAAAGACATAACCTGCTGGTACGGTTCGTGGCTATTTTGGTATTTTTGTCTTATGTTCAGGCTGGAATGGCCTTGGCTGCCAAGGCGCCGGATTGGATTAAGGGAACAAGCGCCTTTTACCCGCAAGAACTATACCTGATTGGTGTTGCGGATGGGGACACAAGGGACTCTGCCGAGCAGAAGGCCTACGCAAAGATAGCCCTGATATTTAAGGCTGAGATAGCGGGAAAGACCCAGGAGTGGGAGAAGTATCTGCAGACAGAGTCGAAGGGGAAGACCAAGGTTGAGAGGCAGGTGAGTATTGATCAGCTTACAAAGGTCTCAACGGACAAGGTGCTGGAGAATGCCAAGATTGCCGAGACATGGTTTGACGAAAAAGGTAAACTCCATTATGCCCTGGCTGTAATTGATCGTGCCCAGGCCACCGCCGCCATAAGGGAGCGGATAACAAACCTTGATTCCAAGGCCGGGGAGCAGTTGGCCGAGGCGGGTAAGACTACAGACAAGCTCGAGAAGATCAAAAATCTAAGGAGGGCGATCAAGACCCTGATGCTCAGGGAGGCATATAATACTGATTTGCGCATAGTAAATCCCAAGGGGATGGGGGTTGATCCCGCCATGAGCATCGTGAAGGTGACCAATGAACTGGAGAAGATCTTGAAGGAGGGTTTTAATATTTCAGTAGAGGTCTCAGGGAGCCAGGCAGAGATGGTAAGGAAGTCTATCCTCGAGGGGCTGAATCGGGAGGGCCTATCAGTGCAGGGGGCTGCTGCAGGAGGTGCAGGCACCGGATTTGAAGAGATAGAGGAAGGACCGAAGAAACCGGATATCCTGATTAAGGGAGAGGTTTCAATCTGGAAGGCAGATATCCCGGATCCGACCTGGAAATATGTCCGCTGGTGTGCCGACTTTCAGGTGATCGAGACCAAGGGGAAGAAGATCATGGGGGCCGTGGCCAGGTCTGGAAAAGAGGGGCATCTCACGGTGGATGAGGCAGCCCTTAAGGCGATCCGGGCGATGCAGCCTGAGCTGATATCAGAATTGGCAAAGAATGTGGCCGGCTATATATTTGGGGAGGCCCAGGAGATCAAGGGGGCCTCAATGGCCGGCTGCCCAAAGATAGAAGAACGCAAGGAAGAGGTTCGGACACAACCAGCCCCGGAAAAACCAGCCGTTGCGCCTGCCCCACCACCTGTTATGGGAGGACAGATGCCGCCTTCGGTCTTATTTTCTGCCGACGAGTATCTGGTCGGCTGTCGTGGCACCGGTTCGGGATGGGCTCGTGCCGGAAAGATGTTAACTCTTCCATCTGCAATGAAGGGCGAGGCGGAATTTTTAGTCTATTCTGGCAGCCGGAAACAATGGAGTCACGAATTTTGTAAGATTAGGCCTGCAATCTCTAATGATCTGGCTATAGGCAATAAAGTAGTCTTCTTTGGCGGTAATCATCGTGAAGGTGTATATCTCACACCAAAGGATCTTCCGGAGGCGCGGACCGAAGGATGGTATTATGGAGCCGTTATCACTGATTTGTCCCTTATCGGCCGCGGAGTTGTGTATGTCGGTGAAGATAAGGTTCAAATAGATAATATCTTTATTGCGACAAGAGAATAAAAAATAGAGTGATGATATTGAAGGTGATGTAGGGTTAAGGGGAGATTCAGTGGAAGAATTTCAAAGGATAAAAAGGCTGCCGCCATATGTCTTCAGTATAGTAACCAACATGAAGATAGAGGCAAGGAGGCGCGGGGAGGATATCATAGATTTTGGTATGGGGAACCCGGACCAGCCTACACCTAAGCATATAGTTGATAAATTAATTGAGGCGGCCAAGAATCCGAGGAATCATAGATATTCGGCATCTAAGGGCATAACAAAACTCAGGCTTGCCATAACAGATTGGTATAAGAGGAATTTTGGGGTTGAGTTAGACCCTGAATCAGAGGTAATAATAACCATCGGATCAAAGGAGGGCATATCGCACCTTGCCCTGGCTACCATCAGCCCCGGCGACGTGGTGCTCGTTCCTACGCCGACTTACCCCATACATCCATACAGCGTGATTATTGCGGGCGGAGAGGTAAGGAGTATACCTCTCAGGGAGGAGAGCGACTTCTTTGATGACATGACCAAGGCCTACAGGCAGACATGGCCGAGGCCCAAGATGCTGATCATAAATTTTCCGCACAACCCGACGACGATGGTTGTCGATCCGGGATTCTTTAAGAAGATTACTGAATTTGCACTGGAGAATAAGCTTATTGTAGTGCACGATCTTGCCTATGCCGACCTGTCATTTGATGGTTACAAGGTGCCGAGTTTTCTTCAGGTCCCTGAGGCTAAAAAAGTTGGCGTTGAATTTTATACCCTCTCCAAGAGCTACAATATGCCGGGCTGGAGGGTCGGTTTCTGTGTAGGGAATAAAGATGTAATAGGCGCCCTGACAAAGATAAAGAGTTATCTCGATTATGGGATATTTCAACCCATCCAGATAGCCGGCATAATTGCTTTGAATGGTCCTCAGGATTGCGTAGAGGAGATCAGGGAGAGGTACAGAAAGAGGCGCGATATACTGGTTAATGGCTTAAATCGTATTGGCTGGAAGGTGGATAAACCGGTTGCCACGATGTTTGTCTGGGCAAGGATCCCTGATATTTTTAAAGGAATGGGCTCTTTGGAGTTTTCAAAGCTTCTCTTGTCGGAGGCTAAGGTGGCGGTATCTCCAGGGGCCGGTTTTGGAGAATATGGCGATGACCATGTGAGGTTTGCCCTAGTTGAAAATGAATACAGGACGAGGCAGGCCATTGCGGGGATAAAGATGGCGCTTAAGAAGCATGAAGGATAGCATAAAGGTAGGCATAATCGGGTTCGGGACAGTCGGGACCGGGGTGGTAAAGGTCATTATTAATAATAGGGAGACCATCAGGAGGAGGCTTGGCCTTCCCGTTGAGATAGCAGCTATTGCCGATAGGGATCTTGACCGTGACAGGGGCATAAGGATTGACAGGAAACTCCTTACAAAGGACCCGATGGATGTAATCATAAATCCCGATATTGACATCATTGTTGAATTGATGGGCGGGATCAACCAAGCCAAAGGATATATACTTGAGGCAATCAGCAGGGGGAAGCATATTGTAACTGCAAATAAGGCCCTCCTGGCGGACCATGGTGAAGAGATCTACCGGGCAGCAGAGGATGCCGGGGTAGATCTTGGATTTGAAGGATCTGTAGGCGGGGGGATACCTGTAATAAAGGCATTAAAGGAAGGATTTGATGCCAACAGGATAGAATCTATATTCGGGATAATAAACGGCACTTCCAACTATATACTTACAAAGATGACAGAGGAGGGGATGCCTTTTTCAGGCGTGCTTTCTGAGGCAAAGGAGGCCGGTTACGCAGAGGCGGATCCGACGCTGGATATTGAGGGAATAGATGCAGCCCATAAACTGTCTATCCTGGTAAATCTTGCCTTCGGCACCCCTGTTTCGGTGAAAGATATATACGTCGAAGGCATAGGACATATAACGCCCCTTGACATAGAATATGCAAGAGAATTCGGATACAGGATAAAGTCGCTTGCCATAGCAAAGATCGCTGATGGAGAGATAGATGCAAGGGTGCATCCTACCATGATCCCTGACGACTATCTGCTGGCCAAGGTTAACGGGGTATATAATGCGGTCTATATAGTAGGGGATGCGGCCGGCGAAACGATGCTCTACGGAAAGGGTGCAGGTGAGCTTCCCACCGGAAGTGCGGTTGTGAGCGATATTATAGATATAGGCAGGAATATAATAAGCGGGTCACCGTGCAGAGTTCCTGTTACATCTTATAAATCTGAAAACCGGAAGGTCTTAAGGGTAAAGAGGATTGAGGAGATAAGTTCAATCTACTATATCCGGTTTATGGCAATGGACAGTCCTGGTGTATTATCCAATATATCCGGTGTGCTCGGGAAGAATAATATCAGTATCTCAAGGGTATCGCAGAAGGGGAGGAAAGAAGGAGGATCTGTTCCTGTAGTAATGATGTCACACAGGGCAAACGAGAAGGATATCAGGACTGCCTTGATGGAGATTGACGGGATGCCATACATATCAGAGAAGAGCCTCATTATCAGGGTTGAGGGCGAGGAGATATAATGGTCTGGCGCGGGATTATAAGGGAATACAGGGAATTTTTGCCTGTTACAGACAAGACACCGATAATAACGCTCAATGAGGGGAATACCCCCCTTGTAAAATCCAGGAACCTGGCAAAGGCAATAAATCCGAGGATAGATTTATACCTGAAATATGAAGGCGCTAATCCTACGGGTTCATTCAAGGACAGGGGCATGACCATGGCGATCTCAAAGGCAATAGAAGAAGGATCTAACGCCGTGATCTGCGCGTCCACAGGGAATACATCCGCCTCAGCCGCGGCCTATGGGGCCAGGGGAGGGATGAAGGTCTATGTCCTGATACCGGAGGGAAAGATCGCCATAGGTAAGCTTGCCCAGGCTATGGTGCACAGGGCAACGGTGATCCAGGTGCAGGGTAACTTTGACGATGCACTGGAGATAGTACAGGAGATATCCGGCAGATATAAGATTACACTCGTAAACTCCGTGAATCCTTACAGGATAGAAGGCCAGAAATCCGCTGCCTTTGAGGTATGTGATCAGCTTGAATATCCTCCCGGTTATCATTTTATGCCTGTTGGGAATGCCGGCAATATTACGGCATATTGGAAGGGGTATAAGGAATATCTGGAAAAGGGGAGGATCAGGACCCTTCCCAGGATGATGGGGTTTCAGGCCGCAGGGGCAGCACCGATAGTATTGGGACACCCCGTTAAAAAACCTCAAACTATTGCTACAGCAATAAGGATAGGAAATCCTGCAAGCTGGAAACCCGCTGTTGCGGCTGCGGCAGAATCCGGCGGGGAGATAGATCTGGTCACGGATGATGAGATAATGGAGGCCTACAGGATGGTTGCCGGACTTGAGGGGCTGTTCTGCGAACCTGCGTCTGCTGTCTCGGTGGCAGGGGTAATTAAGAAGAACAAGCAGGGTTTATTTAAGGAGGATGATGTGGTGGTCTGCACCCTGACAGGGAATGGATTAAAAGATACCGACGCGGCGCTTGGCGTCTCGCAGAAACCTATTACGATCCGCGCAGAGGTGGATGAGGTAATCAAGGTTTTAGGCTATTAATAATCGGAGAAGGCATATAACATGAAATATATTATCCTGATTGCAGACGGTATGGCCGATTATCAGATCCAGGAGATAGGGATGAAGACCCCAATGGAGGTTGCCAGGATACCTAACATGGATTACCTCGCAAAGAATGGAATGATCGGTATGGTAAGGACTGTGGTAGATAAGTTTCCGCCCGGATCTGACGTAACAAATCTTGCCATTCTTGGCTATGATCCACACCTCTATTATACCGGCCGCTCACCCCTTGAGGCCGCCGGAATGGGGGTCACATTAGAACCCTATGACGTTGCCTACAGGTGCAACTTTGTCTCCCTGAAAAACCATGACGGGGGCTACGATATCAGGAGGCTTAAGCCTAATCTTATAATGGGTGATTATAGCGCGGGCCATATAAGTACAGAAGAGGCAAAGGAACTTATATATGAGATAAATGACAGGCTCGGGAGTGAGGTGATGCAATTCTATCCCGGAGTGAGTTACAGACACCTGATGGTTTGGGAGGACGGAAAGTTTAAGGTTAAAACTACGCCGCCGCATGATATCCTTGACGAAAAGATAGGGGCCCACCTCCCTCATGGAGATGGGGATGAGCTTCTTAACGATCTGATGGATGCCTCCATAGATGTGTTGAAGACAAACCCCATAAATGAAGATAGGATAGCAGGCGGCAAGGCCCCTGCCAACTGTATCTGGCTTTGGGGGCAGGGAAAGGCACCAAAGATGCCGCGGTTTGACGAGAAATATCACCTATCGGGATCAATGATCTCTGCTGTTGATCTGATCAAAGGGCTCGGAAGGTATGCCGGATTCGATATTGTATCAGTGCCGGGAGCTACAGGATACCTTGATACAAACTATAAAGGGAAGGCAGAATATGCCCTCTCGGAGATCAGGAAAAAGGATCTGGTCTACATACATATTGAGGCGCCTGATGAAGCAGGTCACGCAGGCGACCTTAAGGCAAAGATAAAGGCATTGGAGGATATCGACAGTCTGGTTGTTGGTACCCTCATTGACGGACTAAGAGATATAGAAGATTACAGGATAATGGTTACATGTGATCACAGGACACCTGTTTCAAAAAGGAGCCATACCTCTGATCCGGTGCCTGTCCTGATTTATGATAATAAGATGTCCAATAAGTCGGATCAGGAATTTAATGAAAGGAATGCCGGGGAGTCCAGGATTCTTATTGATCCGGGCTATAGATTAATGGACTTTTTCCTTGGTAGAAAGTAGTGGGGGATTAGATGGCGCTTATTGTCCAGAAATTTGGCGGTACATCTGTTGGTGATCCTGAAAGGATAAAGAATGTTGCGCGGCGTGTCGCAAGGACAAAGGATGGCGGCGATGATGTTGTGGTTGTGGTCTCTGCTATGGGGGGTGAGACCAACAGGCTGATCTCCCTTGCCGGCCAGGTATCTTCCGATCCGGATGAGAGGGAGATGGACATGC
>CAZYNY010000016.1:7552-35931 GCA_964648095.1 uncultured Nitrospirota bacterium | reverse complement strand
CCCTCCGCTCCGCTACGGGAGAACCAGGGGCACGAAACCGACCGCTTCGCGGCGGCTCAGCCCCGCGTTAGGCAACTACGAACTTGGAGCGACCAATGGAACGTCTGTGGAAAGCAGCATTTGCAGCTGGAGGAATCGCAGCAGTAGGTGCCTTTGTATTCTGGAGCCTTTACAAGCAGTGGTTAGCCCTGCCGATCTTTGAGAGACTCTCGCAAGGGCAAACCTTCACCGTGATGCTCGTATTCCTAGTATTCACCTTCTTCACATTGATAGCTGCGTTTGTATTACACGCAAGAGGCAAGGTTGAAGGTGATGATGTTTTTCCGCTTTATGAAAAACTGCGTGCTGGTCTTTCGTCCCCAGAAGAGAATATTGCTCAGATTGAGCGCATAGCTAACTCAGCAGACCCAAAGAAGGAAAAATACTTACGGGAGGCAAGCAGCTTACCCGACATCTCTTTTTTAGAAGTTGATGCAATCAACCAATCCCTAGATGATCTTCACAACAAGAAACCAGTAAAAGACCTTAAGGTCCGCGTTCGAGAAAAAGAATTGCAGAATATTACAATGATGATCCCGGAGATTGATGACACGTTGTTCAAACCAATAATGATTCAAAGCAAATACTGGCGTTACGTAAATCGTAAGAATCATCCATTGTACAAAAAGATGAATAGGTTTATTGGATTATCACTTGTTAAGGGGTTTAATGAAGAAGCTCGAAAACTGTCAAAAGAGCTAGAAGATGAATTAGGAAAATCCCTTTGAGACCGTTGCCTAACAAAGCCTTGCAGCTGACGGCGCGACAGCATGCTTCTCAAGTAGTCTTCTTCGATTCAGCTTGAATGCTGATCGTGCGCCGCAGCTGAAGGCCAGCGTTAGAGGTAATCACATGATTCCTGAATTGCTCGGTGCAGCACAAAGCGTCCAATCGTTATTCTCCCTTCTTAAAGCGGCGAATGGCCTCGCCAATTACAATGAGATTGTTGCCGCAGTCTCTGAGGTGAATACCAAGTTGATGCAAGCCAACGCTGTCGCGCTCGCATCTCAAGAAAAACAATCTGCGCTCTCTGCGAAAGTACACGAACTCGAAAAGGAGTGTGTGCGCCTTAAAGATTGGAGCGCAGAAAGAGAGAAGTCCTATTCAAAGGTATGGTTCACGCATAGAGCGTCCTCCAGTTAGTATCAGGCTCGGGTAAGGGGCAGAACCCCCTAACAATCTTCATATCCTATGGGGGCCGGATGTCCTAATCAAACGCAATTGGTGCCGGGCATTTAAAATCAAAGGGACAACCACCATATTTCCATTTTCCAGTTTTGTAGTCATAGAAAATTTACGGCAAAAATGTTATTATAAAATTAAATATGGGGAGGTTGATATGATTCGTACAATTGAAGCAACAATAGATCAAAAAGGCCAAATTAATTTATCTGAACCAGTAAATTTATCTTCTTCTTGCAGGGCATTGGTGCTGATACTGGATGAAGAACCATTGATCCATGTTAATGAAGAATCTCTGCTTAGCGAAGCAGCCCTTGCTGAAGATTGGAATCGCCCTGAGGAGGATAAAGCATGGCAATACCTTCAAAAGGTTCAATAATTTTAATCCCTTTTCCATTTTCTGATTTATCCAAGTCAAAGTTACGTCCAGCGGTAGTTTTAGCACCATCAGGAAAAGGAGATTGGATTCTATGTCAAATTACCAGCAAACAATATATTGACCAAAAAGCTGTTGAAATATCAGATCAAGATTATCAAACCGGATCTTTACGAGTAACCAGTTTTGCTCGTCCAGGAAAACTTTTTACCGCAAACAATAGCTTAATAATTTCAGAAGTGGGTAAATTAAAGGAAAATATACTTGACTCAATAATTACGGCAGTTATAAAAATATTAAGAGGAGAATAACAGAGTCTATTTTCATTTTCGACGATTAAAAAAACAATCCCAACAAGTCACTCCAGCAAAAAGACGTCGTCGCTGAGTTAGGTCGTTAAGCAACGGAAGGAGAAACAGCATGTGGGATTTTTTCGGTCCAAAACCGCGGGAGGGAACGGAAGCACACCGGGTCGAAGAAGAAGTTCGTAAAAGAAAAAAAATCGCTGAAGGAAAAGGTGTGAAAGAACTGATTTCTGAACTCTATTTTAGTCATTTGAAGTATTTTCCCAGTTGGATAAAGCAAGGCGGAGATTATGTGCCGAAACTTATCGATAGCGCTCAAGAAGACAAGATAGGTGAAAAGGAAACGACCCTAATTTCATTCAAGGGTAAAAAATACAGATTCGAATTCAGCCAGCACAGCTTCAGTACACCAGATGACTATTGCACTCATGGGCTCCTTGAATTATTTTCAGATGATAAAAAGTGGTTGGCCATCAATCTTTCTTTGGAACACGACAAATATGATTCTGAGTGGCGGCCTTTTGATGTTAAGGCATTTATCGATGGGTATGGATAAATGACTTCCAACATCTGAAAGAGGCGATCCAGAAAAATGATAAGCTGAGAGAGCAAAAGAAAGCAGAGGACCCCAAAAAAGTCCAAGAGCTTAAAGATGACTTTGGAATCGAGTAATGAAGCATAGCCTAACCAGTCATTCCAGCCGACGTTGTGGGCGCGCGAACCATGCCCACAACGCGGCTGAATTCGATCGTTAGGCGCTTGAGAGACAAGGAGATGAGGAACGTGAGAAAACTGGTAGTGGGTGCTTTCACAACTCTAGACGGTGTTATGCAGGCGCCGGGAGGTCCGGACGAAGACCGGGACAACGGCTTCCAGCATGGTGGCTGGCTGGTCCCGTACTTCGACGAAAAATTTGTTCAAATCATGACCGAATGGACAACGCGAGCCGGCGCCTTTCTCTTGGGGCGTAAGACCTATGAAATTTTCGCAGGCTCATGGCCCAAGTCTACCGATCCAGCGGACGAGATTGCCGTAGCTCTCAACACCCGCCCAAAGTTCGTCGCATCGAGCACACTCGATACTGTTAGCTGGAACAATTCCACCCTGCTCAAGGGTGACATTGCCCAAGAAGTGGCGAAGCTAAAGGCGGGGAAACTAAAGGGGGAAACTAAAAGGAAACTAAAAGGGACGGTTCTCTTTAATGACGAGGGTAACAGAAGATGATAAATTTAAAACATGAGTTGGACCATTGCGACGGGATAAAATGAAATAAAGGCATTAGAACCGAGGTCAAACCTTTAATAATTGACAAATACCAGATCTTGAAATTAAGATACTCTAACAAGTCACTACAGCGGGCGGCGATACATAGTAGTTAGTGGCTACGTCAATGATAAATAGAAGGATGAGGACATGAGTTTCAAAATATATCTTGATACATCTGTTATTTCAGCCTATTTCGATTACCAGAAACCAGTTAGACAACTCATCACACAAAAATGGACACAACAAAATGCTAAAGAGTTTGATTTATTTGTGTCAACATTGGTATTGGAGGAAATCGATAAGTGATATTCAAATTTTAACCCTTGAAAATTTAGGAGGCGATCAATATGGTACATTATAAGAATGATTACACCAAAGAAGAAGATACAGCATTGTGGCAATTGCATGAAGTGGCCTATCCACTTGACTCAACCTAGCCCTATATGTAGTAGTAGGGGGCATGGAGGATTACCCGCGTACGCTTGCCATGTTCGAGGAGCGTTTTTCAACAGAAGCAGAATGCCGGGCCTATTTGGCCAAGTTGCGTTGGCCGACGGGCTTTTGCTGCCCTCGATGTGGAGGAACCCGCAGTTGGCCGATGAAGCGAGGACTGATCAAATGCGGCACCTGTGGACGTCAGATCTCCATGACAGCCGGAACGGTCTTCCATCGCAGCCATCTTTCTCTTAGCACTTGGTTTAGGACCATGTGGTGGGTCACGAATCAGAAACACGGGATCAGTGCCTTGGGGTTGCAACGCCTGCTGGGTTTGGGCAGCTATGAGACCGCCTGGGCTTGCCTTAAGAAGCTCAGACAGGCGATGGTGCGGCCAGGGCGCGATCGGCTGGCGGGAGCGGTAGAAGTCGATGAAACATATGTGGGCGGTGTTGAAGCGGAAAGAGGCCGCAGGCACGTGGGTAATAAGGCGTTGGTCGTGATTGCGGCGCAAGTCGATGGGAAGGGCATTGGGCGGATTCGCATGCGGCGAATTCTGGACGCCTCCTCCAAAAGCCTTCAGGCTTTCGTGAAGGAAGCCGTCGAACCCGGATCTACAGTGATCACGGACGGATGGGAAGGCTACGAGGGCTTGAACGCTCTGGGGTACAAACACAAGCCCAAGGTCATCCGCGGGAGCGGGAAGATAGCCTCGACGCTCCTGCCGAGGGTGCATCGGGTCGCTTCGTTGTTGAAACGCTGGCTTTTGGGTACCCATCAGGGGGCCGTGTCCGGGGATCAAATCGATTACTACCTCGACGAGTTCACATTCCGATTCAATCGGCGTACCTCCAGGTTCCGGGGGAAACTCTTCTATAGACTGCTGCAACAGGCAGTGGCTATTGATCCAGTGCAATTGGCGAGGTTACGCATGCCAGCAGATACCAGGAGTAGTAGTTAGTTGAGTAAAGTGGATAGGCCACTGCATGAAATTCGCCATCAACTTGCTGAACAGCATCAATCTCCTGAGGAAATAAACAAGACAGGATTGGACTTGATAACAAAATACAAACTGAACAACCTCAAAATTGTTACATCAAGTAAAATGGTAAAGGCATAAAATAGATAAAAGAATTTTAAAAAGCATTAAAGGTATAGAACCAAATCAAAACGAGAATAAACTACCCCGCTGCAAGCGGACGGGGTAGTTTATTCACTAAAGGCTTTTCCTGTAAAAATTATCCGGCCCTTTTGGAACCCCGTATCGTAAAAATAAACGACCTGAATTCCAGCTGGGCTGGAAGGTAAAATAATTACCGCTTAGGGGAGAGAACCTATGATAGCCTGAATATCCATCGGATAGAGAACGATCTCAATCCTCCGGTTCTGCTGCCTCCCCTCAGGGGTATCGTTGGAGGCCACCGGCTGGTGTCTGGACATTCCTATTGCTGCCATCTTTTCCGAATCAACCCCAAGTTTTTCGAGATATCGGACCACCTGAGTGGCACGGGCTGCTGATAGATCCCAATTCGATGGAAACTTGTCAATAAGCTTAGAGCCGATCATGACATTATCTGTATGTCCCTCAATCCGGATATTGTGCTCTTTAATGTTTTTTAGTGCCTCGCTGATCTTTTCCAGGACATCTTTTCCCTCGGATGTAATCAGGTCGCTTCCAGATGCAAAGAGGATCTTGTCAATGATCCCCACCGAGAGCCTATCCTTTATCTGAGAGATCTTGATCCTGCCTTCGCTTATCTCCTTCTCAAGATTCTTGATTAGATCGCTATGCATTCTTGTTCTTTCTTGTAGCTCCCTCTCTTTGGCTGATGCCTCTTCAGCTGTATTTCGAAGAGTGCCTTCCACCTGCTCCATTGCCCGAATATGATCAGCAAGTTGCTGCTTAAGAAGAGAGATCTCCTGGTCCTTCTTCGCTGACTCTTCCTTGAGGTCTCCAGCCAGGGCCTCCTTTTCATGGCGGGTCTTCTCAAGTTCATCTTTCAGGGCTGCTGCCTGGGCCTTCAATTCCTCTTCGGTTCTGATGCCTACCTCACGGAGGGAGGCCAGCTCCTGTTCCAAACCCTTGCTCTTAATCGATAGCCCGTGCTCCTTTTCCAGGGAAGCCCTTTTGGCCTCTTCCAACTCTGACTTTGACTGGGAAAGCTGCCTGGACAGCTCCTTCTCTTTGCCGGCGGCCGCCTTCCGGATATCCTCTAATTCCGCTTGCGCCTGGGAAAGCCTCTTTGCAAGCTCCTCCTCCTTTTTGGAAGCAAGGGCCGCCTTGGATTGGCGTGTCTTCTCTAACTCTTCTTTCAGGTCGGCTATCTGCCCTTTTAGTTCCACTTCAGTCTTGCTCCCTGCCTGTCTATCAGAGGCCAGAAGTTGCTCTAAACCCTCTGCCTTGCTTGTCAGCTCCCTTTCTTTTTCCAGGGAAGCCCTTCGGGCCTCTTCTAGCTCTGATTTTGTCATAGATAGCTGCCTGGAAAGCCCCTCTTCCCTCTCCAAAGCCGTCTTTTTGGCCTCTTCTAATTCCGTATTTACTTGAGAGAGCCGCCTGCCAAGATCTTTTTCTTTCTCAGCCGCCTGACGCATGGTTTCTTCAAGGCGATCTCTTGACTCCTTTAACTCCTTTCCCAGGTTGGCGGTTTTCTGTTGTTCCTGTTCGAGGCGTTGGGCCAAGACATCTTTCTCTGCTACCTGGGTAAGGTAGCTGCCCTTGGTGACGCAACCTCCTAGACCTACAAGGAATATGATTACCGCGATAAGAATAGATATTTCTTTCACCTTAAATCTCATAGTAGACCTCCTTGACTTGATCGTAACCCAATTTGGATGTTAAAGAAAACTCCTTTGGCGGCGCGGCGGGCGTGACCCTTTGGCTTTAGCCCCGTTGCTCTGCGTCACAGGGTTTCCCCTGGTTTGCTCTGAGCAAAGGATCCGGTTATATAAAATCTTTAGTGCCGAAAAAAGTGCAACTCATATGCCATGGAATACTTAAAAATTATCTCCTATGTTTACAAAATGTTATGAATATATAGGCATCTAAGATGATCTGATCCATGCCGGCATTATGTAAGTTCCTTCATAATTCAGTGACATTTTTTGCCACTTAAGCGTGGACTGACCCATCCAGTTTGACTCCGTGATTTTATTTCATGTAGAATCTGACGATGAAACGGATGAGGATTTTGGTATTTCTCATTATGGTAGCTATATTCTCCCCTGTCTTCTCCGCTTGCCTGCAGAATAATCCTAATCTCATGGCCTCTGTATTACATCCTGCGTCGCCATACCAGGATATAGATGAAATCGAAGATGGGAAGATTGTGCATCTTCCTACCGGGATCGAGGTCTCGGAAGAGCGGCTCCTAGATATTCTGGCAACGGCCCGGATAATCTATGTGGGAGAGGCCCACGATAGCCTGGCGGATCATCAGATTCAGCTGGCCATATTGAAAGGGCTCTGGAAGCGTTTTCCGGGAAGGGTGGCTGTCGGCATGGAGATGTTCCGGAGGCCTGTTCAAGCCGACTTAGACCGCTGGGTAGGAGGCGGGATGGAGGATAAAGAATTTCAAAAGACCTGGTATGAAAACTGGGGAATAGATGATGGGTATTATAAGGCCCTCCTCTTGTTTATCCGTGAAAATAAGATCCCTTTGATAGCGCTGAATGCCTCAAGGGAGATGGAAAATAAGATAAAAATAAAAGGGTTTAAAGGGCTTTCGCCGGAAGATCAAAAGGGGATGCCGGAGGTTGACCCTGACGATCCGCACCATCGTAAGGCGCTTATGGCCATCTACAAAGGGCATACTAACGATACAGCAGGTTTTGATATCTTTTATGATACCATGCTCCTTTGGGATGAGACGATGGCGAAGACGGTTACTGAGTACCTTAAATCTCCCGGAGGGATAGATAAAAAGTTAGTTGTCTTTGCCGGAGGTTTTCATATTAACTATGGCTTTGGCATCCCGAGAAGGGTTTTCAGGCGCCTTCCGGTGTCATACCAGATTGTACTCCCTCACGCAAAAGATACACCGACGGAGCAGAGGATGATGGATGTTAAACTCCCTGATCTTCCTCTTTTATTGGCCGACTATATATGGGCGGTAAAATACCGGGAGCTTGAGGACAAAAAGGTTGTACTCGGCGTTCAGATTGAACCATCTCAGGCCAGGGTCCGGATTATCAGCGTCTCCCCTAAATCCACAGCAGATGAGGCCGGGATCACGGCAGGGGACATCATAGTATCCTTTGATGGCCAGGAGATAAAGGAGCCCTTTGACCTTACCTATGCTGTTAAGCAGAAACGGCCTGGAGATCGGATCAAGGTTAAAATCATACGTTCCGGAAATGAGATCGATACTGAGGTGGTAATGAAGCCAACCTTAAGTCAGTAGAGACCCCCTCCTTTTGAGGTTTTTCCATATAAGTCCCCTATTGCCTACCATCCAATTACCTGTTCCAATAAGGATAAGATGTTTGAATGCAAATATAATATGAGAATTCCGGCAGATGGGCTTGAGATTCCTGTAAAAATAGACGATAAATATAATAAGAAAAGATTATAATGTAATGACGAATCTGAGGTATAAGGCAGGCATGAATAAAGGAATGAAGCTTAAAGGAAGGATACTGTATAAGTTTGGCGGTGTCATTCTCCTTTTGCTGACCATCCACTTTATTGTCGTCATTATAGGTCTTTATACGTCGAAGAGACTCTCTGGAGATGCCGCAGAGATAAATTACGCCGGAAGCGTAAGGATGCGCTCTTTTAAGATCGGATTTCTTCTCAACAGGATGGAAACTGCCTCTGAAAAAGAGAGACCGATGTTAAAAAAAGAGATAGAGGAGGAGAGGGGTCTTGTTAAGGAGACACTCTATGGCCTCAGGGATGGAAATCCCAAATATGGCCTCCATGGAGAGAAGGATAAAAAGATCCTGAACCAATTGAATATGATTATAAGGGAGTGGGAAGAGGTTATCTCCCCGCTGATTAAGAGGATCATTGATGCAGAAACCCCTGATGAAGCCAGGACACTGATATCCAGATATAATGATAATGTTGTTGCTTATGTATCCGCAGTTGATAAGACCGTCCTCCTTTTTGAATCAGGGTCAGAAAAGAAATTAGACATACTTAGGCTTGCCCAGTATCTCCTTCTGATCCCGGCCGTAATTGTCAGCTTCTTTGCCATTTTAATGATCTTTTTAGTGATAGAAAAACCGGTAAGGTCCTTTGTCTTGAATATGAAGAGGGTAGAAGGGGGGGATCTTAATGCGAGGATCGAGATCAAATCAAAGGATGAGTTTAGTTTTATGGCTGATGTCTTTAACCAGATGATCTCCGAACTTGAAAGGTCTCATAGGGCGCTCGAGACCTTGGCAATTACCGATAGCCTTACAGGGATACTCAATTATAGGGGCTTCCAAGGCCGCCTGGGGGATGAGTTCAAAAGGATAGCAAGGTCCCGTGAATCACTATCGCTCATCATAGCCGATATAGATAATTTTAAAGATATAAATGATACCCATGGACACCCTGGAGGGGACCTTGTCTTAAAGAAGATCGCTATAATCTTGGCTCAGACAACAAGGGAGATAGATATAATTGCAAGATACGGGGGAGATGAGTTTCTAGTTCTACTAGTAAGTACTGGAAAGGAGCAGGCCATAAGTACAGCGGAGAGGATGAGGAAGGCAGTCGAGGAAATGGCGCTTGAGTTCGGAGAAAAGAGATCATACATAACATTGAGCCTCGGTATAGCAACTGCTCCATTGGACACCAAAGAAAAAGAAGAACTAATAGAATTGGCAGATAAGGCATTATATCATGCAAAAAAGAGCGGAAAAAATCAGACGAGGCATTATAGTGAAATATAATTCTTTTGTTGGGGTTCAACCTTAAAGTAAGTTGCCGTTTCAAGGAGATATTGGCAGTTTTAATGCCTCTCAGTATCCTCGATCGAATCGATCATCTCCCCCTGTTTTTTCTGGCTATCTTCGAGCTTCTTGACCTGTTCCTTTGCCCTGTTGATCGGGGCAGGGCTTGGCAGGTATGGTTCGACTGCCCTTTCAAATGAACCTGGCGAAGAGTCTTCTTTCTTTTCGATAAAGAGGCTGTAAATAACAGCCCCCAGAATCGATATTAGGAGGAGACCAATGAAGATGCGAAGGATACGGCCTGCCACAAACCTCTGAACAAAGAATACTAAGATTACAAGAGAAATCAGGGCCATAACAATTTTTAATGCGGGATAGTCTATCATTGAAATCAAATCAATATCCTCTTATTTAAAGGTTAGAGAATTATTGCCCTCCAAATTTCAGCAGCAGGGCCAGGACATATATCGATAATAAATAGAGTATACCATATTATTTTCCAGGCATTGATATAGCAAACGTATTACTAAGGAAATCATTGGTATGACGACATTATTGCAAACGCCCCCTCTTATCCCCCTCTTTGGTTAAAGAGGGGGAAGGGGGAGTTGCCAAAGGTAGGGAATCCCCTCTTTAGTAAAGGGGTGAGGGGAGATTTTTAGAATGAAATCGTCCGCTTACTTATGGTCGATTCCCGATGCCAATTATCAAACTCCTCAGCCTGTATTTCCTGTCCGCTCAATACGGAGTGATATTTTGGGGTACGAATAAGCGGGTAAACAGCATAAACCCTAATATATTTCAGCAATTATAGCAATGCCGAATCGCCTTTTGCTGTTTTTTGCTATAATGATAAATCCCTTAGGAGGGCATACTTAGGAATGATATTATATAGATAATCGCAAAAAATAATATCATTGCAACATATATAGATAAGGTCTTCCTCTTGGGCAGGCCCTTCTTTTCTGATTTTTTATAGATCCTAAGTAGGAGATATATACTCTCTGCGCCGCCGAAAAGGACAAGCAGTATCTGCAATATTTCAATCCACGTTTCACCTTTTAACCCGACAGGCATAAATCTGGTCTTAAGTCCTATCCTTTCCATGACAATATTACCGATCTTTGGCAAATCTAAGATAAGCTCCTTACTGTATAGGGCTATATGCCCAAGTAAGGCAACAGGCATGAAAGAGTAAGGGAGATTGGTAAGGTACTCCTTTATCCCCTCTTTAGACCATCTGTTCATCAATAGGTCTAAGGAGATAATCAACAGAAAAGGGAGGGTCATTGCCCCAATGAAAACTATTGCATAGAGGATATTTGGGTCGATCCTTATTATATCATTTATGTATCTAAACAAGGGTGATGTCCTCGAAAGCATGGAGCCGTTCTCTACCAATAAAATCCCTGCCAGGGCAGAGGCAAGGAATGAAAAGGGGAGGCTGAATATATCTATGTCCTCTACCCCCGTAGTCGGGAGGTGGAGGGAAAGGCGAAGCGAGTTGTGCCTGCATGTCCTGACGCAGCTGCCACAAAGGGTGCAGTTCTGGCTGTTCTCAACCCCATAGGGGTGAAGGAGCATTGGACACCCTTCCATGTTATCCCTCCCGAGATAGCAGTCGTGTGTTGTGCACTGACTCAAGCAGAGCTTTCTATTCGCCTTTATCGTTACAAATGACGCAAGGGAGTAGATACCCAATAATCCGCCAAGCGGGCATATGTACCGGCACCAGACCCTCTTATCATAAAGGATTGAAGATACTATGGCACCGCTCAGTATAAATAGTATAAGCAGTCCGGTAAAAAGTGGAACAGACGGCATCACAGTGATACCTTCTGTAAAAAGCACGAGGAGTATCAATCCGACAAGGTATCTCTCGCTCTTCTTGCCCACATCGTTTGGTATCGGAATCTTCTTCTTTTTTATCCTTTTCAGAAGATCCCCGAAACTTGAAAATGGACACACAGTACACCATATCCTCCCTATAGAGAAGGCAGACACAAAAAGGCCGAACCAACCGAAAGACCATAGCATGATATTTGTGAGACTATGGCCAGTCCCTTTGTGAAGGACAATGGAGTAGATTGCAGCAAGCATCAGTATTATGGCTGTAATCTGGACACCCTTTTGAAGGCGAGTTGTATAGAAAAACCTTTTTATTGGATCTATTGAAAACAGATTAAACTCCCACCTCTTCTCTACCCTGGGGATGCCAAAGAATATCTGATTGGAGAGTATCGTGCCCTCATTGGCAAGGATTACCGCCCTTCTTAAGACATTCTCAAGCTCAAGGACATTCCCCGGCCAGTCATAACTCAAAAGCCTCTCCATGGCCTTGCCTGATATCTCCATGATCCCTTTATGGAGCTCTTCATCGATATTTTTTAAGAGGTGAGTAGAAAGGACAGGGATATCCTTCCGCATCTTCCTGAGAGGTACCATAGAGAATGAATTTGCTGAAAGAAGATCATAAAGATCCTTGTTCAGATCTACCCTGTCATCAGCCTTTGTATCTCCATTAACAGTGGCAATAACCCTGGTGTTTGAGTAGATCGTATCATGCCCGTGCACCCGGACAAACCGCCCCCCATTCAGGAATTTGTAGATGGCTATCTGATTCGCCTGATTAAGCGACTCTATATTTCTCAGGAGGATAGTCCCGCCATGGGCCAACTCAAGAAAACCGAACGCAACCTCACCCGACGATGGGTCCCTATCATCGCCAAAGAGCTCTTCGCCCCACGATTCTTTTCTGATTGATTCGCAGTCGACTGTTATAAATGGCCCCTTTGCCCTCCTGCTCCTTCTATGGATCAGCGATGCCAGGAGGTTCTTTCCTGTCCCCTCTTCTCCTTTTAAGAGCACATGCCCGTCATCCTCTGCATTCAGATCTATAAATCTGTTTATACCCCTCACATAACCTGTTTCACCGACAAAATGATCCAGCCCGCCCAGTTTTGAACTTGAAACTCCAGTGGCGGCAAATATCCTCTTCCGCAATCTGAAGTTTGAGATAGCCATGGCTATATGATTGGCAATAATACCCATGCTCTGAATATCATTGTATGAATAGTCCCTGTAGTTCGCATTGGCCAGGTTAAGTGCACCTATGCATTTCCCCCTTATAACAAGAGGAAGGGATAAGAGCGACTTTAACCTATCCTCCTGGATGTCAGAGATGATATGCACCCTTGAATCCTTATGGACATCATACACTGCAACAGGCTCGCTATTCCGGATAACCCATCCGGTGATCCCCTGGGAGAGATCCATCTTTATCTTTCTTACCATCCCCTCCCCTACACCATCTGCCGCCTCCAGAATGAGTTCGCTTGTTATCGGATCCAGTAGATAGACAGAGCATACATCTGCTCCCGTGTATCCACGGACCTCGCTGACTATGGTATCAAGGAGCCTTTCATAATCCTCTTTAGAGCCGATCAGGTTGGTAATCCTGTTGAGAAATGAGATCTCCCTCTCCTTCTCATCTATGCTCCTTGCCTTTTCAAATACCCTTATCCCTTCAGTCTCAAAGAAGAGGAATAGGTTCCTTATCTTATCGGTGAGGATCCGCGTCAGATATTTATTGAGGGAGGGATGGCGGGAGAGCAATGCCTCCAGATCCCCTCTTTCTATGACAAATATCTCCACATCCCCCTTTGCCCTTGTTGTTACTGAATGGGGCTCGCCTGTTAATACAGATATCGCGCCAAAGCAGCTCCCCTCGCGGAGGAGCGAAACTATGATCTCCTCCCCATTCCTGTCTGTAATTAATTCATACACCTCACCAGTATGGATAATACTAAAGATGCCCCCATCTTCCCCTTTTCGGTAAATAGTCTGGCCAGTGCCATATTGCTTTTCCTTCAGGCAGGAGATCAGATCATCAACAATCTGGTCAGGGATTAGATTAAAGGGATAATGCCCCCTTAAAAAAGATTTATATATCTCTTTATTGTCCATGCTATCCATCTGTTATGACCAATTATAAAAGGCGCCATCTGGAAGGGCGTAACACATTGAATTTGTTATTTTACCTTCCGGCCTCTCATCTAGTCAAGGAGAATAAGTCATTCCGCATGAACTTCATGATAGCGCAGAAAAATGGTTGGGAGTACTGATATTAAATCCCAATCTGTAGTATAATTAAATAAATATGTATAAGAACCAGCGAGCCCCTGCAAAGACCATCGGTCTATACATCCATTTTCCCTTCTGCCTTAGCAAGTGCCTCTATTGTTCATTCAACTCTGTCCCATACAAACCTGATTCAGCCAGGAGATATATAGAGGCGATCAAAAAAGAGATAGCTATAAAGGCTGGGGAATACATACTTGAAGGCCGTTCTCTCAAGACCATATATTTCGGCGGAGGTACACCCTCAATCCTTCCTCCCCCGGTTATTAAAGATATAATCGATGTAAGCGGCAGGATATTTTGCCTTGACAATGGGATCGAGATAACTATAGAAGCCAATCCTGATACGCTGGACAGGGAAAAACTGGATGGCCTGATCCGTATAGGTATAAACAGGATAAGCCTTGGTGTCCAGTCCTTTTCTGACAGATACCTAAATCTTCTCGGCAGGAGTCATGATGCTGAAAAAGCGCGCCGCATCTTTAATGCCTGCAGGTCAGCAGGGTTTAAAAACATCAGTCTTGATCTTATATATGCCCTCCCGGATCAGCAGATCAATGAATGGCTCTTAACAGTTGAGGAGGCAATCTCCCTTTCCCCTGAACATATCTCTATATATTGCCTTACCATTGATGAAGGGACTCTCCTTTATGACCGACTCAAAAAAGGTCAGATCAGTCCGTTATCCGAGGAGGATCAGATCGAGATGTATCTGGCCACAGGCAAGCGTTTGGAGAAAGCAGGATATGTCCATTATGAGATCTCTAACTTCTCCCTGCCTGGAAAGATCTGCAGGCATAATATGCTTTACTGGGAGAGAGAGGAATATCTTGGCATAGGCGCCGGGGCGCACTCATATATCGAAAACAAGAGATTCTGCAACCCGGATTCAGTAGAAAAATATATATGCCTGATAGATTCAGGACGTCCGGAGAACGGCGCGGAGATACTCACAAGGGAGGATCAGTTGACAGATGCCATCATCTTCGGCCTGAGAAAGACAGAGGGAATAGACTTGGATGATATAAGGAGCCGTTTTGATGTTGATCCGCTATTGATATTCAGAAAAGAGATAGATACGTTAATCACCGCAGACATAATAACGATTTCTTCAAGCAGGATAAGACTTACCAGGAAAGGGATCCTTCTTGCTGATCAGGTAGCCGTAGAGTTCCTCTCATGTAACAATCGAATTGTCAATTGATCGATTTTATGCTTTAATAAATAATATATGGGCGGCTATAATCCCCAGAATTATTAAGGAAAATCAAGTATTATGCCTAATGCTGATCGCCTGCAAAGACTCAACCAACTTCAAGAGACCTTGCTTGGCACCGGATGTCTTGAGGAAAAGCTAAAAAAGATCACAGAAGGCGTTGTAGAGATCTTCAATGCCGATTTTTGTCGTATATGGATCAAAGGGCCGGGGGATCTATGCGAAAAAGGCTGTATCCATGCCAAGGCAAAAGATCCGGAGAAGGTCTGCCGCCTGCGGGAATACTGCCTTCACCTTGTCGCAAGCTCCGGCCGCTATACACACATAGATGGCCCTCACAGCCGGATGCCATTTGGCCTATACAAGCTGGGACGCATAGCCACTGGAAAGATAACCAAGTTCCTCGCTAATGATGCAGTAAATGATCCGCAGATCATGGATCATGAATGGGTAAAGGGGCTTGGCCTTGTCTCATTTGCAGGGTATAAGCTTCAAGATACCACTGGCGGGCCTATAGGCGTTCTGGCGCTCTTCTCAAAACAATCTATCACCACTGAAGAGGATGCCATGCTGGAGGGCCTTGCCGGCATAACCGCCCATGTCATTCAGACCGTGAAGGCCGAAGGGGCGCTGAAGACTGAGAGGGACAAGCTATTTAATGTCCTGGAATCTATGGAGGATGGTGTATATATTGTAAGCCAGGCTTATGATATAGAATATATCAACCCTGTTATTGAAAGGGAGTTTGGTCCTATTAATGGACGTAAATGTTATGAATATTTTCATGGCAGGGATGAGGTTTGTCAATGGTGTCCGAACAAGAAGGTCTTTGCAGGAAAGACCGTCAGATGGGAATGGTATTCCGCTAAAAACAATAAGACATATGACCTGCTGGACACCCCATTACGTAATTATGATGGGAGTATCTCCAAGCTAGAGATCTTTCGCGATATCTCAGAACAAAAGCAGGCAGCAGAGAAACTAAAGGCAAGCTATAATCTCCTGCATACGGTAATCGAAGAGATAATCGATGCTGTTTTTGTAAAGGATCTTCGTGGTCGCTATTTACTCATCAACGATCCTGGCGCCCGTCTCATTGGAAAGACAAAGGAAGAGGTGATCGGCAAAGATGATTCCCAGTTATTTGTCACTGAGGCAGCCCGGCAAATTATGGAGGACGATAGGAGGATTATAGATTCCGGAGTGACGAGGACATACGAAGAAGATCTCGTGGCAGCTACCGGCATTAGGCGGACATACCTCACTACAAAAGGACCATTCCGGAATCACGAAGGCAAGGTAATAGGTGTTATAGGAGTAGCCCGCGACATCACTGAACGCAAACAGTCGGAGGAGGAGCTCCGGAAAAGCGAACAGAGGCACTGCCTGGTCCTGGATCATGTTGAGGAGATCATCTATATGATAGAGATAAATGCGAGGGACCCATTTGGCGGCGCCCCCTCTTTTATAAGTGGAAGGGTAAATGATATCCTCGGATATCAACCGGATGATTTTTCTTCCGACCCCACCCTCTGGTTTAAGTCCCTTCACCCGGATGATCTCCCCGCATTAATGG
Source organism: uncultured Nitrospirota bacterium (assembly GCA_964648095.1). Lineage (GTDB taxonomy): Bacteria > Nitrospirota > Nitrospiria > JACRHA01 > JACRHA01 > JACRHA01. The sequence continues at coordinate 19,513 of CAZYNY010000016.1, read as the reverse complement.
AGTCCACAAATACGATTATTGCCAACAGGAAACCCGGTACACGCCTATACCGGATAAGACACAAAAAGACGGGTGAGTTCCGCTGGATGGAGGACAGGGTAGTGCCTCAACTGGATAATATGGGAAATGTTATAGGCATATTTGGTGTGGCCCGCGACATCACTGAACGCAAGCACACAGAAGAGATGATCCAGCATCTGGCGTATTATGATGTCCTGACCGGCCTTCCTAACCGGACCCTGCTCCATGACCGCCTGCAACAGGCCATATTTGAGGCAAAGTCTAAAAATAAACCCCTTGTCCTGCTTGTTATGGACCTGGACCGTTTCAAAGAGATCAACAATACCCTTGGCCACCATAGCGGCGACATCATATTAAAACAGGCAGGGGATCGCCTTCGGAATGCCCTGCCTGAAACCGCTATATTAGCACGGACCGGCGGGGACGAGTTTGCGGTGATCCTGCCTGATACAGATGCAGAAGGTGCAAATAGAATAGCAGATAGTTTCATAAAAAACTTAAAAGAACCTTTTACTCTGGAAGGGATAGCGATAAATGTCAACGCAAGCATCGGCATGGTACCCTTTCCCGGATATGGTGATGATGCCAATACCCTGATGCAATATGCAGATATGGCCATGTATAGGGCAAAAAATACAAAAAGCGGACTGACCATCTACTCACCCCAGTATAACCAGTACAGCCCGGAACGTCTTGCACTTATAAGTGAGCTCAGACACTCCATAGACTCTGATCAGATGTTCCTCCTCTATCAGCCAAAGATAGACCTTAAAACCGGCAGTCCTGTGGGCGTCGAGGCCCTTGTTCGCTGGCAACACCCAAGACTTGGCGTTATCCCACCTAATCAGTTCATAGCCCTTGCCGAACATACGGGCCTGATAAAGGATCTCACCCTATGGGTAATAAAAGACGCGTTAAGACAATCCCATGCCTGGAAGCAGGAAGGCCTAAATGTCTGTGTAGCTGTGAACCTCTCGATGCAAAACCTCCAGGTTCCGGAACTCTTAGAACAGATAAAACTACTCCTCTCCAGATCCAGCATGGCGCCGGCAAATTTAAGGCTTGAATTAACTGAAAGCACCATAATGAGAGATCCTGAACGTTCTATGGATATACTGGCACAGCTTGCCGCAATAGACATACATTTTTCTATTGATGACTTCGGCACCGGTTACTCTTCGCTTGGCTATCTTCAAAAATTACCGGTTGACGAAATTAAAATAGATAAATCTTTTGTCATAAATATGATGGAAGATGAACACAGCATTGCTATAGTCCATTCAATAATAGAGCTTGCCCATAGTCTACGTCTTAAGGTCGTAGCCGAAGGTGTAGAAAATAAAGAGATAATGAAGAGGCTTGGCCTTCTCGGTTGCGATATGGCCCAGGGATATTTTATAAGCCGGCCGATCCCTGGGTCAGAAGTCAAAGGATGGCTTGAACTTGGTGTTAAAGGGGACTGATGGGTAGTTAATCTTCTCTCCCCTTCATGTAGACAGTCCTGGTCGGGAACGGGATCTCTATCCCCTCTTTCTTATACCGTTCATGTAGTCTTTTTATGAATTCATGCTTAATCAGATGCTGGTCAGTGAACTCCCTTGCACGCAGTACCACAGTAAATTTAACAGAGTAGTCGCCAAAGGTGTGATACCTTACAGAAGGTTCAAATTGCGGAATGCCTCCGGGCACCTCCTTCATGACCACTTTTGCAATCTCAACCGTTATCTTTTCTACCTTATCAAGGTCACAATCGTAGCTGACACCGATCTCAACAAAGAGAGTCATCTCCTTTTCCGGAAGAAAGTAGTTTGTAACTATGGCAGATGCCAGCTTGGAGTTTGGGACTACTATCAAATTATTCGGGAGCGCCCTTATGGTTGTATTCCGCCATGTTATATCGGAAACATAACCTTCTTCGCCGCCGGCAAGCCTTATATAATCTCCCGGCTTCACCTGCCTTGAAATGATGATCTGCAACCCCGAAAAGAGATTAGAAAGCGTATCCTGAAGGGCCAGGGCAACGGCAAGCCCGCCAACCCCAAGGGCAGTGAGTATCGGAGTTATAGAAACTCCAAGGGTCTGAAGCATAATTAGTATACCAACAAGAAATACCAGAAGTTTTGTCAGATTTACAAAGATCGACGTTGAGGGCAAGACGCCTTTCATCCTGTTGGCATAGAGGTTAACAAAGCCGACTGAAACCCTTGAAGATACAACAGTAACTGAAAATATCACAATGGCAAGGAGGATCTGTTTTGAGATATTTAAAAGGGCCGGATTCATAGGGATACTTAGGATGGCCCCATAAATTCCTGCAATAACGAACCAGAGGATTGTCATATGGGAAAGGGCCGAGATTATAATCTCATCACCCTCCCACTCCGTTTTTTCTGCTATCTTCCTGAGTCTTTTTAATATAATTTTATCGAAGATTATTCCCGCAAGAAGCCCGCCTGCTATAAAGGCAAGCGGTAAAATCAGACGTGCAATCTTCAGGGTCTCATTCATTGCACCCTGCTCCGTTGTGATCTCCGTTATTGATCATACGCCAAACCTTCATCTGTTTAAAGTTCTGTTTGTAGGGATTATGCCATTTGAGCCGGCGATCTCTTTATGGAGCGTTGGCCAGGCTTTTTGGCACTCTTCTTCCCACTGGTCGCAAAAGACAAGCTCATTAAGGGGAAGGCGGGGAAGCCATCCGGCAGCCTCAAGTTCCGGCCTTTCCGGAAAATGGGTAACGTAACCGATGCAAAGATATGCGACAGGGGCAACATGGGGTGGCAGATGAAGTATTTCCCGAATTTCGCGGTCGTGAATAATGCTTACCCAACCTACCCCCAGTCCCTCTGCCCTGGCCGCCAGCCATAAATTCTGAACTGCGCAGACACAGCTGTAGAGGTCCATAATCTGATTCGCAGTGCGGCCGATGACCACAGGCCCGAAACGTTCCCGGTCTCCGGTTATGCAAATGTTAAGAGGCGACTCCATGATCCCTTCCAGCTTGAAACCCTTGTACTGCTCCCTCTTTTCACCTGAAAACATCATGGCAGCCTCAACATTCGCCTGCTTAAAGGCGGCATGGATCTTCTCCCGGATCTCCTCTTTTCGGATAAGGATAAAGTTCCAGGGCTGCATGAACCCGACCGAAGGGGCATGGTGGGCAGCATGAAGGATACGCGATAACACCTCTTCTGGAATCGGATCGTTTTTAAATTGGGCCCTTATATCTCTTCGTGAGTATATTGCCCTATAAACCCCTTCCTTTAAGCCTTCATCAAATTCTCCTGTTGCCAGATCAGTCCCATTATTCTCCATGAATTCGCCTCCTTAGTTATTATTTTTGTCCAGTATTATACGTAACGACATAAATAACGTCATGATTATACCCCATCCCCACCCTAACCCTCCCCTTGAAGGGGAGGGAAACAAATGCTCCCTCTCCATCAGGGAGAGGGCTGGGGTGAGGGCGGGTTAATTCGGATTTATGTCGCTGTGTATAGTTTGATTATTATATATACGCCTATATAAAAGTCAAAGGATTTCTTTCTTATTGTCATGTCCGATCTTTACCTGATAGAATCGATTCATGTCTTCAAGTGTGAAAATTCCTTCCGACACCTCAAAGGGAAGAATAGCCCTGGTAGCTATACCAAGGAGGCTTGACAAGGTACTCAGCTATGCAATCCCCGAGCGGCTTATCGGAAGGCTCTCACCTGGAATGAGGCTCCTTGTCCCGCTCGGAAGGTCAAAGATCACCGGTTACCTGATTGGGATATCAGTACAAGACGGATCCCATGGCCTTAAAGAGATAATTGAAGCAAAAGATGATATACCTATTATAAATAATGAGATATTGGAACTTGCGAGATGGGCCTCCGAATACTATATGCAGCCATTAGGTCTGATGATAAGGGCAGCCATACCAGGAGGTAATAATATTAAGACCAGGGACTATTTCAAGTTAACAAATCAGGACACCAAGATCAGGGCAAATCCTAACAGCATGAAGGGCAGGATCTTATCGGTCCTTAAGGGCAAGACCGGTTGGGTGCCGATTTCTGAAATCTCAAAAGATATCGGCATTGAATTAAAGGAAAACCGCCTTGCCCGGATACTATCAAATATGAAGAGGGATGGGATACTGGATGAAGATATCCGGATAATCGGGAAAAGGGGTCCTTCCAGGAAAAAGAAAAAGGCGGCCAGTGCCATCAAACATCCGGCAAGCCTCCCCTGTCTTTACAGGATGGAAGCAGACCTGGCAAATGAGGTCAAAGACCTCATAAATAAGGGTATTTATACCCCTTACCTCCTTGCCGGCATAAAAAAGGATACAAGGCATAGGATCTATCTTCACTTTATTTCTCTGTGTATAGAAAGGGGAAAAGGGGTCCTGCTATTGATACCTGAAATATCACCAAATCTATCCCTGATAAAAACCCTGGAGGATACATTCAGTGGAAGGGTAGGTCTTCTTCATAGCCGCATCTCAGAAGGCAGGAGGTTTGACATCCTCTCACAGATAAGGGAAGGGAAGATAGACATAATTGTCGGAACCAGGTCCGCCATATTTGCTCCCATTGATCTGCCGGGCTTGATAATAGTGGACGAGGAAGATGACCCATCCTACAAACAGGACAAAGGACTCCGGTATAACGCAAAAGGAGTTGCCTTAAAGAGGGGAGAGAAATTAAACATCCCTGTAATACTTGGTTCATCCGCGCCGTCTGTGGAGGACTTCTACTACGGGCAGACAGGGATATACAGGCTCAGAACCCTGGTTGATGACAGTAATGGAGATGAAAATATTGTAAGAGATGTTGCATCAATAAAGACTGTCGATATGAGGGGTGCCAATGGGAGGACCATCCTTTCCGATCAGCTTAATTCTTCAATAGCCAACAGGATTTCAAAGGGAGACCGGGTGCTTCTTTTTGTTAACAAGAGAGGGTTTTCAAATAGCATAATATGTCAGGATTGCGGCTATTCTTTCAGATGCCCGGACTGCGCCCTATCCATGACCTACTATAAAGGCTTAAAAAGACTCTCATGTCATTATTGCAATAAATCCGCAGGAGTCCCTGATACATGCACTGATTGCGGGTCAAGCAGATTGAGGGAAGTCGGTATCGGTACAGAGCGGGTGGAGGAGGAGGTCCGGAAGAAATTCCCAGCTGTAAGGAGGGTAAGGCTGGATAGTGATACAAAAAAAGAGGGGAATGCAAATGTTGAGGCCAATACCGCTGGCGGCGAGATTGTCATAGGGACGGATATTGTACTGAGAAGTCCCGGCAACCATCCCTTTGCATTGGTCGGGGTTGTCTCGGCAGATACATGCCTGCACCTTCCTGATTTTCGCATATCCCACAGGGTATACAAACTCTTGCGTGGGCTGATCGATCTGGCAGGAAATGGTGAGGTGATTATCCAGACCCATAACCCCAGCCACCATGCGATAGAGGCAGTATCTGACCCATCAAATATGGGACTTGACCGGTTCTACCAAAAGGAGATCAGGTTTCGGAAAGAACTAGGATATCCCCCCTTCTCGTCGATGGCAATAATAACACTAGAGGGGAGCAACATGGACAGATGCGTGGACAGGTCGCAAAGGCTTGGCAAGATCCTGCACAGGAATCTCGACAAAGGAACAGAATTACTTGGACCGGCCAGGGGGTATCCGGAAATACTGAGAGGAAGGCACAGATGGCAGATGATCATAAAAGCTGACCGCCCCGCACAGGAAATCATCAGGAGATCAATAGAAGAGCTTAATACGGAGGTCTCTACCTCCGGGATCAGGATTGACCTGGATATTGACCCGTAGTATTACATCCTTAATGTGTTAAAGATCCAGTAAAACTATAGTCCTATATAGCATTCTTTCTCCTTGCATCCGTTAACTGGAAAAAACATTATACTTCTCTGAGGGTAAACCAAAAGGCTCCAAGTATCTTATCCTTGGATAGAGGTACAGGAAGTGTCTAAACGGCCCTGTAATTTAAATGAAAAGCAATGCCTGGACGCCCATAGGTATGTGGTGCTGGATCTTGAAACAACTATAAATGTGGAATCATTCAATTAACTGAAATAGATGGAGGCAGCAATGGAAAAATACTCTTCACTTGTACCTGTAGAATTTATTGAAAAAAAGATTTTGATGATAAGAGGGCATAAGATTATGCTTGATGCTGACTTGGCAGATATCTATGGTGTAACTACGAAACGGCTTAATGAGCAAGTGAAGCGTAACCTCGATCGATTCCCTGAAGATTTCATGTTTCAACTGACAAAAAAAGAGAAAGCGGAGGTGGTCGCAAATTGCGACCACCTCAAAAAGCTTAAGTTTTCACCGACTCCGCCATATGCATTCACAGAACATGGAACAATTATGCTTGCTACTGTTCTAAACAGCCCTATTGCTGTTCGGGCTAGCATTCAGTTGTGAGGGCATTTGTCAGACTGCGGGAGATGATAGCGACCAATAAAGAACTGACAAAGAGGCTCGACGACCTTGAGAAAAAATATGATACGCAGTTCAAGGTTGTCTTTGATGCCATCAGGCAGTTGATGATACCTCCGGAGACGAAAAGAAAGAAGATAGGTTTTGGAAGAGAAGGTGAAAGCTGAGTAGCGTGATAATTTGGTTGCTCTGATTGGGGCGGGCTGGCGGGGTTATGGCATGATCTGGGGAAGTATATAATTTTGTATCCCCCCTCTTAAATTAAGAGGGAGAAGGGGGAGTTATGAAATACATCAGAAATACCCCTGAATTTAAAGAAAGAAGACAGGATCTGAGGCGCAACCAGACAGTTGCTGAAAAGTGCCTGTGGGATCAATTGCGGAATAAGAGATCAAAAGGAATAAAGTTCTATCGACAATATAGCGTTGGCGCTTATATCCTTGACTTTTATAGTCCTAAGTTAAGACTCGCAATAGAACTGGATGGCAGTCAGCATGCCGAAGAAACTAGTAGGGAGTATCATCATGCAAGGACAGAATATCTAAAGGCGCATGGGATCGAAGAAGTACGGGTTTGGAATAATGATATTATTCACAACATTGAAGGTGTCCTGCAAATGATCGCTGAGAAGATAACCCCTCCTGACCTCCCCTTAGTCTAAGGGGAGGAAAGAGGGAAACTACAATAAGAGGTTTGATGCTGAGGGAAATTCGTTTATAATCATTGAGCTGATGGAAAGGGAGCGGCGAGTAAAGCGATAAATATGTTCTGAACGGATAAAATAAACGATTGAGGTGAAAAGAGAAAATGCCTCGAACACCTGAAGACCAAGCCCGTGAAGTAATTGACAGAATGCTTACACAGGCAGGCTCAAAGGTTGATTTAGGGATTGACGACAGCAAAGTAATGAGATAAAATAAGTACTTAATAATATACTGAAAGGAGTATTAACATGAATACCTTAGCTGCACAGGAAATTAAGAGAAAGGGGATTTCGGCTGTAGATGAAGTTTTGAAAGAGGGACCTGTCCACATTATCAAAAACAATCAGCCTCAGTATGTCGTCCTCTCAGAAGAACGGTATCAGGAACTGATCGAGGCTGAGGATGATGCGTATAATGCCCGTATTCGGACATCGCTTGAAGATGTAAAGGCAGGAAGGGTGAAACGCGGGACTGCTAAAGATTTGATAAAAGAATTGAAGCTGGAAGAATGAGGCATGTTTACACTTGTCTGGACTGTTCATTTTATCCGGTCAGCAGAAAAGTTCGAGAAGCGCCACCCTGAACTAAAAACAAAACTTGCCGGTATCTTGCGCGACCTTGAAAAAGATCCCTTTCAACCCCATCTTTATTACCACCATCTCGGCGGAAAGCTTGAAGGCATTCAGGCAGTCAGCATAACCGACAAATATAGGATCTCTTTGACGATTGTCATATCTAAAAAAGAGATAACTATTCTTGATATAGGGACGCATGATGAAGTGTATAGAAAAAAATAGTAAATCAATAAAAACTCAAAAGTCTAAGAAGACCACTAAAGTATACAGACAAGTTGATAAAGATAAGCAGTGGGCTGGGCTTTTTAACAGCCTGGAAAAGTTTTCAGATGATTTCATGGATTTTAGGGAGCAACCGGAATTGCAGAAAAGACACAGAACTTAACTCACTAAGGAAAAGAGTTCATGAGCGGTTTAGTGAAAAATAATAATAATTTGCCGGAGGGGTGGGGTTGGGCTACGCTCGATAAGGAGGAGAAGCCGCTTTTCATATGCGCGAAAAGAAATATGCATTTGGCAGAGTATAATAATTCATAATGATTTTTCAAAGAAATTATTATGAGTCTGTCAATCCTTTAAAACTCTGAAATTAAAATGAATACAATATGAAAAAATCTAAGCGATACGATACTTCGCATCTTATAGAAGACCAGGCTGAACCCGGCTCTCGCGGCAGGGTGCTGAAGAACAAAATCGGCACAAGAAAAAGAATCGTTTATGTGCATTATTGCAGAGGGACTGCACAATGAAGAAGCTAGGCTTCCCAATCATCCACATCATCGGGCTGCCAGGGGCAGGGAAAACCACGCTTAGCAAAAAGTTGTCGGCAAAGTATCACTTGCCAGTGTTTTATATTGGAGCGTATCGCTCTAAGTTTCCGTCATCTGACGAAGGAGAAGCGGATGCGTGGGTGGCTCTCTTTAAAGATCTGTCAAGGCAAAAGTGGGCGAACTGTATCCTTGAAACGACCGGCTTGAACAGTCGGGAACGATTTCTGAGAGCAGCCTTCCCCTTTTCGAATATTGTTACCATCAAACTTACAGCCCTGAGAAGGGTCCTGTATGAACGAATCGGAAAGAAAAAGAAAAACGAGCGGCGCAGGGAATGGCTGTTCAGCGACGACTATTGCGACAAGTACGAATTTGTAAGGAAGATGTTCCGGCAGTTCATTGATGTACCTGCTGTGATGGTGATAGATACAACAAAGATGAACGCACAGGAGGTGTATAAGAGAGTAGTAGAGGAATTGGCCTTCTGGCAAATATGACCTTCAATCCTGAAATCCATCACCGCAGGTCAATACGTATAGCGGATTATGATTATTCCGCAACAGGAGCATATTTTGTAACAATCTGCATACAAAACAGGATATGTTTGTTTGGAAAAATAGAGGGCGGTGAAATGCAGTTAAACGAGGCAGGTTATATGGTGCATAAGATATGGAATGAATTACCTGAAAAATATCCAGGCGTAGATATTGGTGAATTCATTGTCATGCCGAATCATATCCATGGAATCGTTGTTTTAAACGTAGGGGCAGGCCCCTGTGCCTGCCCTGATTCAAACAAAGGGCAACCACAAGTTGAAGGGCAACCACGGGGGGTCGCCCCTACAAGATTATCATTATCGGATGTCGTTCATCGTTATAAATCATTTACCACATCGGAATATCGAATTGGTGTTGAACAATTAAATTGGATACCGTTTCTCGGTAAATTATGGCAGCACAATTATTACGAACACATTATCAGGAATGAGAAGGAATTAAATCAGATCAGAGAATATATAAGTAACAATCCGTTGCAATGGGCTTTGGACAATGAGAATCCGCAAAATATGAAATGACCGTGGCAAGAAATGAAAGGATTAAAAACATGAGCCCTGCACAGATCGTTCAAAAACTCTGGAATTACTGCAATGTCCTCCGCGACGATGGAATGAGTTACGGGGATTATGTTGAGCAACTCACATATCTCCTGTTCCTCAAGATGGCTGATGAGCGCTCAAGGCCTTCGTACAATCAGAAAAGCCTTATCCCATCCGGTTATGACTGGCAGAGCCTTCTTAAAAAAGACGGCGATGAACTCTTTGACCATTACCGGCATATACTCGAAAAACTTGGTCAGGAAAAAAGGCTTTTAGGATTGATTTTTGGTAAGGCACAAAACAAGTTGCAGAAGATGGAAAGGTAACTAAAGAAAAAGAGACGATAGAGAGGGATGACTTCTGGGCAACAACCTCAAACAAACAGTTGAACTTTGTCCAGCATGTAAAAGCTCTTCTTAAACAGCATGGAAGGGCGGCAATGGTTATCCCTGACAATGTGCTTTTTGAAGGTGGCGCAGGAGAGACAATAAGGCGCAAACTCCTCCACGAATGTGATGTGCATACGCTCTTAAGGCTTCCGACAGGTCTATTCTATGCGCAGGGGGTAAAGGCAAATGTCATCTTCTTTGACAGAAAGCCTGCATCAGAGACACCATGGACTAAAAAGCTCTGGATATATGACTTCAGGACTAATAAGGACTTCACCCTGAAAACAAATCCTTTAAAGAGAAGCGACCTTGATGAGTTTGTCAAATGCTATAACCCTGAAAACCGGCATAACAGAAAACCGACATGGTCTGGGGAAAACCCTGACGGACGCTGGAGGGCATTTGACTATAAGGAGTTGTTAGACCGCGACAAGGCAAGCCTCGACATCTTCTGGCTTAAAGACAAAAGCCTTGAAGACTCAGAAAACCTTCCTGAGCCTGATGTCATCGCCCGCGAGATCGCAGAAGACCTTGAATCAGCATTGGAGCAATTCAGGCTTATTGCCGAGGACTTAGGAGAAGGATAAGCAAAAGGCGCAGGGCGATCACAAAGATCGCCCCTACAAAAAGATTGAGGCAAATTATCGCGTATTTCAAATACCTATCTGCCAAACAGATTAATCAAGGCTGTATTTTTGCAATTGCAAAATCTGGCTAAATAATATATCCTTACAGTAAGGAGGTAAGGAATCATGCTTGCAAAGAAGACATCTAAAAACCAGCTCACTCTGCCGAAGGAGATAGTTAAATCGTTCCCTGATACTGAATACTTTGATGTTTCAGTCAAGGACAGAAAGATAATTCTCATGCCGGTCAGGATAATTCCTGCAGATGCGACACTTGAGGGCATAAGGGATAAGATCCAAAAACTCGGCATCACTGAAGGCAATGTGTCTGAGGCGGTGAAGTGGGCAAGAAAGAAAAAAAGACAAGAAGGATAGTCCTTGACACCAATATAATGGTGTCTGCCCTTTTGTTTAAAGGCAAACTTTCATTGAGGATGTTTAAAAAATGAAAAGACAGAGAGACGGATATTGAAATTAGGCTTGACATCACAGGGCCTCATGGCTTATAGATAAACATACTAGTTAGCTTAAATTATTAAGGAGGCTATTTCCAGATGGGTGATATAAAGATCGAAGAGGAATTAGATTTAAGGGGTGTTGTATGCCCCTATAACTTTGTAAAAACAAAGCTGAAACTTGAAGAGATGGATCCAGGCCAGATCCTATCTGTACTCATAGATGACGGCGAACCGCTAAGGAATGTCCCGAGGAGCGTAAAGGAAGAGGGACATAAGATCATAAAGGTGGAACAGGTGGATTCATCATACAGGGTAATAATTGAAAGGACCTGATCTGCCTTATACTCCTTCCCTAAAGATCAAACAATCACAGGACAATACATGCTGGATGAATCAGGGTTTAAAGAAGTATCAAAAAAGATCTTTGAGATAGCTAAATCCAATGAGACGGAGGTAATGTTAGTCTCGAAGGATGAATCCCTTGCCCGGTATTCCAACAACATCATCTCCCAGCATATATCCAGCATGGAAACAGACATCATAATCCGGGTTCTCATTGGCCAGAGACAGGGGAAGGCCGGCACAACACAGTATGACCAGGAGTCCCTGGTAAAGGCTGTAAAAAAAGCAGAGATGGCTGCATCGGCCCAAAAGGAAGACCCATCAATACTCCCTCTCGCGCCCCCGCATGTTTATTGGCCGATTGACAACTATGTAGAGAAGACAGCCAGGATATCTCCTGACGAGAAGGTCAGCGCCATAAAAGAGGTTGTCAGAAAGGCAGAGGACAAGGGGTTAAAGTCTGCCGGGATCTTCTCAAATGAAGACAACATAGTAGGCATTGCAAACTCAAGCGGCC
>CAZYNY010000016.1:0-7542 GCA_964648095.1 uncultured Nitrospirota bacterium | reverse complement strand
ATGCCTACAACAGATCAACCAGCGCCACATTCAGCATCACATCAATGACTGATGACTCCTCCGGATGGGCTGAGGACACAAACAAGGATGTATATAAAATAGACCATTTGCGGCTTGGCCGGATAGCGGCTGAAAAGGCCGATTCAAGCAGGGGGCCAAAAGACATAGATCCCGGAGAGTACACCGTTATTCTTGAGCATGCCGCGGTCTCGGACCTCCTCCTTTTTATGGCCTACGAGGGATTCGGGGCCTTAAACTACATCGAGGGGAGGAGTTTTCTTTCAGGTAAATTAGGCGAGAAGGTGTTCGGTGAGACGATTACCATTATCGATGACCCTTTCCAGCCAATGACCATTGGGATGAGTTTTGATTTTGAAGGGATGCCAAAAAGGCCGATACCCCTTATAGTGAACGGAAAGGCTAAGAATGTAGCCCATGACAGAAAGACAGCCTGTAAGGCGGGAACTCTTTCGACAGGCCATGCCCTTCCCCAGCCAAACCCTTATGGTCCAATGCCCCTCAATATAGTGCTTAAAGGCGGGGATTCATCTATTGAAGAGATGATCAGGTCGACGAATAGAGGGATTCTGGTAACAAGGTTTCATTATACAAATATTATCGACCCGGTTAAACTTACCATTACAGGCATGACCAGGGACGGGACCTTCCTTATTGTTGATGGCAAGATTGCTCACCCGGTAAAGAATATGAGGTTTACGGATAGCGTGGTGAGGATATTCAATGAGACAGAGGCCCTCTCCAAAGATCAGGTCTTTGCAAAGGCCTTCTTCGGCGGCGGGTTTGTCGTCCCTGCTATGAAGGTAAGGGGCTTTAATTTTTCAAGCACTACCAGATTTTAGATGTTTCCTGGAGGCAGAAAATGAGAGATCTCGCGGCCATAGCCATAAACAGCGCAAAGATAAATGGGGCAACCTATGCGGACATCAGGATTATTATAAAGGATACAGAGGATATAGAAGTTAGAAATGGTGAGATTGCAACACTTGACGAGTCGGAATCAATAGGCTTCGGGGTCAGGGTGATAGTCAACGGTTGCTGGGGCTTTGCGGCAAGCAGCAGGATAGAAAAAGAGGAGGTAGAGAAGATCACAAAAAAGGCGTGCGCAGAGGCTGCTGCAAGTTCAATGCTCAAGAAGGAGGATATAAGGTTTTCAAAGGAGGAGATCCATCAGACTACCTGGCACACGCCCTTTATTATCGATCCATTTAGCGTGCCGGTTACAGAGAAGCTGGACCTGCTCTTTAAGATAGATAAGATCCTGCGGGCCGACCCAAGGATCGCGGTCGCTGAATCGAGCATGAATTTTATGAGGGAGAAACAGATCCTTGCCACTTCAGAGGGAAGCCTTATAGAGCAGACCCTCTTAAGAAGCGGAGGAGGCTATTCTGCCACAGCTGTAAAGGACGGGGATGTGCAGAAGAGATCATTTCCCATGTCCTTTGGAGGTCAATATCTTGGCATGGGATATGAGATAATAAGATCCCTTGACCTCGTTGAGAATGCCGAGAAGACCAGAGAAGAGGCTATAGCCCTGCTTTCCGCCCGGCCCTGTGCTCCCGGAAAAAAGGACATTATTTTAGACGGGACCCAGCTTGCACTTCAGATCCATGAATCCGTAGGTCACCCCTCGGAGCTCGACCGGGTAATGGGACTCGAAGAGAATTATGCAGGGAGGAGCTTCCTTACAACAGAGAAGTACAGGAAATTCAGGTACGGCTCAGACATCGTAAATCTCGTAGCAGATTCAACCATGCCCACAGGTCTTTCTACCTTTGGTTTTGATGATGACGGGACCAGGGCACAGAGGTGGCATATTGTGAAGGACGGAATCTTTACCGGCTATCACACCAACCGGGAGTTTGCTCATGTCATCGGAGACGAGAGGAGCAAGGGTGCCAACAGGGCAGACGGATGGTCTTCCCTCCCGATGATAAGGATCACGAACTTAAGCCTTATGCCGGGAGACTGGAGACTTGAGGATCTGATAAAAGACACAGAGGATGGGCTCTTCTTCTGCACCAACAAGTCCTGGTCCATAGACCAGCTCCGTTACAACTTCCAGTTTGCAGCAGAGATAGGATGGGAGATTAAAGAAGGAAAGCTTGGCAATATGGTAAAGAACTGCACATATCAGGGGATTACACCTGAATTCTGGTCTTCCTGCGACGCCATATGTAATATCGATTATTGGAGGCCCTGGGGCGTGGTCAATTGCGGTAAGGGACAGCCCGGTCAGACAGCAGAGATGTCACATGGTGCTGCTCCTGCACGATTCCGGAATGTCACCGTTGGTATAGCTAAGTAGGCTGCTTATTTCTTCTCTTCTTTAATGAATTTCTCAGGTGTCTTGTCAAATCTTTCTTTGCAAGCCTTTGCACAGAAGTAATAGGTCTTTCCTTTATAACTGCTTGTAGCAGCGGCATTCTTCTCATCTACGTCCATTTTGCAGATAGGATCCTTGGCCATTTCTACCTCTTTATTAAAAAGTTAATAATAGAAAAAGGCCGCTTCCGGTTATAAATTTAGAACCGGAAGCGGCCACATCTTTCCTAAATCAGTGGGTGGTTATTACCATCGGCCACCGCCACCGCCAGACCTTCCGCCTCCCGCACCCCTGTATCCGCCGCCGCCTCCCGGCCTTGATGATGAGGACCTCTTCTCCTGGGGCCTTGCCTCGCTCACTACCAGAGTCCTCCCCTCAAATTCCTTTCCGTTAAGCGCCGAGATAGCGCTCTGCGCCTCTTCAGAGTTGCTCATCTCTACAAATCCAAAGCCTTTTGACTGGCCTGAATATTTGTCAGAGATGATCTTTGCTGACTCAACAGTCCCATGCGGAGCAAATAGCTCTGTAAGTCTCTCCTCGGTAATTGAGTATGGCAGGCTTCCCACATATAGTTTGTTTCCCACTTCTTCCCTCCTTAAATGGATGGCATTGTCTTGAGATGCAGAAATTCTAGAAAGGCAGATCATGGAAGGTTTCCCTAATTGCGGGGCCCACTCTTTGGGTCAGGCTCTCTAAGCAGATTGCTATCACAAGGCAACACATTAATTGTAAGGTCTTTTCTTATTTTACCCCACCAACAAGACCTCTTAATTGATGGTATTCAAACTATACTATAAATAAATCCGATTGTCAAGGTTTTTACAGAGAGACCTTGTCCCCCCCCAAACTACTTGACAAAGATGATAATGAGGAATAAAAGACTACCATGAGACATAGTATGCTACTTGTCCTGATATCCTTAATATCAATATTGTCTTTGTCCTCTTACGCCTTTGGCGCTTCAATTGACCAGGGCCTGAAATCCTCCGTCAATCTTACCATCCTCCATCTGAATGATGTTTATCAGATCTCACCCGTTGAAACCAGGGAAATAGCCGGGGATGGCACAACCAGGATAACTATGATGGGCGGGCTGTCAAGGTTAAAGACACTTATAGACAATATCCGGAAAGAGTCTGAAGATCTGCTGATAATCCATGCAGGAGACATGATCTCCCCTTCTCTGCTATCCTGGAAAAGCGGATTAAAGGGAAGGCACATGATTCATCTCCTCAATCTTATAGGACTGGATATGGCGACCTTTGGGAACCACGAGTTTGATTTCGGATGCATGGAACTTGAAAAGAGGGTCTCTGAATCAAGATTTACCTGGATATCTTCAAATATAGATTTTCCTCCGGATTCATCTGTCTTTAAGGGAGGGATAAAACCCTTTGAGATAAAGGAGTTCAATGGAATTAAGATAGGGTTCTTTGGCCTCACAGTAGGAAGAGGTGACATTGAATGTCCTCAATATAATGGAAGGATCCATTTTAATGACCCGATTGAAATCGCTGGAAAGACAGTTAGTCTGCTGAAGAATGCCGGAGCAGAGGTGATAATCGGGGTCACGCACCTGACACTTCCTGTCGATCAATGCATTGCAAAGAGAAATCCAGAGATAGACCTGATCCTGGGGGGACATGAGCATGAACCTATACATGTAAATGTGAATGGCTCCATGATCACGAAGACAGGCTCTGATGCAAGATACCTGGGAAAGGCAAGGCTTGTGATAAAGGGAGATAAAAAAGGTCCAAACCTGCTTGCAGATTCAGAACTGATCCCTGTGGGCGAGCGCATAAGCCCTGACCCACTGATATCAGAGGTTGTGAATGCCTACGAGGCCCGGACAGCAGAACTAAAGAGAAAGATAGGGTCTACTGATATTGAACTTGATGTAAGGGAGCTTGCGCTTAGATCAAAGGAGACAAACCTTGGGGACTATATCGCCGATCTTGTAAGGGCTGAGGCCAATGCAGACATCGCAATAATAAATAGCGGGGGATTAAGGGACGACAGGATTATTGAAAAGGGACCTATAACGCTGGCTGATGTCTATTCCATCCATCCCTTTAATAACAGGGTAGTCAGCATTGAGATTACTGGAAAAATTATCCTTGAGGCTTTGGAGAATGGCGTCTCACGGTGGGAGGGGATGGAGGGACGCTTTCCGCAGATCGCAGGCCTCGCCTTTTCCTTTAATCCATCACTCCCGCCCGGCAGCAGGATTAAAGATGTCAGTATTCAAGGAAGGGAATTAAGACCGGACAAGATTTATCATCTGGCTACCCTCGATTTTATTGTGAAGAGGGGCGGTGAGGATGGATATAGTATGTTAGAGAACAAGGAATATAAATCGTACAGGCTCCTAACAGATGTAATCATCGAGGAGATCAAAAGATCCGGCGCCATCTCTCCCAGGACAGACAAAAGAATCATCAACATAAGGCCTGATATAGAAGGGGTACAATTTCAATGTCCGGAGTAGACCCCTACGCCTCCCGGAAAAATTCTATCGTCTTCTTTAATCCCTCTTCAAGGGCAACCTTAGGTTCCCAGCCAAACAAGGTCTTTGCCCTTGTGATATCAGGCTGCCTTACCCTGGGATCATCTACGGGAAGATCCCTGAATACAATCCTGCTCCTGCTTCCAGTAAGCTTTATTATCTCTTTAGCCATGTCAAGTATTGTCATCTCTTCCGGATTCCCAATATTGACAGGCATATTCTCATTAGACATCATCAGTCTGTAGATCCCCTCAATCAGATCCGAGATATAGCAGAAACTCCGTGTCTGCGAACCATCGCCAAAAACCGTTATATCCTTACCGGCAAGGGCCTGGTTCATAAATTCCGGTATCGCCCTGCCATCGTGACTCCTCATCCTCGGCCCATAGGTGTTGAATATCCTTACGATCCTTGTATCCAATTTATGGTACCTGTGATACGCCATGGTCATCGCCTCGGAAAACCTTTTCGCCTCATCATAAACACCTCTCGGACCAACTGGATTTACATTTCCCCAGTAGTCTTCCTTCTGCGGGTGTACAAGGGGGTCGCCATAGACCTCTGAAGTCGACGCCAGAAAAAACCTTGCCCCCTTCTCCTTTGCAAGACCAAGGGCCTTATGGGTGCCGAGTGAACCTACCTTCAGGGTATGTATAGGGAGCTCAAGGTAGTCGATCGGGCTGGCGGGAGATGCAAGATGGAGTATATAATCAAGGTCTCCATCTACGTAAATATAGTTTGTAACGTCATACTGAAAGAACTTGAATCCGGGATGCCGTATGTGATCGATATTCTTGACAGAACCTGTTATAAGATTATCCATGCAGATTACCTCGTGCCCCTCAGAAAGCAGCCTGTCGCACAGATGTGAACCTATAAAACCTGCCCCACCGGTAATAAGTACGCGCACATTATCCTCCTTGATCTCTTTATATTAAACAATTATACCGCCGGCAACAGGATAGCCGGCATGTTCAAGCACAAAACGCCCCAACTCAGGTACCTCGAAAAAATTATCTACTGTAACCATCGCCTCAAGGCCTATTTCAACCTCCGCTACCTCAGCAGGTTTAATCGTAGTCGCGTTATGCTCCACAACCTCTATTGATGCAGGGTCAAATCTTTTCTGAATCTTCCTGATGCTCCCCTTAACCTCCTGCGTAGCACACCTAAAGATAATAGGCGTACCCAAGCGGTATTCCTTGTCGACCATCCAGAATATGTTGGCATGGATCGTATCAGTAATGGTCGATAAGATTTTATCAGAGAGTATCTGCCCCCTTTTAAGCCCGGGGCCTTCAATACGTATCCCGACACAGTCTCCGGTTGCTGCAAAAGGCATGTCCTCTTCCAAATATTTTTTAATCTTTGTTATCCTTGCCTTCCTTTTTTCCGGCAATACAAAGACATCTTGTCCCTTCCGCAAGACCCCCGCCTCGACGCGTCCGACTGCTACCGGTTCTCCTACTACTGTATATAGATCCTGCACCGCGAATCTTAAGCCCTTATCCTCGATCTTAAGGGTATCAAAGTTATCGAGCGCTTCAAGTATGGTAGGCCCCTTATACCAGGTGAGTTTTTCGCTCCGAAGGGCAACATTCTCCCCCTTGCTTGCAGAGACAGGTATGATATAGGAAGGGATTATCTTAAGGCTTTTGAGTAGGATCTCAATGTCTTTTCTGATTTCATTGAAGGATTCCTCCCTGTATCCTGCAAGATCCATCTTATTGACCAGCACGGCTATCTGTCTGACACCCAGAAGGCTCAGGATGTAGCAGTGCCTCCTTGTCTGCTCCTGTATCCCCTGGCTTATATCAATGAGCAGAAGCGCTGCCTCTGCCTGGGATGTACCGCTTATCATATTTTTCAGGAATTCCTTATGCCCCGGCGCATCGATGATAACGTATCTCCTTTTTTTTGTCATAAAAAAGGTATGGGCAATATCTATTGTTATGCCTTTTTTGCGTTCCTCTTCAAGGTTGTCCATAATATATGCAAACTCAAGTTCCTTGCCTTGCAATTCCGATGCCTTTTTGATCTCTTCGAGTTTCTCAGGCGGCAAAGACCCTGTATCATAGATCAGCCTCCCGACAAGGGTGGACTTGCCATGGTCTACATGGCCAACGATTACTATGTGCAATGATCTCTCTTCCATTATCCCCTCCTACATATACCCTAGCGAGCGCAGTTTCTGCATGGTATAGGCATCTTCTTTATCCTGCGCCCTCCCCGCGCGCTCTGAGGTGTTGCTCGTCTCCAACTCCTCTATGATCTCATCGACATTCGAGGCATTAGATTCTATCGGGCTGCAGCACGGAACACACCCTATGCTCCTATACCTCTTCCCCTCTTTACTGAAATACAGTTCTGACATCGGAATGTTCTCTCTCTTTATGTACCTCCAGATATCCAGTTCTGTCATATGCAGGATCGGATGCACCCTAAAATGGTTGTCTTCGGCAGCAGTTGATTTGTACTGGTCCCACAGCTCTGCCGGCTGGTTTTCATAATCCCATTTGAAGTTCTCATCCCTCGGCGAGAAGACCCTCTCCTTTGCGCGTATACCATGCTCGTCCCTGCGTATACCTAACAGGAGTGCCTTTAACCCATATTTCCCGATCGTCTCCTTCAGGGCATTTGTCTTAAGCTCATTACAGCAATCAAGCTTTGACCCTTTGCCCGGCCCCAT
>CAZYNY010000015.1:24463-37539 GCA_964648095.1 uncultured Nitrospirota bacterium | reverse complement strand
TAGATCCTGAAACCTGCCAACAAGATCCTTTGCCGCCAGGCTATTATCACATGTATTGTCCTCCTCCAGCATTATAAGCTGATCCCTTGATATTACAGGGATCCGGAGCAGTTCATATATGGCAGCCAATGGACGCATGAGCCATATAGGGATATGGAGCTTCTTTCTTGTTATGCCTGTTGCCTCCATAATGAGATCAAACAGCTCCTCATATGTCATTGAATTTGGTCCGCCAATATCGTAGGTCTTCGAGAATGTATTCTGATCCTCAACAGACGCTACAAAGGCCCTTGCTACATCAGACACAAAGACAGGCTGTGTCCTCCCGCCTCCCGACCCGATAACAGGGAATATAGGCATAAGCTTTATCATCTTAATAAAGAGATTTATTGACCTGTCCTTTTGCCCAAATACTAGTGATGGCCGAAAGATAGTATAATTAAGTCCGCTCTTTACTACGCATTGCTCGCCCCTGTATTTTGTCCTGTGATAGTTGCTTACCGCATCAGGCCTTGAGCCGAGCGCAGACATATGGAGGAACCTCTTTACCCTGGCCTGCTTGGCTGCAGTCACTATGTTTACAGTCCCCTTATAATGGACATCGTCAAACATGTTCTTATGCTTTTCAAAGATTATTCCTACCAGGTGTATTATCGCATCGCAACCCGATACGGCGTCATATAGCCCTTCAGGCCTGGTTACATCGCCCTTAACACGCTCTACACCTGACGGCAGCAGATCCCTTGCCCTGTCAGGGTTTCTTGCAAGGGCCCTTATCTGGTAACCCCTTTCAAGGAGGCCCAAAACTATCTCTCGACCTATAAAACCTGTTGCGCCAGTGATAAAGATCTTCATATATCCTTCTCCTTATTGGCAGCAATAAATCTTCTTCGGCCATCCCGGAAACCTGTCCTGGGCGACCACAGAGGGTCGCCCCTACTTTAATTCTACCACAGTCACCCCATCACCCCCCTCATATATATCACCGGGGCGATAGTTCAAGGCGTATGGCGATTCCTTAAGATGCTCCCTTATCCTCTTTTTAAGCCTACCTGTTCCGTGACCATGAATCAGGCTAACCTCCTTTATGCCGATAAGAATTGCGTTGTCCAGAAATCTGTCGATCTCAACTATAGACTCCTCTCCACTTTTCCCCCTGAGATCTAAGGCTGATGCCTCTGCCGGAATCGGGGGCCTTCTCTCTCTGACTATGGACTCAGCCTTTATTCGCTGCCCGGCAGGCTGTTTAAGGCCCTGTATCAATGCCGGATTGACCTTTATCTCCGAATCATGGACCTTGACTCTGATCGTCCTCTTTTCTTGATGATCATCAAGCAGAACACCCTCGATACCCAGGCCCTTTATCTCGACATGGTCTCCCGCCTTAAGATCCTTCAAAGGTATATAGTCCCCGCTGCCGGTAATATGATTGCTGATTCCGGTTTCTATCTCAGTCAAGAGTCTTTTTGCGCTATCAGCCCTCTCTTGCCTCCTGTCCTTCATTAACCCCTCAATAATCCCGGAAATCTCCTGTCTGGCTTTTGAGATTTCACGGTTGGTTTCTGTCCTCATCTTCTTCCTGATATCCTTTTCAGACTCCTTCAGACGGCTGGTTATATCCCTCTGTTCTTCAATAAGATGCTCCGCCTCAAGCCTTAGTTCTTTTGCCCTCTTTGAATCCTCTTCATAGCTCCTCTTCTTTTCATTTAACTCTGACAAGAGCATGTCCAGGGAAAGATCATTTCTTCCTAACCTCTCTAGTGCAAGTTCAATTACCCCCCTCTCTATACCGAACCTTCCTGCAATATCGATGGCAAAAGATCTCCCCGGTATACCATAAACCAGGTTATATGTTGGAGACAGCGTCTTTAGATCCAGATCAAAGGAGGCATTACAAAATCCTTGCCCAGAGTGACCCAGGGTCTTCAGGGAGTTATAATGTGTAGTCACAATCACCTTGAAGCCCCTCTCCCGCATCGTTAAAAGAACGGCTTCTGCAAATGCAGCCCCTTCAGAGGGATCAGTCGATATAGCAATTTCATCAAGCAGGATCAATGAACCGGGTGTCCCATATCTGAATATACAGGCTATGGTGCTGATATGGGCCGAGAAGCTTGACAAACCCATCCTTATATCCTGATCATCGCCTATATCGGTATAGATCTCCTGAAAAAGGGCCATCTCAGAGCCTTCGCCGCATGGGAGGTGAAGCCCACCCCTGACCATCATTGCAAACAGCCCTAATGCCTTCAGCAAAACGGTCTTTCCGCCGGAGTTTGGGCCGGATATTATGAGGATCTTTGTATCCTCAGGGATCAAGATGTCATTCGGTACTGCCTCCTTCCCGGTAAGGACCATTAAGGGATGCCGTGCCCCCTTTATGTTAATGATCCCCTTGTTGTTCAGCTTTACACCCCTTCCTCCCAGTATCCGGCTGAGCCTCGCCCTTGCATAGATACAGTCGATTTCCGCCATTACCAACAGGTTATTGCGGATTATCTGATGGCTTGAGGATACCATACTTGAAAGGGATGCTAATATATTCCTTATCTCATCCTCCACCTCAAGCTCAAGCATCTTGAGCGTGTTATTCATCTCAACAAGCTCCTTAGGTTCAATAAAGACCGTTGCACCGCTCGCAGAAAGATCATGGATGATCCCTTCTACTCTGGACTTAAATTCCACCTTGACAGGGATGACATATCTGTTTTCACGCTCTGCAAAGAATGGCTCCTGGAGTATTTCGGCATATTCAGGCGAATGAATCATCCCTTTCAGCCTCTCCCTTGTCCGCATCTTAAACTCCTGGGTCTTCCGCATCAGAAGTTTAAGTCCCGGCGTGGCATCCTCCTTTATATTCCCGCCGCTATCTACGGCTCCATCTATCTCCTTTTTTATCTCCTTTAGCTCTTCAATTCCGGATACAATGCCGTGAAGCGCCGGAACCGTCTCATGCCTGCATATATATCTCTTGACATCTGACGTCACTCCCAAAAATCCTGATATCCCAATCAGGTCTCCTGGTTCAAGGATACCCCCTTTTTCAGCTGAATTGAGGACTGACACAAGATCAGGAAATGGTGAAAGAGGAAGGTCCCCTCCCTCTGCAAGTAGGCCCGCCATCTCGCTCGTCTCCTCAAGCTTAAGCTCTATATCATCAATCTCTGAGAATAGCCTGAGATTTTTGCACAAGCTGGATCCAGGCGCAGAGACCGCCTGAGCGGCCAGGAGATCAAGGATCTTATCCCATTCGAGATCAACCCTGGCCTTTAAGGAAAGTTGTTCTTTATCCATAGGGTCATCCATTCTTACGATATTACGTCAAGAGTCCGGCAACTTCAAGATAAACACCAGAATTCTTCATATTGCATCGGACAAACCCCTCTGCTATAATTTCAAAAAAAGATAAGATTTTACAATTTTAGAAATGAGGATTTAAGATGCTTAAGGTAATAAGAAAGGGCGCTATTGAGAACCCTTGGTTTTTCAGGACAATCATGGGGCTAATCGCTGCTGCCTTTATCATTTCCATGGGATGGTGGGGCTTTAAAAATCAGGGAAATCCGGATGTCTATGCAGCAAAGGTGGATGATGAGATAATCCCCATGATGGAATATGAAAGGACCTACCAGTCAACATATAAGGCATACAAGGAGATCTTTAAAGAGAATATAAAGGATATAAGCGAGGACACAATAAAGAAGCTTGTCATAGATAACCTAATTGATCAGCGCCTCTGGCTTAAAGATGCACAGAGGATGTCATTGACAGTGGGGAGGGAAGAACTGACAGACCTTGTGACATCGATCCCCGCCTTTCAGAAGGACGGAAGATTCGATCTGGAATTATATAGAAGGGTCCTGGTTGCAAATCACCTCACACCAGAGACCTTTGAGAAGATGCAGATTGAAAATATCTTGATTGAAAAGGCAAAGAATATAGTCAGAGAATCTACTGTTCTTACGGAAGGCGATCTAAAGGATGTTGCAGCTATTCTAAAAGAGGGCTCTATGACTGGATCGAGGGCTGCCCCTGCCGGAGAGGAGAGGACCGAGGAGCATATCTTACAAAAACGTATGCGGGCTCTTATGGCCTACACAGAAGCGCTAAGAAGGAATGCAAGGATAGAGATAAAGAAGGGGGCCCTTTAGCTTTAGCTGTCCTCTTCATAAATCGCCTCTATTAAGACCTTATTAATAGATACAAAGGAGGCCTTTTGTATCCCCCCATGATGGTCCCTAATATTAACGTCTGTAAGGTTGATAAACTGCCTCTCCTCGTCGTTTAACACATCGGACACCCTCTTTCTCATTGCAGGAATCAGGATATCACCTTCATATATCGCACTCGCGGTCTTTACCTTGATCCTTGCCGTCTTCCCAGTAGACATTTAGCTCTCACCTCCCTTAACTCTTTTTCCTCTTATGTCTGGTCTTTTTAAGGAGTTTTTTATACTTGTGTTTCCTCATCTTCTTTCTTCTTTTCTTTATAACCCTTGACATCCATATCTCCTTTTAATTTGAATATCCGCACCCTTAACTAACGATCCGATGGCAATATCATTGTGACTGTATGCACATAAAAGAGTATTCAATTTTATACATCATTTTTTTGTTAAAATCCAGCATTATTTTTGCGGGTTTCCCCTGATCTTCCCCCTCATCTCATCCATAAGATCCTCCATCTCCTTCTCAACCGACCTGATTAGTTTGTCCATATCATAAGGTCTTTTTTCGGTGAGCATCTCTTCTTTTGGTTTTGCAGCCTTAGCTTTTAGATCAGGAGGTTCTGGCTTCTTTTCCGGTGGTTTAGTCTTCTTCTCTTCATGTTCTTTCTTTGTCTCCTCAACTTTCGGTTCCTCTTTTAGAACCTCCTTCTTTTCCTCTCTTGTTATCTCAAGAGGTAATAAACCATATTCAACCTGATATCCCTCGTTAGTAAGCCATTTTTTTGCCACGCTGGATTTCAGGGCAAAATTTACCCCTGTAATAGTCAACCCCCCCTCGCCAACCCTTGCAATATTGGAATTTATACCAACCATATATCCGCGCTTATCAAGTAATGGCCCCCCGGAATTTCCTCTATTTACACTGGTTTCGGTCTGAAAGACGTCTTTTCCGGCAATACCCTGAAAGTCTGCTATATTTGCACTGATCACGCCGGTAGTTAATGTCCATAGGCCGCCCTGCTCCGGATGTCCGATAGCTACTACCTGCTCGCCAATACTTATCTCATCAGGATTGGCAAGTTCAACAATAGGGAGTCCTTTAGGCACATCTTCGATCTTGAGTAAGGCCAGGTCTAATTGGGTATTGAGAACAACAACCCTTGCGGCAGATCTTTTTGATAGGTCATTCTTTGTGTCTCCAGTAACCCGATCCGGCTTGAAGAAGACTGTAATCTTAGGAAATACCTTGTTTGTATTCTTGTCAAATACGACATGGGCATTGGTTACTACCAGACCGTCTTTACGGATAATCGATCCTGTCCCTGCAGATCCGCCTTCTCCATCTTTTGTGGCAACAATAAGTAATACCGCAGGGGAGAACCTCTGATATATCTCCCGGGGTAAAAAATCAGCGCCTAATACATTTCGAGCAGGCAACAATAAAAGGCAAATAAATAAAAGAATATTAAATAACACAGACATTATTAGGTACCGCCTTTTACCTTGCCGGCAGGCCGGAAGGCCTTCATGACCCTGTTATCTTCCTTCCCTCTCCCTCATCTTTCCCTCTTCCTTCTCCAACTGCTCATGTAGCCTTTCCGCATTCCCTCTTACATAGTCTCTCACCTTGGCATTTAATTCCTTCATCTTATCCAGGTTTTCCTTGAAGGAGTCAAGATTAAGCTTTGCAAGAGAATAGAGATCCATATTTTCCGGGTTTTGCCAGTGATCAATTATCTCTACCCCATTTAAGGTTGTTGCAACTACAGTCTTGATCGCCTGCTCAACATGCTGCTCCTCGCTTGTTTTACTGAAATCACCGGCAGTCGTAGACGCCGCATAGTCCTTCATTAAAGATGCTGTATAGGTCTCGAATACCTTGGCCAGCTCATTTCTTGCCCGGTTATCTGCCGTAGTTCTCAGTAACGAAGGGTTCCTTATTGCCGATGCTGAACCTATTCCATAGAAGGCCTTCTCCTTCCCGCCTGCAAAGGCACCGCTTCCCTTAATTACCCAGGGAGGGGCCTTAAGCTCCTGGATAGGAGTTGGTCCTTTTATTGTCCCTGCACACCCTGCCATTGCGATTAACAAAATCATAGGGATATATATCATTTTTCTATAACATTTCATCTGCCTACCTCCATGCTTTTCAAGGTAATGTTAATATAATCTAGTATATCATACCTATCCTTCTCTGTTTTTTGTATTTAAGGCTTCTTTTTGCAAAGGAACGGATACAGATATCGATCATAGATAGGTTATTCCTCTTAATTCTGAGAGGATGACATCCATATGTTGATTTGTTTATCATAGAGAGGTCCTGTTTGTCAAATTAAGACGGCCTTGACCACTATAATGAAGATATGATATCAGGTACATATAATCCCTTACTTAAGCCAAAGGAGGAAAAAATGAATAGAAAGAGTATGGTCCTTACCTTGAGCTTGCTTATCGGGGTAATTATCATTCCTTGTACCTCACTTTCCCTTGGTCTAAAAGAGGGGAAGAAGATAGTTGAACTGATTACTGAGGAAGAGGCGGGGCGACCTGATTTCTTTCAGCCCTCATTAGAGAGACCCTTCCCTGGGATACCCCAGGACCTGCCTGAGATCTCTGCCCCTCTAAAGGGAGATCAAAAAGGGCCGATTATCGAACTGGTAAAACCGGAAGAGGGAAAAACCCAGCCTGCCCCTATTGAAGTGGAGATCCGCTTTGTATCGCAGAATAAAGTCGAAATAGACCTGAAGACCCTGAAGGTCGTCTATGTAAAGTTTATCCCCATAGATATAACTGACCGGATCAAGCCCTATGCCACAAATGAAGGAATCAAGATCACACAGGCTAAATTCCCTTCCGGGACACATACGGTCCGCATCACGATCTCTGATCAGACAGGGGCTGAAAGCAGCAGACAGGTAACACTTGCAATCCAGTAGTATTATTGTAACTACTCAGGTAGATAGACTGAAGGCTGAATAGCCTTCGGTCTTCAGCCTAAACACCAGGTAGTTACTTCTAAAGATGAGATAAAGGAGACTAAGACTGTATCCAGGGGAAAAAGGGCTTGCAGAAAAGATAATCCAAAGGATAAATGATAAGGGGAGGATTACCTTTGCCGAATTTATGGAAGAATGCCTATACCATCCTGGGCTCGGATATTATGAATCCGAAAAGAATATAATCGGCGCAGGCGGCGACTACTATACCAGTCCGGATATCCATCCTGTCTTCGGCAGGCTTATCGCAAAACAGCTCCATCAGATGGCCCGGATATTAGGCGGAGATAGGTTCGACGTCCTTGAAATAGGCGGGGGCAAAGGAATCCTGGCGCTGGATATATTAGACTGTATCTTAAAGAACTATCCGGATCTATTTAAAAAGATAAATTATATTATCCTTGATAAGAGCGCTGCTCTCAGGGATCAACAGGAGAGGTTCCTCTTGAAATTTACGGAAGCAACTGAAAGAAAGATCTGCTGGATCCGGGATCTTAGTGAACTTTCAGGAGGCCTCGTCGGTTGTATCTTATCAAATGAATTCTTTGATGCCCTTCCCGTTCATAGGACGGCCATGGTCAATGGAAGGCTGTCCGAGCTATTCGTAACCCATAAAGACGGGAGGTTTATAGAGACCGCAGACAGACCATCCACTGAAGACCTAAGTAGATACCTTGATAGGATCAGAATCAGCCTGGGAGAAGGTTCAATTGCCGAGATTAACCTTGAGGCAGTCAGGATGATTTTAAGGCTGGGAAAAGTGCTTGACAAGGGATTCTCTATAACAATCGACTACGGACATCATTCGAATGACCTCTTCTCTCCATCAAGAAGACTCGGTACACTCCTCTGTTATTATAAACATACACTTGGGACTGATCCATTTATCAGGATAGGTGAGCAGGACATCACTACGCATATAGATTTTACCAGTCTCTCTCTATCAGGGAAAGATGTCGGACTTGAGGTCACAGGCTTTACCGATCAGATGAGCTTTCTTATGGGATTAGGAATAGCCCAGGAGATGGAATCTGCACCCAAAGAGGAATTTGAGGCCATGAAGAGGTTGATTCTGCCGAATGACATGGGAAGGACCTATAAGGTGCTTATCCAGCACAAGGGGATAGAGCAGCCGGTTCTGGATGGCCTTAAGTTTAAGGCCTTCTTTGACCCTACAATCCTGACTGAGTAGGCAAATAGATATGCCTTGACAAAAAGGGGATGGAAAAGTAGAATGCATTGGATTGTTTTTGACCCGATCCTTAAAACCAGATCCTTAAAATAGGAGGACAGACAAATGCAGTCTCAGAAAAAATGCCTGCTCCTAATATTCCTGGTAACATTCTTTATATCACTTCTCCTGATTTCTGATCCCGCACAGGCGGTCTTGCGCCCATTCCTGACAACCGAATCAGCAGTACCGCTTGAGAGGGGTCAGACAAAGCTTGAAACAGGATTAAAGTATGAGAGATTTTCAAGTTCTGATAAGATATATTCACTCAATGCCGAACTTACTACCGGAATCATTAATAATCTAGAATTCCTCGTAGATGTCCCTCTTATCTTCAAAAGGATAGCGGATGATAATACAGAGGGGCTTGGCGACCTGAGGATGAAGGCAAAACTCAGGTTCTTAAAGGGGAGAGAGGCGACCCCTGTATCCATAGCCGGACAATTGATTATAAAATTTCCAAGCGGTGATAGCGCCAGGGGACTTGGCACCGGAGAGGCCGATGTCGGCCTCCAGCTTATAGCCAGTGAGGAGTTCCCGCTTATCACGGTGCATCTTAATCTGGGATACACATTTATGGGAAACCAGCCTGGCGGGGAATTCCGTGATATCCTAAACTACAGCCTTGCCTTTGAGTATGAGGCAATTCCGAATACCCTGAAGCTGGTCGGGGAGTTGACAGGACACAGACAGGAAGATCCCTCCATGTCAGGGGATCCTCTGGACCTTCTTGCAGGTATAGCACATAGGCTTGACAAGCAGATAGTAGTCGATGCAGGTCTTGCCGTAGGACTTACTCCCAGAAGCCCTGATTATACGATCAATGTCGGTATGACCTACAACTTCTAAGAAGGTCATATGATTTTAACGAATGCCTCTACTATCTCCGGGTCAAACTGTTTACCTGAATTTATCCTTAGTTCTTCCAGCGCCTCTTCATGTGTCATCTTCTTCTTGTATGGCCTTGCAGATATCATTGCGTCGTAGGCCTCTACAATAGACAATATCCTGGCAAGATAGGGTATATCCTCCCCTTTTAGGCCATTCGGATATCCGGAACCGTCATACCTTTCATGATGATAGAGGATTGCAGGCAGCACCGATTCCAACTGAGGGGCTTTCTTAAGCATCATCTCTGCAAGTTCAGGGTGGGCATGGATTATCTTCGTCTCCTCCGGGTTTAAGGGACCGGGCTTATTTAATATATTAGAGGGTATGCTGACAGTCCCTATATCATGGAGAAGACTTGCAATCCTGAGGCTCTCCTTCTCGCTGTCATTTAGGCCAAGTGAGACTGCAATCATCATAGAATATCGTGCCACATCATCAGAGTGACCCCTTGTATAAGGGCTTTTTGCGTCCACTGCAGAGGCAAGGGCCCTCATAGATTCCAGTTTTCTGTCAAGAAGGAGTTCTGTTACCTTATCCTTATTCCCCTCTATTGCCGACTTTAGGGTCTGACTGTACTTGCAGACATAATTCCTGCCTGACTCCTTTGCAAAATAGAGGGCCTGATCAGAGGTCACAAGGATATCCTCCCTGTTTCCGGCATCAACAGGAAATGATGCCACGCCTATGCTGATCGTCATAAGGGCCTTTTCACCTTTGGGTGTAATAAATTGATGTTCAAAGATCCGCGTCCTGATCCTCTCTGCCACCAGGTAACCGCCATCGCTATCTGTTTCCGGTAGTATTATTGAAAACTCCTCACCGCCATATCTTGCCGCATAGTCCACATTCCTTGTCTCGGCCCTTATTATAGAGCCTACAGTCTTGAGTACGGCATCCCCTACCCTATGCCCATATGAATCGTTAAAGGATTTGAAATGGTCAATATCAAGCATAAGCATGGTAAATATCCTGTTGTACCTCATGCATCTGTTAACCTCCTCATCCAGTCTCCTCTGGAACTCCCTGTGATTATACAAGCCTGTGAGGCCGTCTATAATGGCCATCCTCTCCGTATCTTCATGAAGCCTCACCTTTTCAACTGTTGTTGTAGCATGAAGCGCCAGCGTCAGGAGGAGATCCTCGTCCTCCTGCGTATAAGATCCGTCTATCTTATTAATGGAGAATATCCCCCCGCTCACCACGTTATTAAGCACAAGGGGCACAGAGATGAGGGATCTGACCTGTGGAGAAGGGTCTGGAAGGCGGGAAGAAAGACTGCTTGCCTCTTCGCCTTCGAGTCTCCTTGACATGCCATCTAATAAAAACCTCCCGAAATGCCTCTCCTTGGAAAAAAGATCCGCTATGGGCTGGGAGAATTCAATCCCGGCAGTCCTGATATGCTCTACATCAGGTCCCTCCCTTGCGAAAACAACGACAATAGCCGACTCAGACCTGCCAAGGTTCTGCGTATGTCTTGCCAGCTTATCTATAAGCGAATCCAACCTAAGCTCGGTCGATATCTCCATTACCGCCTCATTCAATACCCCGAGTTGTCTGATCCTGAGCTTTTCTGCATCAACAAGGGCCTTCACGGAAGAGACCATCTGGTTGAACGCCGAGCCCAGCTCTGCCATCTCATCGCTGTCGCCAATCTGGATTGTTGTGGAATAATCACCCTGAGCGATCTTTTTCGATGCCTTGTAGATCTTTACACCCGGTCTTATAACCATCATGTTGATTGAGAAATGTAATATCCCAATAAGGATTGAGATGCCGACCAGGCCGAGTATGGTGGCAATAACAAAATCCTGGGCAGCCAGATACGCAAGCGTCCCAACAACTATAACCGCAGGGACTATAAATATACCGAGGATCTTCCGGATCAGCTTAAGACCGACGATCCTCCCTTCCTTATATATTTCTTCCTGCCTCTCCTCTTGCATTCCTTTCCTCCTCCAATATATCCAGGAACAGGGTTACCACCTTTGGATCAAATTGGGTCCCCGAATATTTCCTCAATTCTTCAATGGCCCTGTCGGGCCCTGGGGCCGGTCTGTAAGGCCTGTCCGATGTCATCGCATCATAGGCATCCAGGACTGAGACTACCCTTGCCCCTATCGGTATATCCTCGCCTGCAAGACCCGCCGGATATCCGGTGCCGTCATATTTCTCCTGATGATGAAGGACAATTGGCACCACCGGCGCCAGAAATGAGATCTCTCTTATTATATCGGCGCCTTTAACAGGGTGGGACTTCATCATCTCGAATTCCCCCTTATCAAGTCTGCCAGGTTTGTTTAATATGTAATCCGGGATACCTATCTTGCCTGTATCATGGAGTATTGCCCCGTACCTCAGGAACTCCTTCTCCTGACCGGAAAGACCAAGTCTTTCTGCAATCCTGGCGGCATACTCAACCATTCTGTCAGAATGACCCCTCGTATATACATCCTTTGTCTCAAGCGCCTCTGCCAGGGCCTTGATCGAATCAAACCTTGATTCTTTAAGTTCAGCCGCCTTCTTTATTACCTCATCAAAGAGCCTTGCATTCTCTATGGCAGACGCGGCCTGACTTGAGAAGATCGTCATCAATTTGAGGTCATCCTCGCTGAATCTCTTTTCCCTTGAAGTGCTGCTTACAGAAAGGACACCGATCACCTGCTCCTTTGCAGAGATAGGTATGCACATGGAGGAGTAGATATCCTTCTCGTGGGGTGTAAAGTTTATAAATCCGCCGTTTTTTACAAGATCCTGGATTAGAAGCGGTTTTCCGTGCAAGGCCGCCCATCCGGCAATCCCTTCGCCCAGTTTTATGCCCTCACTGTTTATGTATTTCGGGTCTAATCCCCTTGCCGCCTTGATCCTCAATATCTTCCCCTCATCAAGGAGCATGATGGACGACATATCGACATCAACAAGTTTATGGATCGAATCTAAAATCTTCAATAAAAGCCCATCGAGGCTGATGGTGGAGCTTAAAAGTCCGCCGACATGGAGGAGCGTAGACAGCACCTCCACCTCCCTCTTTTGCCGGTCATGGAGCCTTGAGCTTTCCATTGCTATGGCCGCCTGATCGACTATATCAAGGGCAAGGGAGAGGTGATCCTCATTAAATCTCTCCGGAATAAAACTCCCGAGATTGAGCGTTCCGATAAGATTCCCCTTTGAAAAGAGTGGTATCACCATGCCGGATAGTATCCCGCTCTCCAGGAGATGATCCTCAAATCTCCTTCGCCATGGGGCCTCCCTGAAATCCCCGGTTATGAATGGTTTTCTTGTCTCATAGACCCTGCTCATAGGATAACTATCCTCAAAGAGGAAAAACTCCCTTGTTAACTGCTGGTCCTTTGCCGGCACAAGTCTTATAAAACCTGGTGAGGTAACATCAAAAAGCGCTATTGTTACCAGGTCTGCTGGAATGATAGATTTAATATTCGCCGAAATAGCATGCACAAGGTCAGAGAGGGTATGGCTTGCGAGTATCGACCTGTCTATCGATTTCATCACCGTTATCATCTCTATCTCCTTTGTGAGCATGGCGGCCCTCGCCTTCATCGAGTCACTCATCCTGTTAATATCAACAGCAAGGTCGCCGATCTCATCATGCCTGTCCATAACAACCCTGGCAGATGGGTCTCCTTCAGCGATCCGGCGCGCCACCCCTCTTATTAATGAGACAGGGCCGATTATGATCCTGTTGAGCGCAAAATAGAGGATTAAGGTAAGACCCGCGAACCCAAATATACCGATTGGGAGGATAGTTGAGATATGCCCTGCAAGCTCTTCCTTT
>CAZYNY010000015.1:0-24453 GCA_964648095.1 uncultured Nitrospirota bacterium | reverse complement strand
GCAAGGGGGGTAAAGACTATGGCCGAAACATGTCTGCTGCCGGCCCTCCGCATAGGGGTTATAATCTCAATCAGGTCATTATCCCGCAGTTCTATAAGAACTGCGTCAGATCCAAGGAGATGATTTACCTCAGCAGCGCTTAGTGATCGTCCCTTATCATCCGGCCTGCCTGAATAGATTAACCCTGTCTTACCCCCGTCAACAGCATATATGGCAATACCGGAGACCCAGGACATAACCTTCATTGCCTGGTCAATCATGAGTTCGGCGAGGAGGGGATTGGTAATATCTTCGTCCGACTTAAGCTGATTATTTATAAGATTTATTGCAGTCCTGGACCCTTCTATATAGTCATCAGCTATTTCATGATTTAGACTGCGAATAGAAAGATAGGTCACAATGCTAATTACAAGGAGTGAGGGAAGGATCGAGAGGAGAATTATCTTGCCTCTCAATCCGAATATCTTTTCCCTTGCCATTATAACCTCATAAGAGATTAATTTCTTCTGTCAGGGGAGATTCCTGGGTGGTCTTTGCTTAAGGAGAGACTGTAATTATTATTTAGTGATTATACTGCCTTCTTAAGTTTTCCGGTCCTGATACAGCGGGTGCAGACCCTCATCCTCCGTAAAGACCCATTTTCTGAAACACTTATCGGCTGCAGGTTCGGATAAAAGAGCCTTTTGGTCCTGTTGTTTGCATGGCTCACATTATTCCCCACCTGATGACCTTTTCCACATACCTCACATACCCTTGACAATCTTCTCCCCTCCTTCTTTGCGTTTATTCGGTTAATTGCCTGTAAAACTTGATTATGATACTATTTTTTTAAAACTTTTACAACAAGATAGAAAAAAAATTTGAGCAGAATGGACAGATTTCAAAAAGACAGACCTGTGCTTGAGACCCCTATCCAGTACATAAAGGGTGTTGGACCCGGAAGGAGGGATCTTTTTGAAAGGATCGGGATAAAGAATGCCGGGGATGCAATATATTGTCTTCCCTGGAGATATGAGGACAGGTCCGCCATCAAGAAGATCTCTGAACTTATACCCGAAAAGGAGGAAACGATTATAGGGACAGTATCAGCTTCAGACGTTGTCGTGACCAGGAGGAGAGGGCTCAAGATATTTGAAATGGCCGTTTCTGATGAGACAGGGATGATATATGCAAAGTGGTTCAACCAGCCATACCTTAAAAAACTATTCAGGAATGGGCAGAAGGTAATGTTAAGCGGAAAGGTAAGGTCAAAAGGCTTTCATACTTATGGGCTTGAGATGGAAAATCCAGGCTTTGAGATAATAGAGGAGGAGGAGAAGGACTCCCTCCATATGGGCAGGATAGTCCCCGTATATCATGAGACATATGGACTGAATTCCAGGCGCGTAAGGCATATTATAAAGGAGATATTGGATCAATTTCTGGACAAGATAATTGATCCTTTGCCGGATCGTATCACCGCGGAAAACAGGCTGATACCGCTAAAGGAGGCGGTCAGTAATGTTCATTTTCCTGCTCAGGGAACAGACATAGACCTCCTGAACAGGGGAGAATCTGAGGCCCACAGAAGACTCGCCTTTGACGAACTCTTCCTTCTCGAGCTGGGGCTGGCAATAAAAAAGATGGCTGCATCCAATGAAGAAAAGGGGGTAAGATTCGATGTTGACGGACCGATGTCGGAGAGGCTGATCGAGAAACTCCCCTTTAAACCTACCAATGCCCAGTTACGCGTAATCGGCGAGATAAAGAAGGATATGGCAAGTCATCACCCGATGAACCGCCTCATCCAGGGGGACGTAGGCTCAGGCAAGACAATAGTTGCCATAGCGGCAATGGTTATCGCCTCGGAGAATGGATACCAGGCTGCCATGATGGCCCCGACGGAGATCCTGGCGGAACAGCATAATATAAACATGAAAAAGATAATAGATTCTCTTGGAATCAAATCATGTCTTCTGATAAACGGGATGGGGCAGAAGGAGAAGAAGGAGGCACTTAAGAAAATTGCAGAAGGAGAAGCCGGCATTATCTTCGGAACCCATGCCATAATACAGGAGGAGGTAAGATTTAAGAACCTTGGTCTGGCAGTAATAGACGAACAGCATAAATTCGGCGTGATGCAAAGGGCAACGCTCAAGAAGAAGGGCTACAACCCGGACATCCTCATAATGACAGCTACGCCCATACCAAGGACACTCGCCTTAAGTCTCTATGGAGATCTGGATATATCCGTGCTGGATGAACTCCCTCCAGGGAGAACTCCGATTGAAACAAGGCTTTTCTATGAATCGAAAAGGGATGAGGCATACAGCATAATACGGAGGGAGGTCGCTAAGGGAAGGCAGGCCTATATTGTATATCCTTTAATTGAAGAATCGGAAAAGTCCGACCTGATGGCCGCACTAACCATGACTGAAAGACTTAAGAGCGCTATCTTTCCTGATCTCTCTATATCCCTGATCCATGGGAAGATGAAGTCGGGTGAAAAGGAAGAGGTAATGAGCCAATTCAAGGAGGGAAAGATAGATATCCTTGCGGCTACAACGGTAGTAGAGGTAGGCATCGATGTCCCGAATGCCACGGTTATGCTTATAGAACATGCAGAGAGATTTGGTCTTGCCCAGCTCCATCAGCTAAGGGGCAGGGTTGGAAGGGGGAGTCAGGGCTCATACTGCATGCTCATGGTCTCATATCCACTATCAGAAGAGGCAAAAAAGAGGTTGAGTGTGATGGTAAGGAGCCAGGACGGTTTTCTGATTGCCGAGGAAGATCTTAAAATCCGCGGGCCCGGTGAGTTCTTTGGTACGAGACAATCAGGGCTCCCGGAGATGAGGGTGGCAAATATCATTCGGGACGCCTCTTTGCTGGAGCGAGCAAGGGAGGAGGCGCTCAAACTGATTGCAGAGGATCCAGACTTGAGCTCTTATCCTGAACTTGCAGCAAACCTGAACAAGAAGTGGAAGGATAGGCTTGAACTCATTACTATAAGTTGATCTCTACAAAAGCGAGCAAAGCGAGCGCTGAGGGGGAGGCTCCATCCGGCTTTGCCGGTGGAGGGGGCGACGCTAGCCCCTAAAATAGACCACATAGGGCAGGTGTCTTCAAAATTTTTATGATCGAAAAGATTAAATAATTATGTTAAAGGTCTCGCATAAAAATTTTTCAAACGCCTGCCCTATCTAATAAAGTTAACCCAGCAAAGACTTGACACCACAAGCCCGATGTGTTAGTTATAATTTTTCAATTTTAATGATGTTATCCTAGGATTATAGATGGCAAAGGATACAAAAAAAGGGCCTCAGGTTCTTATAATAGCGGGAAGCGATTCTGACCTCCCCATAATAAGCGAGACTGAAAAGATACTAAACCAACTGGGGATATCATATCTGACTACAATCTCTTCAGCCCATAGGTCGCCCGAAAGGACAAGGAAGTGCGTTAAAGAGGCGGAGAAAAATGGGGTAAAGGTTATAATTGCAGCGGCCGGTGGCGCAGCCCATCTTCCGGGTGTTATTGCCGCCGAGACGATCCTGCCTGTTATAGGGATACCCATTAATTCGTCACCCCTCATGGGGATCGACTCCCTTTTATCGATTGTCCAGATGCCTTCCGGGGTCCCTGTCGCCACTATGGCAATCGACAGGGCCGGTGCAAAAAATGCGGCAGTCTTTGCTGCCCAGATCCTTGCAATCGGTTCCAGGGAGATCGAAAAGAACCTGCTAAAATACAAAGAGGGGCTCTCAAGGGATGTGGAGGAGAAGGCCAAGGGGCTCCGTGGGAAAGACAATAAAGATTAACATATCAGATAGGGATCCCTTTATCATAGAGGAGACAAGGATCGTGATAAAGAGTGGTGGAGTTGCGGCCATTCCCACTGATACATTTTACGGCCTGGGTGTTGACCCCTTTAACACCGGGGCGATAGAAAAGATTTATCAGATAAAGGGGAGAAATACCAATAAACCGTTGCTATTATTGATTGAAGCCACAAAGAGATTGGGTTCACTTATAGCAGAGACAACAAAGAATTCAGAGGTACTGATGAGGGAGTTATGGCCTGGACCACTGAC
Organism: uncultured Nitrospirota bacterium; assembly: GCA_964648095.1. Lineage (GTDB taxonomy): Bacteria > Nitrospirota > Nitrospiria > JACRHA01 > JACRHA01 > JACRHA01. The sequence goes on along the minus strand of CAZYNY010000015.1, from coordinate 20,383 downwards.
CATCATCTTCAAGGCATCGCCTGCCCTCCCGTCCATATTAACAGCAGGAACAGGCAAGATAGGGATCCGGCTGCCGGCAAGCAGTTTTCTGATATGGCTCCTTAAGGGTCTTGATATGGCGATTACTGCAACAAGCGCCAATCCCTCAGGCCTCCCCCCACCGGCAACTGCAGAGGTCGTAGAAAGGTATTTCTCCCAAAATATAGACCTTATCATCGATGCAGGAAGGGCGGATGGCATCAGGGAATCTACAGTCATAGATGCGACTGAGGCCCCTATGAGGCTGATAAGGGAGGGGATGATCAAGACAGAGAGACTGGAGGGACTAATCGGAAAGATAAACAGATGTTAGAAAAAAACTTAAAGGAGGTGAGGGTTAAGGAGGCAACAGAGTTAGAGGTCTTAGGGATGGAAGATATTCAATAACATCAAGATGATTACTGGAGGTTAAGATAAGATGAAGATGAGAAGGGTTATTTTTTCAATAATAATATTGTCCTTTGTCATGATATTACCCCTGGCAGGGTGCGAATCCAAGAAACTTAAGGCCGAGAATGAAGGCCTTAAACAACAGGTACAGACGCTCTCAAGAGAGCGGGATCAGTTTAAACTAAAGGTAGATGAACTTGGCAAGATCAACAATGATCTCTCTGCCAAGATAGATGAGCTTACAAAGAAGAATAGCGAACTTACTTCACAAGTAAGTGAGATGCAGAAGAAGATGTCAGCCGCTAAAGCGCCGGCAAAGAAGGCACCGGCAAAGAAGACTGCACCCAAAAAGAAGAAGTAGCCTCCCCCACCCCTCCCTCCCCCTATCAGGGGGAGGATAAGGGAGAGGGTGACCTCAGCCTTCTTCTTTAGCCTTTATATTTCTTTAAACAAAGGAGGCTCTTCTCAACAGCAGGTCTTGAGTGTCCCTCTATAGTCAAAAAAGGGTCTATCCCTTCTCTTTCGAGGAGCTTGAAAAAGAAGTCGAAATCTATTGTCCCCTCTCCAATCCCGAGGTGCTCATCGGATTTACCATGGTTGTCATGTATATGCGCCTCTTGTAATTTATCGCCAAGGGCCGCAATCCAGCCCTCAATCCCTACCTTTGAAAAAACATTACAGTGGCCTATATCAAAACAGAACCCGAAGGAAGGGGAATCTATCCCCTTTAGCAATTTAACCATATAGCCAGGCTCATCTTCAAAGATATTCTCAAGGAGGATATCGTACCCCCTTCTGCTGCCCAGTCTCTCGATAAAGGAGCCCCAGAATACCAGGCTATTCTTAAGCCACCCCTCCCTGTTTCCATCAAAACTCCATTTATTATATCCTGTGTGAAATACGATCTTTTTAGGTGAAAGGGGCCTTATCTTTTCATCCAGAAGCATCAGCCTCTCCATTGTAGCCCTCCTTATAAAGGAGTCTGTACTTCCCGGGCTCAGATCTAGGAAAGGGGCATGTATGGTGATTACAGGGACATAAGACAGCCTCTCCATGAGATCTTCCATGACCGATCCACTGGCGCTATCAACACTATCCGCATCGAGGAGGATCTCAAGGTTTAACCTGTTATCTATTATCAAGCTGATATTCTCATCAATCTTGCTATAGGGGATATGGACTTGTATGCTTCCCAACTTAAAAAACTCCTGGGCTATGATTATTTATCAGGCTGACTCGATGGACTGGCTTGTTTGATCTCTGCCGGCTTCTCCGTTCCTCCGGCGCCTCCGCCGGTATTTGCTTCACTATTTGTACTCCCTTTGGCATCTGCATGTGCCTCTGCCTTTGCCTCCGGAGCCGGCTTCTTTGCATCCACTTTATTCTTATCCTTGAATTTATCGGAATAATCTGACACATACCACCCAGACCCCTTAAATACGATAGCAGGCGATGATATGACCTTCCTGACCATCCCGGAACAGGTATTGCAATTGGCTATAGGGGGATCGGAGTAACCTTGAATAACCTCAAACCGATTCCCGCATGTTGTACATTCATATTCGTATATAGGCACCTACTCCTCCTTCTATCTAACCGATAATATCCCCGCAGAATATATAAGGGAACACAAAACCAGATTATTATAATGGGTTTTATAAATCGATGTCAACGGATTTTTCTTGACTTTATTTCCAGAATGTATTATAAGACACTAATTTATTTAGGAGTATCAAAAAAAGGGGGGGTGATCAACTAAAAGACCTTTTAGGGATGATTCACTCGAAGCGGGTCGAGAACTAAACACTAATAGGGAGAAATTATGCAAAGTAGTAGATCTGTAGGCAATGTTTTGGTTCTTGTAGTATCAGTATTAGCATTATCATTCCTGGTATTCCTGCCTTCAATCTCTTCTGCGCAGGAAGAGATCTACGGTATAAAATTCGGCACAGCAGGGACATTCGCCGAATTCCACGGGTTCTTGAATGCAAGATATTTTGACTTTGAAAAGGACAGCGATCAAGGCTTAGATAACGGTGTATCAACCCTTGATGTCCATAATCTCTACATAGCCGCCCTTGCCAAGGTTCATCCCAGGGTATCTATCTTTGGTGAGGTGGAGTATGAGCATACCGGGGGTATTAAAGCAGGCGAGTCTGGCGGCGTAGAAATTAGGATTGATAGGGCTTTCATAGATTGGAAAGTGGTCGACCAATACCTGACCCTAAGGATAGGCACCTTTAACCCGCCATTCGGCTATGAGCTGGCAGAGTATGTGGCGCCAATAAGGAAATTTGAGAGCAGGCCTATCTACGTTGAAGAGATCATTTTTCATGAATGGGTAGATACAGGCCTCTGGGGAAGAGGTCAGCTAAAGAGTCCGCTCGGAGGAATACTCTACGATCTCTCTGTCTTAAATGGACCAGATAGCCTTAAGGGTGAGGATGGCAGGCAGAACAGGGACAATAACTCGGACAGGACAGTCCTTGGGAGGATCGCCCTTGCCCCAAATATCGGAGAAGCCGGATATTCCGAGGTTGGTTTCTCATATACCAAAGGAAAGTATGATGCCGCTGCTCAAAAAGAATTTAAGATGATCGGTGTTGACGCAAGGGTGCAGTTGATGGGCCTCGACCTGAGGGGAGAATATGCAAAGAGGTCAGGAGATGATGAGGGGGCAGTCCGAGCAGATGAAAAAGGCTACTATGTCCAGGCCTCTTACAAGATACTCCAGGGAAGAACTCTTATAAACTATTTAGAGCCGAAGATCAGGTATGATCAATCTGAAGTCGATAAGGATACCGGTGGCAAGAATAAAATAGAAAAGACCCAGTTAACAGAAGATGATGAATTCTCAAGGATAACAGTCGGCATAAACTGGTCTCCCTATCCTCATTTCCTCTTTAAGACAGAATACCAGTTCATAGACGAAGACAAGGCAGACCTGGACAACGACGGATTTATGATATCGGCTGTGGTGGACTTCTAATACCAAGTTGCGATCAAAATGATACTTTACAAATCAACGCCCCCGCCTTCGGCACCCCCTCTAACGCCCCCTCTTATCCCCCTCTTTGATAAAGAGGGGGAAGGGGGAGTTGGGGAGTTGCCCTTTGGAAAATGAAGCTATGTTAATAAGGCAATTCAAGCAGTTCATACCCGCTCTTCTATTTCTTCTTATTTATTTCTCCGATACCGCGAGAGGCCAGCCCTACAGGGAGGGCCTCTCTATTCCTCCCGCCCAGATATTTAACGGGATAAACGGTTTTGCAAAATCCGGGGATTATGAGAAGATTGAAAAATCCCTCCAGCTCCTGACCCCTCTATTGACGGCCCTCTCTCAGAAGTATGGCATTGACTATGCCTCGGAGATAATATCGGCAATAGCAGTCAAGGATAAGGATAAGGTCTTAAAGGGCATCCAAAGATTGATCTTCTCTGATATGAAAGACCTGTTCGATCAGGCCGACCTGGTTATAAAGGAATCCAAAGATAGGGCGCAGGTTAAGTTCAAGACTGCATTCCTCGATTACCTTATCCTGGGATCGTATGTAGAGACAAAGAATTTCCAGTCAGACGGAAAGATTAAGAGGGGGTTCAGGGATATCCAGTTCACAATCGAGAGCTCCGGCCCATATGGGACATCCGGACCTGGGGCCGTATCACCGGAGGCAATAAGGAAGATGAGCGACGAGATAGTAAGGGAACTACAATCAGTAATACCTGAATTAAGGTAGGGGCGGGTTTCAAACCCGCCCCTACATGGTTAAAACCTAACCTCTATTATCTACCCCATATCCTTTGTTCCCTATGAAATTTAGTTCCCAATAACTAGTCAAAAAAATGACAGTTTTTAATTTTTAATAGCCCCGTTCTGACCCGATCTTAAAAATCATTTATCTAAACATATTCAATTATTAAGGAATATACCTTCTATGTTTTCTTGGCATAATATTTGCATATACAAAAAAGTGATAAAGAGAACCTAATGTAATACCGAAAAGAAGGAAGTATAAATGGAAACAAAGATAATTTACAAGGAGGAACTTTCATGGAAAAGAGATTTAAAGTTAGTCCGTTTCAGTTTTTTGCCTTGGCCTTCAGTTTATTGATTTTTTTACACACGCTGGATGTAAAAGACGTGAAAGGGCAGTCCATCTCCCCAGAAATATTAAAGCAATTTCAGTGGAGAACAGTAGGAGGGGGTTATGTTGACCCCGCATCTTTTTTCTCTGTTCATGGTTATGTAGATGGGACCTTCGCTGATTTTGGGAAGGATCGGGGGAGCCCTGATCCTACCCAGATCGGTATGCCAGGACAGGTACTGGTTCCCAATACACCCGAATCTTCCTTTATTTATGATGCTGCCCTGTTTTTTTCTTCAGAACTCAGCCAAAAAACGAGGTTGATGTTAGAGACACACCTAGTTTCTGATCCAAGTGGAACGGGAGCAGCCGGTCCAGGAGGATTGACTATAGTAGTAACAGAGGCTACTGCATCCTGGGATCTTTTTCCTCAATATTTGACAGTGAGCGGCGGCATTTACTGGGCCCCTTTTGGCACTGTAAACTATGATTGGCTAGGTGCACAAAACCTCTTTACCCTAATACCAAGGGCTTCCGGCGCCTTTCCCGCGCACTTTAGCGAAAGGGGGATCCGGATCAACGGTGTAAAGGAATTTACAAATGATTTTCTTTTGAACTATGCCTTTTCAATCGGAAATGGCCTTCAAACATTTGATATTATGGGTCAGAGCTCCTTTGACAAAAATCAAGATAAGACCTTTATCGGAAGGGTTGGCCTCTTTCCAGGTCTCGGTAAAGACCTCGACATAGGTTATTCATTTGCGCGTGGAGATCTCAGGGAAGGTGAAGATCTCTCCCAACCTACTGATAACCCTTTGCGCTATCCATCACACTTCATGGCCCATGGCTTAGACGCTATCTTGCAACAGGGTGATTTTAAGCTGCGAACCTACTATATCCATTCTACTGAAGACTTAGGTCAGGCTGCCGGTATAGATGCTGCGGATATTACACGTGATGGTTTCATGACAGAAGTCTCTTATTTCTTGCGCCTCAAGAACCAGATAATCGGGGCCCTTGTTCCAAAGTTCCGCTATGACTGGGTCGATGTGGAAGGACTGCAGGAGAGTAACCCTAGCTCGACAGATAATTTCAGGACTGCTGTCTATTCTGCTGGTGTGAGTCTCTATCCCGCTGATAATATCCTCACCAAAAACTTCTATATCAGCCTTGAATACCATATCCAGGATGAGATCAAAGGAAATGACTTGTCAAATAACGGCTTTGTTGCCAGAATTTCAGGTATATTTTAATGAGCAGCAAGGTTAAGAAATTTACCAATCCATAACCTGTGCGGTTTACACAAAGACGGTATCATGGGGTCCTGGAGCGGAAATGAAGAAAGGAATCTGGGTAGTCTTGATAACAGCCCTGATGTTGAGCCATTCAACATCAGGGCTGAGTCAGCCCTATCGGGATAATCTTCCTATTCCAGCCTTCGAGATTTACAAGAATATGCTAAACTTTGCCCAGAACAAAGATTTCGAAAGGGTGGAGCGGTCCCTTCAGGTGATCAGGCCTATTAGTGAGACGATTAACCTAAAATTTAAAGAGGATATCGAGGCCGAGATATTGCAAGGCATGGTAAAGAAGAATAGTGATATGACCATCAGGGCAATACAGCTTCTTATCTTTCTGGATATGAAAGACCTGATGTCGCTGGGGGCCGAGGAGGCAAAAGGTTCACTGGAGAAGGCCAAGCCAAAGTTTAAAGCCGCCTTCCTCGACTATCAACTCCTAAGCCCTTACATCAATGCCAAGAACTTTTCATCGGATCAGAAGATCATGGATACATTTCGAAGAGGAGTGGCCACCGCAACCAATGCAGAGGATCTTCGAAGGGTAGCAGAAAAAATTGAAAATGAACTTTTGACGGCTTTACCGGAACTTAAGCGCTAGGCTTTTAACCGCTAAAACCTCATCTCCACATGGGCCCCGTCTCTTATCTCTTTCAGCCAGACGGCAAGGGCCTCGTCATATTTTTCCTGGTAGACAGCCCCTTCTATCTCCTTCGCCGCCCCTTCAAAGGGCTTGTATCTGACAGATCCCCTTTCATCAAGCCTTATAATGTGTATCCCTGCCTGGGTCTCAATCGGATTACTGATCTCACCAGGTATTAGCGAGTCTGCTGCCTTTTCAAGAGCCGGCATCAGATCTCCTTTTTTGAAGAAACCGAGATCAGCAGCAGAGATCCCATTTATTATCCCCTTGTATCTCTTTGCAGTACTAAAGAAATCACCACCTGCCTTTATCTCTTCAACCATGCCTGATGCCTTTTTTCTCAGATCTTCAACAAGGGTCTCAGGCGCAGCCTTCGGCAGCGGGATTAAGATCTGACTTATCTTTATCTCTGAAGGAAATGCAAAAAGGGACCTATGATTGTTGTAGTAATCATGAAGATCGCCATCCCTTACTACTACCTTGCTCCTCACTTCCCTGTTTATGAGCTTCATTAAAATAAGCTGATCCCTTATTTGCGCTGTATACGTCTCCAATGTAAGGTGCTCCTCTTCAAGTGTCCCGCTAAACTCCTTATCACTCCTGATAGAGTTCTGCCTCTTTATATCCTCTATGACACCCTTTATATCCTCCTGACTCACTGATATCCCCGCCTTCCTGGCTGCCTGTAATTGGAGTCGTTTATCAATCATCTTCCTGAGTTTTTCACGCAAAAGTCGATCTGTTATGATATTTAACCCATCCCCAGCGTAACTCTCCTCAAGTCTGAATCTGCCTGGAAGGACCTCTTCATTAACCTCACTCAATGTAATTATTTCATTATTTACTATGGCCACGATCCTTTCAATAGTCATGGCACCCGTTCCGGACAGGGCAAGAAAAAGCTGCGCTGCCATTGCGAGCGCAAAAAGGGTGAGTTGCAATCCCGATCTATTATTTAGAATGTACATTGTCGGCCTCAGTCCTCTTTAGATTCTCATCCGAGATAGTTATATTAGCCTTTGATTTGAGCCTTGTAAAGAGGTCTTCAAAGGCCCTGTTCCTCTTTTCAATCTGATATCTCTGACTTAGCATATTCTTTGCATCATTAAACGAGAGCGGTAAACCGCGGATCTTCTTTTGAACCTTGATGATATGATAACCCCGTTCTGTCTTTACCGGGTCTGATACCTCACCCTCATTAGCGCTGAATATCACTGAGTCGAGTTGCGGGTGAAACTTCCCTTTTTGGATCACGCCCATCTCCCCGCCACTATCCTTTGTTGCCATATCAATCGAGATTTCCCTGGCCATTTTTGCAAAATCTGACCCTTTACGAAGTCTCTTTATGACCGCCTTGGCATCTTCCTCGTTCTTCACCAGAATATGACTTATCTTTGCCTCATCAGGCGACTTAAACTCCTCCTTATGAAGGTTGTAATAATCTTCAAGCTCCTTATCTGTTGTAACAAGCCTGCCCTCCACCTCACGTTGCAGGAACTCATTTAAGATCAACCTCTCTTTCATCTCTTCTATCCTCTCGAGAAGGACCTGATCCTTCTCTATCCCCGCTTTTTTGGCCTCCTGCAACAGGAGTTCCCTCTTTATGATCTCCTCAAGAAACTCCCTTTTTCCCTTTTCATCCGAATATTTTGACTTAAGGGAGGGTGAGAGCCTGGAAAACCTCATCTTAAACTCATCATCCCTGATCTCTCTCCCGTTTATCTGGGCTACGACCTTCCCTCCGGCATCCTTCCTCTGCCCGCAACCTACTATATTGAAGATGATCGAAACTGCCAGGACCAAAACTACAAATTCTCTCATGCCCTAAGACCCTCCATTTATCTTATCCATTACCCATGATACCCTATTTATGCAAAGGGAGCCAGGGGTTATTGTGAATCTTACAATAACCTTAGCATCTCCTCCTTTAATACCAGAAAAACCTGGTCCCAGCTTGTCATGTCGGCCTGGATCTCCAGGCCGAATTCTGATGTAAACCTTATCTTCTTTCCCGGATTAAGAAGGTAGTCGATCCCCTTGTTACTGATCCTGTTATCTTGAGAAAACCGGATCGATATACCCCTCCCAATCGTCCAGTCTATCCTGATGATCTTCAATTTTTTCGCAAAAAGTCTCAACGCCATTACCAGGAAGAGATTCATTACCTCCTCCGGAGGCCTGCCATATCTATCTTCAAGCTCAAGCCTAAGGCCATCCAGATCGGATGTCTCCCTTGTTGAGGAAAGCCGTTTATACATAATAAGCCTCTGAGATGAATCAGGTATATATTCTTCAGGAATATACGCAGGCACCGGGATATTCAATATGGGGTCCACCTCCTCTTCAACACTGGCACCCTTCAGTTCCTTGACGCAATCCTCAATCATCCTGAGATACATTTCAAATCCGACAGCAGATAGCCAGCCCGACTGTTCCCTGCCTATTACCTCACCTGCCCCCCTTATCTCAAGATCCCTCGCGGCTATCTTAAATCCCGAACCCAGATGACTGAATTCTACTATAGCCTCAATCCTCTTTTTTGCCTCATCTGTCAACTCTCTGCGTTCAGGGAGGAGGAGGTAGGCGTAGGCCTGATGGCCCGACCTCCCTACCCTTCCCCTCAACTGATAGAGTTCGGCAAGACCAAACATGTCGGCCCTGTTAATTATTATCGTGTTTGCCGACGGAATATCAAGGCCTGACTCTATGATAGTTGTCGTAAGGAGAAGGTCATACTCCCTGGCAATAAATTTCATCATGAGATCTTCAAGCTTCCTCTCGCTCATCCGTCCATGGACGGTTGCAATCCTCGCCTCAGGAACGATCTCTGCAAGAAGCGCTGTCATCTTTCCTATGGAGCTTATCCTATTATGGACAAAGAAGACCTGGCCTCCCCTTGAAAGCTCCCTCAGTATCGCCTCCCTTATGATCCTCTTGTCAAATCTTGTTGTAGCGGTCCTTATCGACAACCGGTCATGAGGCGGGGTATCAATTACAGACAGATCCCTTGCCCCCATAAGGGACATCTGGAGCGTCCTGGGTATCGGTGTCGCGGTTAGCGTAAGGACATCTACATTTTTCCTGAGATGTTTCAGTCTCTCCTTGTCTGCCACCCCGAACCTCTGTTCTTCATCGATTACAAGGAGACCGAGGTCATTGAACTTTACATCTTTCTGAATAAGGCGGTGCGTCCCTATCAGGATATCTATTCCTCCTGCCTCAACGCTATTAATGATATCCTTCTGTTCTTTCTTTGATCTGAATCTGCTCAACATCTCTATCCTTACGGGGAATGGGGAAAACCTCTTTCTGAAGGTCTGATAATGCTGTTCTGCAAGGAGGGTGGTTGGAACCAATATTGCAACCTGCTTGCTGTCCAGGACAGCCTTGAATGCCGCCCTGATGGCCACCTCTGTCTTGCCGTATCCGACATCCCCGCAGACAATCCTGTCCATAGGCCTTGCAAGCTCCATATCACTCTTTACGTCCTCTATGACCTTCAATTGGTCTTCTGTCTCCTCATATTCAAATGTTGCATCAAACTCCCTTGAAAGGTGGGAGTCCATGGAGAATGAAAAGCCTTCAACTACCTCCCTTGCAGCGTAGAGCTTAAGGAGATCCTCTGTCATCTCCTTTACCCTTTTCTTTACCCGCTGTTTAGTCTTGCCCCAGGAGGCGCCCCCCAGCCTGTCCATAACAGGCCCGTTTCCTTCTGTACCCGTATACTTCTGGACATTATCCAGCCTGTCAACCGGCTGATAGAGTTTATCTCTGCCTGCATACTCTATTATTATGAAATCTGATACGTATCCCTCTACGGTAAGCCTTTTTAACCCGATAAACCTCCCGATCCCATGATGGCTGTGCACAACAAGGTCATTTGGCCTGAGATCTTCAAGGGATGAAATGAAAGCGGACCCTTTGCGCCCTTCCGGCCTTCTAAGCCTGATACCCTTACCGAATATATCATCCTCTGTAATGACAGATATCTTTGCAGAGGATGATATAAAACCGGAAGAAAGATCCCCAATAGCTATATACGCAGGATGATGTCCTCCCCTGTCTCCGGCAGTCTTAAAGTAATCATGCTGATTCCATCTCGCAGAAGGTACACCCTGATCGCCTAGGAGTTCAAGGAGCCTCTCCTCCTGCCCTTTGCTCCTCACTACTACAAGAAGGGGGTCACTAACCCTAAGCTGTTCCATCTTAGAAATTGATTCAGAAAAAGTTGTCCCTTTAAGTCCCATCCCTAACGACTCAGGCAGGACTGCATCATAACAGATTGCAGTCGAACCAACGCTGGTCACCATAGGAAGAGAATAGACATCAATCCCCATCCTCTCCTTCATGAGACCCGTTATACGCTCCGCCTGGATGTATAACTTTGAGGGGATAGGTGCAGAGCTTCTATCTGACATGGATAGATATCTGTCAACAATCTCCTCTTCAAATTCAGACGCCCTCTTTACTATCTCATCCGGCTCATAAGATACAACGATATAGTCATCCGGCAGATAGTCGAATATCGTATGCATATCCCCTTCCGTCTCCGGTGAACTGGTTTCGGCATCGTTTACAACCTCCATGGCAGGAAAAATTACGGCCTCACCTATTTCAGTGACTGATCTCTGGGTATCCGGAGCAAAACTGCGGAGAGAATCAACAGAATCCCCCATGAGTTCAATCCTCACGGATCCGGCATCTGACGTGGAATATATATCTATGATCCCACCCCTCACTGAAAACTCACCTCTGTTTTCGACCAATGAGACCCGGTCGTATCCAATATCGGAAAGTCTTCTGATCAACCCTTCCCTATCAATCTCTCCGGAAGATCTAACAGTAAAAACAGATTCGGATAATATCTCCTTTGGGAGAACCCTCTGCATCGCGGATGTAACCGGGGATATAATCATCCTGGGCCCGCCTTCCAGAAGAAGGGAAAGGGTCTTAATTCTTTGCGAGGCAATGTCTATGTGAGGCAAGGCGTCCTCGTAGGGGAGTATTTCCCCCTGAGGAAAGAAGAGGAGACGCTCATGCTGGAGCGACTGGATATTAAAAAAGAAGGAGATGTCCCTGTATAACCTCTCTCCTGCCTCCTGGGAAGGGACGATAATAATCGCAGTTTCGTCTAAAATACCTGCAAGGCACGACAACAGAAATGCCCCTGATGAACCAAAAAGGCCTGAAACACTGACCCTCTTATTACCGTCTCCAATGGCCTTCAGAAGAGGCGATATGAACCTTTGCTGAAGGGGATTGATATCGTTTAAAAGGTCGATCCTCATTCAAGGCAACTCCCAAAGATATCAATTTTATTCAGCAGGGCAATCGTTTCTTCAGCAACTTTTTTCTTATTTTTATGAAGGTATCTTATGTGACTATATAAAAGAGAGAGATCCCGAAAGGTGTCAATATCATACCAGAATGGGAGTAGACACAGGTCAAGCCCTAAAAGCATTCCTCTCTCCAGTGTTTCGCGGAAGACCCTGTCAGTTCCCCAGGAAATACCGTCAAAAATCGGCGGAACCTGATTCCTTCCGCCTACAAGGTAGTAGCCGCCATCAATGCTCGGTCCAATTACAGCGGAATAAGACATTAACCCCTTAAATCCCTCCGCTATATATTCAACGGGCAATGTAGGAGAATCTGACCCGATAATTACAACCCTATCATATCCATCCTTGAGGAGCAGTCCCATGGCGTTCTTCATCCTCTCACCAAGATCCTGCCCTTGCTGCCCCAAAATCCTGATTCCCAGATCATCGTATATCCTTTGGAAAAACGGGTGATCCGTTGTTGGATGACAGAACAAAAACCTCTCTGCATCTATCAGGCTGGTGGACTTCAGTATATCATAAATGAAGGCCTCATACAGCCTGGTAACCACCTCCTTAGAAAGATCAGGCAGCAGCCTTGTCTTTACCTCCCCCGGTACGGGGGCCTTTGCAAATATCAGCAGTGCATCATTCATATAAAACCTAAAATAACATTGAGGCGGGGCCTTGTCAAACAAGTTTTCTACGTCAAATAAGTGGATTTACTACCCCCAACACTGCCTTGTATGTAGTTTCAAGATATGATAATCTTTAATGTGTTTTACTAATCCATTAAAGGTCAGGAGATATAGTATGCTCGGGCAGATGCGAAGGGAACATGACACTTTAGGCGATATAGAAATTCCAAAGGACGTCTACTATGGCGTTCAAACGGCAAGGGCGCTGGAAAACTTTCCTATCAGCGGTATCAGGGCCCATCCGCAGTTCATACGTGCGACCGGCATGATAAAACTGGCTGCTGCAGAGGCCAATATGGCCACAGGGAATCTGGATAAGAGGATCGGAAAGGCAATAGCCCAGGCAGCAGAAGAGGTTATAGACGGCAAATGGAACGATCATTTTGTTGTCGATGTCTTCCAGGCAGGGGCCGGTACATCACATAATATGAATACAAATGAGGTGATTGCCAATCGTGCGATCGAGATCCTGGGCGGCATAAAGGGCAACTATGCCCTGGTACACCCGAATGACCATGTAAACAGGTCCCAGTCGACAAATGATGTCTTTCCTACGGCAATCAGGATTACATCGCTTTTTCTGCTAAGTGAGCTTTTCCATACTGCCGATGGGCTGATTTTGTCTTTGACAAAAAAAGGGGAGGAATTTGACGGGATCGTTAAATCCGGGAGGACACACCTTCAAGACGCCGTCCCGATCAGACTTGGGCAGGAATTCTCGGCCTATGCCCTTGCTGTCTCCAAGGCCAAAGTGAGGATACAGAAGGCCTCGGAGGGACTAAAGATCCTCGGAATCGGGGGCACGGCTGTAGGAACGGGGATAAACACACATCCCCTGTATAGGGATAAGGCTATAGAGTCACTAAAGAAGATTACAGGTCTTGATCTTAAGGGGTCCATGAATCTGATCGAATCGACCCAGAGCATGGCAGACTTAGTTGAGGTCTCCGGCGGACTTAAATCCCTTGCAATAGAGCTGATACGGATTGCAAATGACATAAGGCTTTTAAGTTCCGGACCGAGGACAGGTCTCTGTGAAATCCTCCTCCCTGCTGTGCAACCCGGCTCATCTATCATGCCGGGAAAAGTCAACCCTGTTATGGCAGAGGTAACAAATATGGTATGTTTCCACGTGATCGGAAATGATTTGACCATAACTATGGCGGCACAGGCAGGACAGATGGAGTTAAATGTAATGATGCCCGTAATAAACTTCAACCTCCTCCAGTCAATAGACATCTTAAAGAATGTCATAAAGGTCTTCGCGGACAAATGCGTCACCGGTATCAAGGCAAATGCGGAGAGGTGTAAGGAGTTAACAGAGCAGAGCATAGGACTTGCAACAATACTTAACCCCTATATCGGATATGAAGCGGCAGCATCGGTCGCGAAAGAAGCTATAGCTACCGGCAAGACCATAAGGGAGGTAGTGATCAAAAAGGGACTCCTCTCTAAAGAGGAGATAGACAGGGTTTTCGACCCCTTTTCGATGACTTAAAAAGAAATGGACCGTGGTCTCGTTATAGTATTTACGGGTGATGGGAAGGGCAAGACCACCTCTGCGCTCGGTGTTGCCCTTAGGGCATGCGGCCACAATATGAAGGTGGCGATGCTTCAGTTCATAAAGGGATCATGGCATTATGGGGAGCTTGAGAGCGTAAAGAAGCTCTCTCCCGATTTTGAACTTATTCCGCTTGGGAAGGGTTTTGTCGGTATCATAGATGACAAGCTCCCCCGCGAGGAACACATAAAGGCGGCAAGGGAGGCCCTCGCCATAGCCATGAAAAAGATTACGTCAGGGGATTACAGGATAGTTATACTCGACGAGATAAATGTCGCAGTCAAGTTGAATCTGATTGATATTGAAGACCTGTTAGACCTGATAAAGGCCAAGCCTGAGAGACTCCATCTGATTATTACCGGAAGGGGGGCCGACCCTAAGCTTATTGAGGCCGCAGACCTGGTGACGGAGATGCGGGAGATAAAACATCCTTATCAAAAAGGGATAGAGGCCCAGAGGGGTATAGATTATTAAGGAAAATGACGCGATACTGATTGTCTCGTGCAGCGAGAGGGATGCTGACCTTTATTACGCTACGAGATTTATGGCGCCTGACCCCTTTATTTTTCTCAAAGTAAAATCTGAAAAGATCATGATGATGACAGACCTTGAGTTGGACCGGGCCAAGGCCCAGGCAAGGGTTGACAGTGTCCTCTCATTGTCGGAATACGAGGAGCGTGCAAAAAAGAAGGGTATCCCTGAGCCGGGCATCATCGACACCCTTGATCTTTTTTTGGCAGAGAGAGGTATCAGGTCGATGCTCGTTCCGGCTAGCTTTCCGATCAGGTACGCAGATGAACTAAGGGGGAGGGGGTATCAGCTTGAATCAAAGAAGGAACCATTCTTTGAGGATAGGATGATAAAGATGGATGAAGAGGTAAGGTTTATAAAGGATACCCAAAAGAAGACCGAGGCGGCCATGGGTGAGGCAATATCGGCAATAAGGGATTCGATTGTCAAGGGTGACCTCCTGTATTACAAAGATGACATACTGACCTCTGACAGGATAAGGAGGATCATTGATTATAAGCTGATGGATCTTGAGTGTATTGCGGAACACACTATCGTAGCCGTCGGGACAGAGGGCTGCGATCCCCACAACGAGGGGTCCGGGCCTCTCAGGCCGCATCAGCCGATTATAATAGATCTATTCCCCAGATCGACAAGAACAAGGTACTTTGCCGACATGACAAGGACTGTAGTGAAGGGAAAGGCGCCTGATCGGCTAAAGAAGATGTATGAGGCAGTCATCTCTTCCCAGGAGAGAGGCATATCCCTTATCAGGGACGGTATGGACGCAAGGATAGTGCATAATAATGTATCTGATTGTCTTAAGGGATTCGGCTTTGAGACCGGCGTGATATCCGGCAGGATGCAGGGCTTCTTTCATGGGACAGGGCATGGCATAGGACTCGATGTCCATGAACCGCCGAGAATAAGCAAGGCAGGCTATACCCTTAAAAAGGGGAATATCGTTACAGTAGAGCCAGGTCTCTATTATGCGGATATAGGCGGGGTCAGGATCGAGGATATGGTGTTTGTAACAGAAGATGGCTGCATAAACCTGACTGAATATCCCAAGGTACTTGAGGTGTAAAGGGAGGCTGATGAGGGTAAGACTTTCAATACAGAGGTTCGATCCTGCTTTAGAAACAAAACCCCGTTTCATGAGCTATAGAGTAGAGGTACCACGGAGCGCAACGGTCCTTGAGGCCCTTGTCAGGATAAAAGAAGAGGTAGATGGCACCCTTGCCTTCCGGGCGTCCTGCAGGCAGGCAATCTGCGGCTCCTGCTCTATGGAGATCAATGGCCATGAGAAACTTGCCTGCAAGACCCAGGTCTTATCCGAGATAGACCGGCACGGCGAGATAAAAATCGCCCCTCTCAAGAATATGAGGATTGTAAAGGATCTGGTTGCTGACATGGGCCCTTTCTGGCATAAGGTAAGGGATATCACTCCATGGCTGATTCCAGAAGGGTATGGAACAATTGCAATCTCGCCTTCCACTATGAAGGCCTTTGACAACGTCGACGCATGCATCATGTGCGGGGCATGTCTTGCCGCATGCAACTCCAATGAGGTCTCAGAGGGTTTTCTGGGGCCTGCTGCCCTGGCCAAGTCCTACAGATTCATTGCAGACCCGAGGGAAGGGAACAAGAAAGAGAGGCTCTTAAACCTCCAGGATGAAGATGGCATCTGGGACTGCGTAAGGTGCAACTTCTGCGTTGAGGTATGCCCGAAGGATGTAAAACCAATGGAGCAGATAATAAAGATAAGGAGGGCCTCTATCCAGGAAGGGATGAGATGGACAAAGGGCTCAAGGCATATAACAGGATTCCTGGATATAGTAAAGAGGGAAGGGAGACTAAACGAGGCAGCCATGCCCCTGAAATTAATAGGGACAGATATCGCAGGCTTACTAAGGATCATCCCCCTTGGCATAAGGATGCTCATAAAAGGAAAGGTCCCGTTACATTACAAGAGAGGGATTGAAGGGATAAAAGATATCAGAAGGATCTTCAGGGAGAGGGGGTTATGAGCAGATGAGATTTGCCTATTATCCGGGTTGCGCCTCTAAAGGGGCATGCCCGGAGCTTAATCAATCTACCCGCCTGGTTACAGAGAAACTGGAGATTGAGATCGTTGAACTGGTCAAATCATCATGCTGTGGCGCCGGCGTTATTGGTGAGGCAGATCCTGACCTCCAATTAGCCTTGAACGCAAGGACATTCTCTCAGGCCGAGGAGATAGGTCTTGATATCATGACCATCTGCGGTACAGGTCAGGGTATCATGTCAAGCTCTAACAAAAGGCTCAAAGAGGAGGAGGGGCTGCTTCCCAGGATAAACGGTATGTTAAAGGAGGGGCAGTATAACGGCAGGATTGATGTGAAGCACCTCCTTTGGATCCTTGTAAAGGATTTCGGCCTGGAGAGATTAAGGGAGAGGGTTGTAAGACCCCTCTCTGGTATAAGGGTAGCCCCGTTTTATGGGTGCTATATCTTAAGACCGTCAAGTGTGTTGGGCTTTGATGACCCTGAAAAACCGAATTCACTAGAGTCCCTTATCAGGATACTGGGTGCGGAACCAATAGACTATATTGGAAAGACCAAGTGCTGCGGCTTTCCGATAGTCCTCGAAAAGGAGGATATAGCCCTTGGCATGGTCTCTGCCAATATACTTGAGGCCAGGGATGCCGGTGCCGACTGCATGGTTACGCCCTGCCCCCTCTGTCATATGAACCTTGATATATATCAGGAGAAGGCCGGAGCAAGGGCCGGGAAGAGGCTTTCCATGCCTATCATCCACCTCCCGCAATTGGTAGGCCTTGCCATCGGAATAGAGCCAAGGGAGCTGGGATTTTCAAGACACCTTGTCTCTCCGGCAAGCCTCCTCGATAAGCTTGGCGCATAACCCATGTTCTCCCTCTGCGGAAAGGTCGCACTGATCACAGGCGGGGCGAATGATATAGGCTCTGCAATCGCAGAGAGACTCTCGGAACATGGCGCAATAGTGGCAATAAATTATCTAAAAAGCGAGGTACGGGCAAAGGAGATCCTGAAAAAAATAATCAAGGATGGCGGAGAGGGAATGATCCTCAAGGGAGATGTGAGACAGAGAAGGGATCTTTTGGCAATGTTTGACGAGATATTAAAAAGGTACAATAAGATAGATATACTTATAAACAATGCCCATAATGTCATCAGGAGAAGACCTATCTATAATGATAGCTGGACCAATTATGAAGGGCAGATAGATGTTGTAATAAAGGGAGGGCTATGCGCCTCGCAGATTGCCGCAAGAGATATGACAAAGAGACAATGGGGAAGGATAATTAATATCTTAAGTAGGATGATAGCTGAGCCGGTATCAGGTTACGGCAGCTATATCTCAGCCCTTTCGGCAATGGAGGGGGTGACAAAGGTACTGGCACATGAGGTGGGGGAGCTTGGTATCACTGCCAACATGATCCTTCCCGGGTTTACCCTTGGGAAGGTCACACCCCATGCACCAAGGCATGTCCAGGAGGAGATTGCGGGTAGAACTCCCTTGAGGAGGCTCGCCCTCCCATCTGATATAGCAGATGCTGTCCTATATCTTGCATCTCCTGAATCATCATTTATAACCGGCGCCAAAATTGTAGTTGATGGAGGCCTTGTAATGCACTAGGGAGGGCCATGAGGATATTGAAGCCGGAATAGTTTAATGCTACTATTTAAAATATATGGATCAGACCTTAAGAGACAAAGAGATAATTGTTAACCATCGTCTTGCCTTAGAGGAGCATATCTCCTGGGGAAAATCTGCAAGGGAGATCCTCCTGGGCATGAGTGACGGGATTATTACAACCCTGGCCTTTGTAGCAGGTGTAACAGGCGTAATCCACGACAACCATATTATTCTCCTGACAGCCCTGGCCGGTATCTCTGCGGGGACTATCTCAATGTTCTTCAGCGCCTATCTATCTATGAAGTCACAAAAAGAACTATTTGAAAATGAGATCAAGAGGGAGACAAGAGAGGTAGATGAGGTCCCCGAGATAGAAAGGCAGGAGATCAGGGAGATATACAGGAAAAAAGGATTTAAAGGTGAAGACCTGGAAATGATAGTAGACCGCATTACTTCAGATAAAGATATATGGGTCAGGAGTATGATGGAAGAGGAATTAAAACTTTTTCCAGAAGACATCGGAAGACCCTTCTTCACGGCATCCCTGATAGGGGTGTCATACATTATCGGGTCGCTTATACCCATATCCCCTTTCCTCTTATTTCCGCCCGCCTTTGCACTTATCCTTGCAATAGTTACGACTATCTTTGTGATGTTTGGGATAGGCGCCATCAAGGCAAGGTTCAGCCATAAAAGCTGGCTTAAGAGCGGACTTGAGAATACATCAGTAGTAATGGCCGCAACGCTATTATGTTACGTAATAGGAAAGGTCTCAGGCAATTTCCTGAATTTTTAACGGTCTCTATAATGGAGTATCATTGTAGGGAGCGTTTCGCACTCATGATATTGACAGATTAACTATCAGTAAATCTCCTTTTTGCATAAATGGTTCAGTTGACATTACACTTGAATATGTGCTACACATAAATATGTGATTAAGAATAAATGAGGTGTGTATGGAAAAGCAGAATGTTACGCTTTCATTGCCCAAGGTAATACTGAAAAAGGCTAAGGTTCTGGCGCTTAAGGAAGAAAAATCTCTCAGCGCGTTGATAAGGGAGTCCCTTGAGGAGAAGATCAGGAAGGATACGGGTTATAGGAAAGCCATGGAGACCGAAATAAGGCGTATGGAGCAGGGGCTCCATCTGGGCACTGGCGGGCGTATGCCATGCTCACGTGGAAAATTGCATGAGCGAAGATAAGGTGTTTGTCGATACAAATGTCCTTGTTTATGCTTATGACATAGACGCTGGTCGCAAGCACCTAATCGCTTTAAGTATCATGAAAGACCTATGGCAATCAGGGCTCGGGATTTTAAGCATTCAGACCCTGCAGGAATTCTTCGTCACGGTAACCGGAAAAATTGCGTCGCCTCTTGAGACACCAGTAGCGAAGGAAATAATAAAGAAACTCTCAAAATGGGATATCATAACGAACGATATGGAGATTGTACTGGAGGCAATTGATCTACACGAGCGATATAAATTCTCTTTCTGGGATTCCCTCATCGTTTCATCAGCTCTTGCCGGAGGGGCAAAAGCAATCCTTTCTGAAGATTTATCTGATGCCCAGACAATAAAGGGAATTACCATTAAAAACCCTTTTAAATAGTATTACCAGGTAATGACAATAAAATCCTCAGAGATTATTACTGGTATGGAGAGAGTTTTGCCAATATCCCTCCAAGATCTTATTTTCGCTTTGACAGGTGGTGTCTATTGGTTATATAACTCCCTGATTTTTATTTGTTCTTCTTATTGATTTCATTAGATCTCTCCTAAAAATCGCAAGGCAATCATTTTATTATCTTTTTCGTTAAAAGATGCCGAACTACCATCGACCAACTGGATATTAAAATGTTTCATCTTAACCCTGTTTAGTTCTTTCCTTGTAAAATAAAAGTTCGCTGCCATATCCCAGTCGCGGATTGCGTAGCAGCGATTTTAAACCGTCATCGGTTTCATCCTGGCCTTGCCACAGAGCTCTCGCACCTGATTTAGACTCGCATTGCTCACTCCGATCATTCTCACTATTTCTCAGCTTAGGCCGCGTATTCAGATAAAACGCCACTTCCTCGGAGGAGTGAGGTTTATGAATGTGGGAGCAGGATCAATGCAGCAGGTAAGGCTCATTTTCAACAGTTAAATTTTAAAAAGTTTTATTTTACAACATGTTACAAGG
>CAZYNY010000014.1:0-38507 GCA_964648095.1 uncultured Nitrospirota bacterium | reverse complement strand
GCAGCAGCAGCAGGAGGCGGCGGGGGCGGAAATAATAACAATGGCGGAAGCGGCGGCACAGGTACAGTAACCGTAACCGGGGCAGGACCGTGAATTAGAAGAAAATACAATTGCAAAAGGCAAAGTGCAAATTGCAAAGTGAAGAGTGAAAAGTGAAAAGTGAAAAAGGCAAAATGAAAAATCAGGGAAATGAACTTTCGGAAAGACTGCTGGATTTTGCAACAGCAGTAATAAAGCTAGTTGTCAAGCTGAATAAAAACAGTGTAGGACGACATATTGGTGATCAGTTAATGCGCTCTGCAACATCATCTGGTGCAAATTATGAAGAAGCATGTGGGGCAGAAAGCCGCGCTGATTTTATTCACAAAACACAAATTGTATTAAAGGAGTTAAAAGAATCTCTCTATTGGCTAATGCTAGTTGAGAAATCCGCATTGATTTCAGATGAGGTCTTACGACCTATCTTGCGTGAAGGTGAAGAGCTGGTTAGGATTATTGCAAAGTCTGTAATAACTGCCAAAAGTAATAAGGAAATTTAGGATGAGACGTACAAAGAAGAAACATTTTGCACTTTGCATTTTACATTTTGCAATTTGCACTAGGTCTTTATAAGAGGTTTGCCATGAAGAAACAATTTGCATTTTACATTTTGCATTTTGCAATCTGTATTATCCTCCTAGCGTCCTTCTCTGCCTGCAACCAGAAGGAGTCCTCCTCTGCAATATCTCCTGATGATATGCAGGTAACCTTCAAGGCCCTTGAGGCCCCTGTCTCAGGGATGTGGGCGACCCTTAAGATATCCGGCATGAGCGGGACTAATTCTGATGGGAGCTATCCCATGACAGTAAATGGAGATGGTTCTGTTACTGCGACCATCACCAGTGTATCGGAAGGTAATCATACCTTCACCATCACCTATTATGATCCATCCGGTCTTATCATTGCCCAGGCAACTACATCAGGGAATGTATCTGCCGGATCAAATACAACTATAAGTGTCTCAAGCTCTCAGCTAAATACAAGCTTTGATGAAGATGCTGATGGCTATACGAATCTGGTAGAGATAAATGCGGGATCTAATCCAAAAGATCCGGCATCCACGCCAACAACTCAATCGACGTTTGATATCTGGACAGCAACAGGCGCTATGAACCTGGCGAGATACTGGTCTCCCTCAATATTGCTTCCTGATGGGAAGGTCCTTGTTGTAGGAGGTGGGACTAATCCACAGCAGGATGGAGGAGGTGACTATTACAGTTCTGCAGAGCTATATGACCCAATATTGGGCACATTTTCTTACACCAGTAATAGCATGAATAACCAAAGGGGATGGCATTTTACCGGGGAGAATCATGGGGCAACGCTTTTAAGTAATGGAAATGTCCTTATTGCTGGAGGGTTTGATGATACCAATGGCTCAACCCAGGCTGGTGGTTTTGTAACATATAGTTCTGCTGAACTTTATAACCCATCCACAGGTACCTTCTCCTATACAGGTAGCATGCCTCAAGCCAGCGGGCATCATTCAGCAATACTGTTACAGAATGGAAAGGTACTTATAGCTGCATTTGTCACAGCCATATATGATCCCTCTAATGGCACCTTCTCTTCTACAGGTGCGATGATCATTCCAAGGATGTTTCAGACCGCAACCCTCTTGCCTAATGGCAAGGTCCTGATTACAGGCGGGCATAATGGCAGCAGTTCATTACTCAATACAGCAGAGCTCTTTGACCCTGCTACCGGGATCTTTTCGCAGACAACAGGAATGATGAATTCTCCAAGATGGCACCATACAGCAACCTTACTTCCAGATGGCAGGGTTCTTATAGCAGGAGGGAATTCTGATGCCTCTTTAGTTGATGCCTCTATACTTAACTCTGCAGAGATATATAACCCTTCTACCGGAACATTCTCCTTAGCAGGCACAATGAATTATCCACGGCAAGGCCATACAGCAACCCTCCTCTTAAACGGAAAGGTGTTGATTGCCGGAGGCTATGGAGGAACTAATGTTGATACCACAGCCAGTGAACTGTATGACCCATCCACAGGCCAGTTTACAATAGGCAGTAAAACGATAGTATCAAGAGCTTATCACTTTGCAACCCTCCTTTCTAACGGAAGTGTATTGGTTTCAGGAGGAAACCAAAGGAGCGCTGAATTGTATATACCTTCTCCACCGTCTGACTCTACCTCTCCTTTATCTCCATCTATTACTATAAATAATGGAGATGCTACAACAAGCTCCGGAGATGTCACCCTGACACTCTCTGCCACAGATAATACCGGTATTGTTGGATACTATGCCGCTGAGTCACCCACTATACCCTTATCAGTCCTCTCCACATGGATGCCGGTTGTTTCTGCCGCCAACTATTCCGGCACTGTCCCATTTACATTGAGTCCTGGTAGTGGTGTAAAGACGGTCTATGTCTGGTTTAAGGATGTTGCGGGCAATTTATCATCTGTTGTGAGTGATTCGATTAATCTACAATAAGCTGGAACTTTGCCCATATCGTAAAACTCAAAGCGAAGAGGGAGGTAGTAGGGAGGTAGCCGATAATGACTGAACCAAAGAGTATGAGAGAGGTCCATGAGATTATGGAGCGACTTCATGAAAAAAGAAAAAGTATGAGCAGGGAGGAGGTCACAAAAGATATTCGTGATGGTGCAAAAAAAGTGGCAGAGGAGTATGGGTTAAAGATTGAGAAGGTCGTTCCAAAAGATCTTCTTAGTTACCGAGCCAGGCATGAAAGATAGTATATCTATTATAGGATCATGGGATGATAGAAACTGGGGATTTGGCTGCGGCAGCATTGATATTAGGGGCCATGGCCCATCTGATCCACCTGATATGGGCGGCATGGTATCTATACTTATCCTTGCTAGCCTTCCATTTATTATGAGGTGGAGGAGGATTGAAGAAAATGCAAAAGGTAAATTGCAAAGTGCAAAGTGAGAAATACAGCCAAATATTATTAAAACGGGTCAATTACTTTAAGATCGGGAAACCTGGTGAAATGATGAATATCTTTAGTGTAGATTTCATGGACATCATTTTCTTCCATGGTGACATAAAGATAACAATCAAAGATATCTGTTTTGGAAAGCTCCATCTCTTTTACCAATTGGGCAAGCCTTATAAAAACAAGGTTAGAAGGATAAATCTTATGTATCTTTTTAGAATGCCAATAGTTAAGCATCACTTGATGGGCAATTTTTGAATCAAGAGGTTTTTCTACTCTTTTGGGATTAGTTATGACACTAAAAAATTCTAACAGGTTTTGGGGAGAGATGCAGGCCTCATATTTTCCATCTATAGCATCTGATATTAATCTCCTTGCTACCCCGTTTAAATCTGAATCTAGATTGTGGGCATATACAAGAATATTGGTGTCAACCAATATCATTATAGATATTCTCCCGGTTAATATCATTAAAGATTTTACCCATATGGTATCCCTTTTTAAGGGACTCCATGAGATATTGATCGGGATCATCTATCTCTTGAATAATAATCTTAATTTTGTAAGATTCCGGCAGATCAATATGCTCTGTAGGTTTAAATACACCATTTTCATATATAGCTTCTATGATCTTTGGCATGAGATCCTCCCTTCTTTAAAATTAGAATAACAAGGAAGGGCAGTAGAGTCAAGGAAAGGAGTGCATCATAGGAGAAAGGAGAAATTTAAAGGAGGTTGTGAACATGGTGGGATTTAGCATGAGATGTCATTTAGAGAGGTACATACAAGATGAAACGGTTTATTATTAATAGGTCTATTCAATTTCAGGCAACATGGCTATTAATGTCGGCATTGTTCGGCTGTGCCGCGCATCAGAACCTCCATCCTTCCTGGGTAGATAGCGGCCATCACATCAAATATCCTGATCCCTTCTATATTACAGGGGTAGGTACCGGTAAGGACAGGGAGAGGGCCGATGAGGCGGCAAAGCTTGATCTCTTAAAGCAGATAGAGGTGGAGATAAAGGGTGAGGAGGAGATTACCCAGATCGAGACATCCGATTCAGGAGATCAATACTACAAGGTCGGATCAAAGATAAAAACAAAGGTGTCTATCGTTATAGCGGGGCTCCAGGTAAACGAAAGGTGGACCGACCCGGATAAAGGACTTAACTGGTCCCTTGCCGTCCTCGACCGGGAGAAGGCCTCCGTAAGGCTTAAAGGGCAGATCGATCAGGCGGAGGAGAAGATCAGGGGGTCGATCGGGGCGGCAAGGAGATCAAAAGGAGAAAGGGATTATGTAAAGGCATTAAATAGCTATCTTGATGCCTATGAAAAAGGGGAGGAGGTCCTCCCCTTAATCAGCAGATACGAGGTGATTAGGTCCCCTATAGATAAAGATGTAAAGACCAGAGCGGCATCAGCCCCGGATGTCGGGCAGGAGATATCCGAGTTTTTATCCCATTTTAAGATAACCAAGATAAGCGGCGATCAGCAGAAGGCAAGGATCGGGAGGTCCCCGGAAGGACTTGCAGCGAGGCTGGTCTATGGCGATGATGTTCAATTATATCCGATAACAGAATTCCCTATGGTCTTCTCTTTTGAGAGGGGGAGGGGTGAGATCGACAGGGAAGGGAGGACAGATAGCGAAGGTATTATCAGGTCTTCTATCCACCGGATCGATCAAGCCGGCAATGAGACCAGCGCCGTTGCCCTTAAATATGACATCGGGAAGATCGGCATGGGAAGAACCAGGGAGATAACGGATAGGCTCCTTGGCAGTCTGTCTCAGGAGAAGGCGATCTTTACCATCCGGAATGCCTCTCTGTCTCAGGGTGACGAAGGGGAATATAAGTGGGGAGAGGGGATAGAAGGCCTCGTGATCCAGATCATAAAGAATATGGAGGACAAGGGGCGCCTGAGGCTCGCTGTCCTCGATTTCAGAGAGGGAGGCAGCGGCGGCAGAACAACCTTAAGCAACCAGATTGAAGCAGAGTTAAAGGCAGACCTCGCATTGGTTGATGATATATCGGTTATTGAAAAGGTAAATATAGATGATGTTATTCCGCCTGAGGAGAGGGCCAAATCCGCGGGCGCCGATATGTATGTCACCGGCTCTTACTGGATTACCGGAGAGGGCCTGAGGATCAATGCGAGGTTGATCCAGGTGAAGACATCTACCATAATCTCTGCGGGAAAGGTCTTGATAAACAGGGATGGGCTGCCTTTAAAGGACCCGCCTGCAGCAAGGGAGAAGGCGGGTGAATCGTCATATGACCTGACACTTGATAGTTTGCTAAACATAGAAAGGGAAGGGCAATCATTCAATTTAAAGGTCTGGACCGACAAGGGTGAGTATCAGATCGGTGATACAATGACATTCTATTTCAGATCAGATAGGGATTGCTATGTCACACTCATAGACATAGGGACATCCGGCAGGGTTACTATACTGTTTCCAAATGCCTTTCACAAGGATAACCTTATCCGGGCCGGCACAACATATACTATCCCGGATGATTCCTATGGCTTTAAGATTAATGTAGATGGGCCGGTCGGCCTTGAGCGGATAAAGGCGATTGCTACAACAAAGCCCCTATCCCTTTCCCAAATGGACTTTTCCAGGGGGTTCTACTCCATTGAAAGAGGGGATAACCCCCGCTTGCGTGATCTCTCAATATCAGCGGATAAACTGGATGGACTAGAGTGGGCAGAGGCATACACAGAGATATTTATCAACCCCAAAGGTGGTATGCAGAAGGGATTAAGAGGGTTTACCAAGAGGCCGCCGGAAAAACCGATAGATATAATCGGAACGCCAGGGAGGAGCAGATGAGGAGGAGAAGAGGTGTCCCGGACTGAAGATCTGGATCCAACCACTCAATTAACCGATCTAGATCTTAATAAGGTAGAGGACTTTGCAAGAGATAAGAAGACCTCTGTCCTGGTGATCTTTTTTGAGGATATGAAGGGTTCTACCCTCTTAAAGCAGACCATGACAGAGCATGTAAGCGAAGAGGCGTTTCAGCGTGCCTGGAAGGAGCATGATGACATTCTAAAAGAGATTATCACCAGGGATGGATCTGGTGAAGTTATTAAGTCAACGGGTGATGGCCTCCTTGCTATCTTTTCCGAGCCTTCAACGTCTGTAGAACGCGCCATCGAGGTCCAGGAAAAAATGTATGGTCATCCGTATATCAGCGTAAGGATCGGTATAGACATGGGACAGGTTAGGGTGGAATCAGCCGGGGGTGTCCAGAACCATAAGGATCTAATCGGCCGGCATGTGGATTGGGCAGCTCGGGCAGAGGCCCTGGCTGAAGGCGGCCACATCTGTGTTACCCGTTCAGTCTATATTGATGCCTTTGGCTGGCTGCCCAAGACAAAGATTGCATGGAAGGAACATGGATCTTATCGCATTAAACCTGGTGAGCCACCCTTGGAAATATATGAACCTTACAATGCCAATGTCACACAACCGATGAAGGGCCTGCGGGGAGAAAAGGCGGATAAGGAGGTAAAACCCCCAGGCAGGGTCCTTAACATTATGGAGTTAATCGGGTTAGGAAAAGAGGATATCATCAAGAGGATTGGCCCCATATCTATCGGCCTTATAAGCAGTTTATTGGTCATTATATCTTTGTTTGTCTTCTCCGACCTCTTTTACGCCTGGGAGGCAAAGACGTTAGATTACCGTTTTAAGCTGAGAGGAAATATCAATACCGATCCGGGGATTGTCCTGATCGACTGCGATGACAGGAGCATATCAAAGATCGGGCGGTGGCCCTGGGACAGGTCATGGCATGCACAGATGATTGAGATATTATCGGAAAGTGAGGCAGGGGCAATTGCGTATGATATACTCTTCGGCCAACCGGTCGATAAGAGGAGCGATGAGGCGCTCATTCTTGCAACCCAAAAAGGAAAGAAGGTCTATTATCCTGTTGGATTCGAGCTCTCAAATGAAGACGGCCGGAAAGACAATGACGGTGAAACTGAGGCGATTAAGGTGTTCGGTTATCAAGGCCGGCCTATTGAAAAGGCCGTCTATTTAAAGGTCCGGAGGTCTTTAGCCCCCTTCCCTTCGCTCTCTAATGTCTCAAAGGGTATAGGTCATATCTCGGCCAATCGGGACCGGGATGGGATCATCCGCCGCGTCCCTCTGGTGGTAGACCTGGATGGGATACCATTTCCGGCCTTTGGCCTTCAGGCGGCAGCCGGCTATCTGGATGTAGCTCAAGACAGTATCTCCATCTATCCGGGGAAGGAGATCATCCTTAAAAATGCGCATATTTCCGAAGGCAGGAGGCAAGATATCAGGATACCTATAGATCAGCAGGGGATGATGCTCATAAATTATGCAGGCAGGTGGGTTGATACCTATGATCACTATTCTTTTATAGATATACTAGAAAAGGCTCAAACGGCGGATGGAATGGCCGAATTAAAAAACAGGCTCAAAGGCAAGCTGATTCTTATCTCAAATAGCGCTACAGGCTTTGATGTAAAATCGGTGCCCATCGAAGTGGATTATCCGGGAGGCGGCATCCATGCCAATATCATAAATACCATCATCACAAATAACTTTTTAAAAGATATCAGCCCCGGGATAAAGATCCCTCTCCTCCTTTTGATCGGGATCGTTTCCGCCTTCTCATGCCGTATAAAAAAATGGGAGAAAAAGGTTATCGTTATCCTGCTTTTTTCAGGAGGGTATCTCCTTTTCGGATATCTCTCCTTTAAATATCAGGGCATTGTCATCGATCTCTTTTCCCCCTCCCTTGTCATCATTGTATCGACCCTCGCCGTCTCGCTATACCAGCTTAATCTGGAGAGGGAGATGGTAGCGCGGTTATCCGGAGAAAAGAAGAGGGTGACAGATGAGATGACCATGATAAAGGGGAGGCTTGGACAGAAGGAGATGGAGCTGGGTCTTATCAACCAGGAGCTTTCATCTCTTAGGACGGAGATGGATATGACCTCTTCGAGGATAACGGAACAGATGATTAAGGTGGGGGAACTGGAAGAAAGGCTTGAAAAAGAATCAAAGGAGAAGGAGAGGCTGCTCAAGATAAAGAAGGAGCTGGATGATAAGGTGGCTGATATCTTTGTCCATTCAACAAAACAGGACTTTAGCCTGAAGGGGAGATGGGAGGAGCGGCGGTCCGAGTGTGCCGGATACGGGATAGTAACAAGGAACGAACGGATGCTTAAGATATTTGAGGAGGTAAAAAAGGCTGCAAAAACCGATTACCCTATACTGATCCTTGGAGAATCCGGGACCGGCAAGGGTCTCCTTGCAAAGGCGGTGCATACTATGAGCCCAAGGGGGGATAAACCCTTCGTTGTTGTTGATCTTCCGGCTATAGCCGAAAATCTCATTGAGTCTGAGTTGTTTGGTCATGTAAAGGGGGCATTCACGGGCGCTCTATCCAATAAGATCGGGAGGTTTGAGCTGGCAAATGAAGGGACTATATTCTTGGATGAGATTGGGGATATGGATCTCTCTCTACAGGTAAAGCTTAGAAGGGTGCTGCAAGATAAGGTGATTGAGAGGGTGGGTGATGCAAGGCCGGTCAGGATAGATGCCAGGATAATCTCGGCAACAAATAAGGATCTAAGGGCTGAGATAAGAGGGGGTAGGTTCCGGGAGGATCTGTTCCATCGCCTGAATGTAATATCAATAGAACTCTTGCCATTGAGAGAGAGGAGGGAGGACATAGAGATCCTGGTTCATTATTTTATAGATAAGGCCGGGATAGAGTATAAAAAGGAGATCAGGGGGATCTCTGAGGCGGCCATGAAGGCCCTTATGGAAGATGGATGGAGCGGGAATATCAGGGAGCTTGAAAATCGGATATCGAGGGCCGCTGTTATGGCCGAAGGGGAAATGATAACAGAAGATGATATAGGATCAGATAAGCGGGAAGGAGACAGGGGACTAACTGAGGATAGGGATGAGCCTGACAGGCGGATCGATGCAGAGGGTGACGGCGCATTTCTTGTCCTAATGAGGAAGAATCTCTTTGAGATCGGCAAGACCGCTGAACGTCTGAGGCTAAGCAGGGGAACAGTAGGCTCCAGGTTCAAGGGGATCTGTCTTCAATGCCTCCTTAAGCATAACGGCGATATAGGATCAACTGCCGGGGAGATAGCAGGGGATCATAAGCTTGCTGAGATTGCCTCTGACAGGATCAGGGAATATTACGAGAATATAATAGGGGTGATTCAGGGGTATTCCGATCCGGAAGCTGCTGTTTCCGAGTGCCGCAGGCGTTTTAAGAATATCCCTAATAGATATATGGATGATATTGAAGGGCTTGTTAGGCGCTATTTTGATTGTCGCAAAAAGTGAGTTGCACATTTATGGGCGAGGTTACTAAGGAGCACATAGCTATGATAGGGAGCTTTGTCATGAAGCAATGTTTTTTATTATATACAGGCTCACCGGATTTGAGCGTGGTTGATATTGGTCTTTATTGTGGTATAATCCGGCCTTATTGCATGACTCTCGGAGAATATTATGATATGGATTTTTGTCCTTTGGGTTCATCTGATCGCTGCTATGGTCTGGATCGGCGGAATGGCATTTCTCACAATAATAGCCGCTCCATCCCTCAAAAGATCGGCCCCGCCGGAGGTGCAGCATATCCTCTATAAGGATATAGGGAGGCGGTTTAAGCTTGTCGGATGGATCTGCATCTTTGTGCTGATCCTCACCGGGCCAATCAATATATATCACCATATTACCAGTCACATGGTACATGAGGGGGAAGATGGTTTTCATGGTGTCTTTGTCCTGAAGCTGGGCCTTGTGTTGATCATGATCCTGTTAAGCCTTTTCCATGATTTTGTCCTGGGTCCGCTTCTTGGCGAGAAGATAAGAGAGGGTGTATCCCCGTCGAGATTCCTTAAACTCATAGTCCCTACGATGGGGAGGGTCAACCTTATACTCGGTCTCATAGTGATATACCTCGGCCTGACATTGGCTCAGATGAATACACATTAGTAATTATTTTTTGGCCGGCTATAATCCGGTGGAAGGGTGGTCATGCAACAATACCTTAAAAAGTGCGTTCTTTTGGTGGTTTTCGCAAGCTCCCTGATTTTTATCTCTTTATCCTCATCTAAAGATCAGCGTGCCGAAAAGCCCCCTGGAAATAAATGGATCCAGACCTCCCCTATGACTGAGCCTAGAAATGGTGCAACCGCTGTTATTTCAGGGGACTATGGCGGATACAAGGGAAACCTGCTAAAGACTGTTGAGCGGGCAATTTTGCCCTCTTTTTGACAACTAAATTTAACCATGCTAGCATAACATATGGCAACCAAGAAATTACTTATCGTCGATGATTCCCCTTCTACAAGAAATGCCCTCCTTCAAATCCTTGAAAAGTCCGGGTTTTTCTCGAGTATAGTTGAAGCAGAAAATGGCGCCAAGGCGCTCGATATCCTGTTAAAGGATCAAATTGACTTTGTTATCTCTGATGTTAATATGCCTACATTGGATGGTTTTAAGCTCCTCTCGGCGATCAGGGACCAGCCTAAGTATCATGACCTTCCAGTAATATTTCTCACTGTCCGGAAAGATTCCCTTGATAAGATTAAAGGCCTTGAGGGCGGCGCAAACGATTACATCATAAAACCTTTTGATCCGGAAGAACTCCTTGCGAGGGTCAATAATCTCCTCAGGATGAAGGATCTTCAGGACCAGCTTGAAAGGCAGAACAAGGATCTTGAGATGATCAATAAAAAGCTTGAGGAGCTGTCTGTCACCGACGGACTTACAGGCCTTCACAATAGAAGGTATTTCATCGAAAGATTAGGCAGTGAATTCTCACGCTCAAAGAGACACAAGTTATCTATTTCGCTCATCCTCCTGGACCTCGACCACTTTAAAAGCATAAATGATACCTATGGCCATCAAAAGGGCGATGCTGTCCTGATAAAGGTGGCTGATATATTAAGACAGAATTGCAGGGTACATGATATTTTAGCAAGATTCGGAGGAGAAGAGTTCATAATATCCCTCTGCCAGACAGGTCCTGAGGGCGCAATGATTGTGGCAGAGAGGATCAGAAGGGCCGTGGAGGAATATCAATTTATCTATCCGGGAGCACCCGATTTTAATACTACGATCAGCGCAGGGATCTCAAGCTACCCTGACACAAAAATTGATAATATAGACGATCTGATCAGGATAGCCGATGCATACTTATATGAGGCAAAGAGGCAGGGGAGGAACAGGATAGTCATTGGCTAGCCTCGAACCGACCTAATTGAATTGGTGCCGAAGGAGCGGTACCTTATTTGACGTACACGAACCAGGCACCTACAAATCATATCATAATTGACTTTCCGCTTTCAAAGGTTGCTTGAAAATATGCCTATCCGGGCGGAGAATAAGGGGCGGTACCCAAAAGACTGGAAACAGATCTCCGCGCGGATCCGCGAGAGGACAGGGGGACGTTGTGAGTTTTGCGGCGCCCTGGATAGGCAGCCTCACCCCTGCCCGTCCGCCCTCAAGGGGAATCCTTGTTAAATACGATTTAACGGCTTTGTAAAATGTGTTATACGAGGCCTTCAGGAAAGAGGCAATATCAGACTATGTCTTGATGTGAGGATTTGAATCCGGCTTTGTGGTTCCATAAAGGATGAAGTTCACAAACTTGCTGATATGCTTCTCCGAGAAGCAAATAAATCCTATAGCAAGTAGAGACCCGAGACTGTAATATATGCCGTTACCTCAATTTTAAACAGCTACCTTTTCCTCTAACGCCTTCTGTACGAGCTGATTCAGGGATACGCCCATCATGGTAGCCTTCTTCACGGCTTTCCTGTGAAGGTCTTCCGGTATCCTTACATTGAAACTGCCCTTAAAGGGCTTTTGCGGCTCCCTGCCCATTTCCTTGCATGTCTCGAGGTAATCGTCTACAGCTTCATGGAATGCCTTCTTAAGCTCCTTAACGCTCTTACCTTCAAACATGATGAGATCGTTGATCGCTTCTATCTTGCCGTGAAATACCTCGTCCTCTTCGCTGTAATGGACAGTGCCTATATAGCCTTTATAAGTCATTGTGTCGCTCATTTTAAAACCCCCTTGTCTATTAACTGCCTTTTAATCTCTCTCAGGTAACACCGTTTCATAATAGATGACGGATGCGGTTTGTGAAACTTGATCATGTCATCCGGTTCATTATTATAAAAGGCCACCCGGGATCCCGACGTCTTGCCGGTCTTTATCTCCTCATACCCGCAGTCTTTCAGGACTTTCCTCATCTCCTCAAATGTGAAGTCTTTCGGTATGGATAAAAACCTTTGCAGCAGCTTGTCGGCTTTACTCATGAGTTTATGATAGCATGGGTTTAAGGTTTATGCAACTGGTTTATAGTGGCAAAGAGAGCAATAAGCTCCGGGGTGTACTTCCTGCAGAGGGCGTAAAGCGGCGTCCTGTCCTTTGCATGATGCTCAAGAATTGACCCTGTGGACACCTCACTTTCAGACAGACAAGAAGCCTCTCCCTTTACCAATACATCAACTTCTCTTATGCCTACAGGCTCCGACATGAACAAAAGGCGGAGGCTGTCTTTTGGATTGGTCTCATTTTTGAAGTCAAAGAATCCTTGAATCTTACGTGCTGTCTCGATGGACATATTGTAAAGGGTCAACGGGCAATACGCAGAGGGATTAAGCCGGATGTCTCCGTTAGATAGGATTTCGATATCCTCGTCAGAGGGTGAGGATTGAAACGGGTAAAGGCTCCGGAACCGGTTTCTTCTTCAGGAAGTCGAAGAGGCCCATGACGGTGCTACTTCTGTTTGTACTTCTTTAGGAGGTCTTCAAGTGCTTCTTCGATAAGGATATTGAAGGATACGTTTTTATCGATAGCAAGGTGCTTCAGCTTTTTAATTAAGTCAGCGTTCACCCTTGCCCCTAACTGCTGTCTTGTTACCGTCGCTTTAGGTCTGACCATGAACAAATCCGGTATCGTTGGCAGATGTGACGCGAAATGCTATAACGCCGAGCATCCGGAGTGTGACTGTATATGCGGCGGAAGGAACCATGGCGCCGGTTTTGAGAAGGCGCTCGATAATATCCGTGAGCATGCATGCGAGATGATCGAGGAGTACGCGAAGATAAAGAGCCGTCTTTCAGCGTGAACACGGAGACCGGCCTTTACTATTGCCATGCATGCGGGGAGAAGGGCAACGCTATTAAGTTCATCGAGAAGAAATCAACCTCCCCTTCAAAGATGCCCTGCAGAGGCTCAAAACAGACGAGGGCATATCAGAGGCCTCAGCCGCCCCACGCGCAGCATTCCTCAGCCTTGACCAGATCAAGAACCTTCATCATCAGCTTACACGTGATGAGAAGGTCATAAAGAAGTTCCAGAGTAAATACGGTCTTTCCCTCGAGACCACAGAAAAGTACCTCCTCGGGCACCAGGGCGGTCATTACGTGATCCCTATCGAGATCGAGCCGGGGAAGTGGACTTTCAAAGAGCATAAGGGCAGTCAGTTGAAGGGCTCTCAAGTCTCCCTCTACCCGGCCCGCGTGATCAAGGAAAAGGACGGTCTCCCTTTCATCTTGATTGCTGAGGGTGAATTCAAGGCGCTCCTTCTTAATCAGCTTGGCTTCCCGGCTGTATCGGGTACCGGGGGCGCGAACACCTGGAAGAGGGAATGGTCTCCCCTCTTCCAGGGCCTTAATGTGATCATGGCCTATGACAACGACGAGCCCGGAAGACAGGGCGCTCAGAGAGTGGCCGAGGCCCTCAGCGGCACGGCAAAGAGCGTGAAGGCGATCCAGTGGCAGGCAATGCTCGACGGCAGCAGAGACAAGAAGGACGTGACGGACTTCTTTGTTACCCTGGGGAAGGCGAAAGAGGATTTTCAAAGGTTGATTGACGGCGCTCAGGTGATCGGCGCCGAGATAAAGGAGATCGGCGGTATTAAGTTCATAGAGCCGAAAGGCTTCATCATCAAGGAAAACCATGTCGAGCAAGTCACCTATGACGACAAGGGCAACCCCAAGTATAAAGAAATATTTTTCACGCCGCTTTTTATAACCGGCTGCGCCCTGGACGTTGACACCGGGACCGAGGAAGTGGAGATCACCTTTAAGCAGCGCCGGAAGTGGAAAAGCATATGGGTGCCGAAGCGCACGATCATGGATATGAAGAAGTTTGTCGAGCTGTCAGACCACGGCCTTCAGGTAAGCAGTGTGAACGTCAAGCGGATGATCGAATACCTTTCAGCGTTTGAGGCCTTTACATAAGATGTTCAACAGACATGCAGGAGATGTCTATCCCTGATCAACGGAAGATCCTCAGGAAGTACTGCCGGGGAAAAGGGTATGAGGTCGTCGAGGAGTTCCAGGACGAAGGCATATCAGGTACCACCTTTGAAAAGCGTCCGGGAGTAATGCGGCTCCTTCAGAAAGTTCAGTCAAAGCGTCATGACTTCTCACGCCTTGTGATCCTCAATGAATCCCGGTTCGGCAGAGTTCCGAACACGAAGGAGGCCTTTCATTACGAGTTCATCCTTGAGAAGGTCGGTGTCTCTGTCGAGTACGCTCAGAGTGAAAGTAATCTTCCCGGAGCTCCGGGTCTCATTATGCGGGCCGTGAAATATGAGCAGGCAGCGGAGTTCAGTAAGCAGCTCTCAGGGAACGACTGATAAAACGGGAAGCTGAACTTGAGCGGCTGAAAAAGGAGATCAATAAATATGAGAGCATCAACAGCCAGCCGAGCAATGTCCTTCTTTTAGTCAACGAGTATGCCAGGGTACTGAAGAACGTCGGCGAAGTCCTAAAAAGGCGGTCACCCGGCGAACAGAAAACCGCTATCGGTTACTTCCTGGACAGGATCGAGGTT
This sequence comes from uncultured Nitrospirota bacterium, assembly GCA_964648095.1. Lineage (GTDB taxonomy): Bacteria > Nitrospirota > Nitrospiria > JACRHA01 > JACRHA01 > JACRHA01. The sequence continues at coordinate 23,664 of CAZYNY010000014.1, read as the reverse complement.
ATGAGAGACGAAGGGGTTGCACGCTGCTATTTCTATGACACGCCGAGGCCGAGGGAAGTTGACTATCTCCTTCCGGAGGATACTGGAAATCGTGTATGTCAAGATGGTGCCGAAGGCGGGACTTGAACCCGCATGGGTTGCCCCACACGCCCCTCAAACGTGCGTGTCTGCCAATTCCACCACTTCGGCACGGGCTTGATATTATATTTTCCAGATCTATTTGTCAAACCGAAACTATCTATCTAGCGCCTATGCAACCGTTCAATTACAGAGTGTTCTATATTCTCATCGACGTAAATCTTCGTATTTTCCGTTTCTTGACAAAAAAGATGGGAGTGATATTATTCACAGGAGATTGCGGTACTTGTCAGATTATTCAGGCGCCGGTTTACTTGTTAGATAACTTAGAGAAATAAAAGGAATGAAAAGGCGATGAAGTATCTTCTGCGTGTTGCTATTCTTCTAATCCTGGCCATTGTTTTTGAATATAAGGCCTCTGCCCAGCCAGGTCCCCCCAAGTCCCCGGTTCTGGTCTCGCCGGTTCTGGAACAGGAGATCAACCGGTCAGTCTCCTTTATCGGGAGCGTAGAACCCCGGATGAAGAGCCTGGTGGCCGGTGAGGTCAGAGGCCTGGTGGAGCATTTCTCTGTCAGGGAGGGCGATGCTGTCAAGAAGGGGCAGATCCTTGCCCGGATCCGCGTAACATCCCTTAAGATTCAACTCAAGGCTGCCCGGGCCGCCTTTATGGAGGCGCAGGCCAATCAAGAACAGGTCAGGAGGGACCTGATCCGATCAGAGAATCTCTTTGCAGAGAAACTTATTCCCATGAAACAGCTTGAAGAGGAGAGGTCCCGCGATAAGGCCCTCTCTGAACGGGTTTTGCAACTAACAGCTGAGATCGAACGGTTAGAGGATCTGATCTCCAAGTCGAGGATCCTGGCCCCTTTTAACGGGGTGATCACTAAAGAACATACAGAGGTTGGCCAATGGCTTCAAGAGGGAAGCCCGGTGGTGGAGATGATTGACCTAAAGCATCTCCGTATCCGGGTTGATGTACCGGAACGGTACATCGGGAAGCTGAAGATAGGGGGAACAGTCCCTATCCGCTTTGATGCCCTTCCCGCTTATCAGGCCGGCGGGAAAATCTCCGCAATCATCCCGGAGGCCGACAATGCTGCCAGGACATTTCCTGTGGATGTCGAGGTTGAAAACCGTGATCTGACCATCAAAAGCGGGATGACTGCACAGGTCTCTTTTTCTGTAGGTGATCCTTACACCGCACGGCTAATCCCGAAGGACGCACTGGTGATACGGGGGGAACGAAACTTTGTGTATATCGTTAATGGAGATACTGTCCGGGAGGAGGAGGTCACATTAGGTAATTCTGTAAAGGGCATGGTAGAGATCAAAGGAAATATCAAAACAGGGGAGAGGGTAGTGATCAGGGGGAACGAACGTCTCCGGCCAGGTCAACAGGTGCAGGTTATTGAGGGGAAAAAGGAACAAAGATAGATGAAACTCATTGATCGGTCTATTAAATATCCTGTGACTGTTACCGTGGGGGTTCTCCTGGTCATCCTTTTCGGCATAGTAGGGCTGTTACAGATACCAATTCAGCTTACACCTACTGTAGATAGACCTAAGATTACCGTTGATACCAGATGGTTTGGGGCTAGCCCCAAAGAGGTGGAGCGGGAGATAGTAGAGGAACAGGAAGAGCAGCTTAAAAGCGTGGAGGGGCTCAAGAAGCTGACCAGCGAAAGCCTTGAAGGACAAGGGAGGGTTATCCTGGAGTTCCCTGTGGGAACCGATATTGACGCTGCCCTGCTCAAGGTCTCCAATAAGCTCGAACAGGTGCGTGAATACCCAAGAGACGTTGAAAAACCTGTTATCAGCAACGTGGATCCCCGCCAGGGCGCCATCGGGTGGTTCATCCTTAAGCCCCTCAAAGGGAACGAGATTGATCCCACGACCCTGTATGATTTTGCCGATGATTTTATAAAACCCCGTCTGGAGCGGGTCCCGGGCGTTGCGTCATCCAATATCTTCGGCGGAAAAAAAAGACAGATGGAGGTAATCGTTGACCCCCATAAGCTGGCCCAGAGGGGGATAACGATTCAGCAGATGACCTTTGTCCTGGATCGGGAGAATAAGAATGTCAGCGGGGGGGACTTTGATGAAGGAAAGAGACGACTCCTTGTCCGGACTCTGGGGGAATATCGGACCACCCAGGATGTAGAAAATGTGATCATCACAAGCAGGAACGGGGTGCCGGTTTATGTCCGTGATGTAGCAGCCGTGCGTATGGGATACAGAGATGCTGAAAACGTAGTCCGGCAGCAGGGGGAGCCTGCCATTGCCGTCAATGCCCAGCGGGCAACAGGCGCCAATGTCCTAAAGACCATGACCGGTCTGAAAGGGGCTGTTGCCGAACTCAATGAGGGGCTGCTTCGAGAGCGGAGGTTCCAGCTCTATCAGGTATATGATGAAACAGAATATATTACAAGCGCCATCTCCCTGGTCAAGAATAACCTGTGGGTTGGAGGCTTGCTGGTTATCGCTATCCTTCTACTTTTCTTGAGGAGCATAAGCAGCACCTTCGTTATTGCCGCCTCGATCCCGATCTGCGCCATCGGGACTTTCCTTATAATGTTTCTTTTGGGAAGGACCTTAAATGTCATTAGCCTGGCAGGGATGAGCTTCGCTGTGGGAATGGTGGTGGATAACTGCGTCGTTGCCCTGGAGAATATCTATCGCCATCAGGAAAAGGGAAAATTGCGGACGCAGGCAGCCTCCGATGGGGCTTTAGAGGTGTGGGGGGCCATGCTTGGGGGCACCCTCACCACTTTGGCCGTCTTCATCCCGATCTTCTTTATAAAGGAGGAGGCAGGCCAACTCTTCCGGGATATTGCCGTGGCTATCAGCAGTGGGGTAGGTTTAAGTCTCCTTGTTGCCCTAACCGTCATTCCAAGCCTTGCCGCGCGGATACTTGCCATGAACAGATCGGGCCGGTCCGGCAATCCCTCAGATTCCTTCTTCTGGAAGTTAAGAGAAGGTGTAGTCGATTTTGTCTACTGGATCTCCGGGAGCCTTATCCGGAGGGTGGCTATCGTTGTTCTCCTGACAGGCCTCTCTATTTTCGGAAGCTGGATACTTTTTCCAAAGGCTGAATATCTCCCTGAGGGGAACCGGAACCTTATCCTCGGTATAATCCTTCCACCGCCAGGGTATAATCTTGAGGAATTGACAGCCATGGGGAAGCAGGTAGAGGATAAGCTCCGCCCTTACTGGGAGTGGGAGGCAAAATCCGGCTCCCCTGAGACTCCCAGGCCGGGAGGTCCGCTCATAAAGAATTTCTTCTATGTGGCCCGCGGGCGTCAGGTCTTTATGGGGGCGATATCAGCAGACCCGGAACGGGCACGGGAGCTTATTCCTGTGATGCGTATGGCTATGGCAGACCTGCCGGGGATAATTGGAATTGTGACACAGACAAGCCTGTTTCAGAGGGATATCGGGGAAGGGAGGTCGATTGATATTGAAATCCACGGCCCTGAGTTGGAGAGGCTTGTTGCATTAGGGGGGCAGATATTTGGTCAGGTCAGACAGCTCTTTCCAACCAGTCAGGCAAGACCTATACCGGGCCTCGATCTCGGCAACCCGGAGGTTCAGATTATTCCTAAAAGGGATCTTGCTGCCGATCTGAATTTGACCAGCACGGAACTCGGGCTCACTGTTGATGCGCTCGTGGATGGGGCAAAGGCGAGTGAGGTTCAGTTTGAGGGGAGAAAGATCGACCTCATCCTTCGCGGAGAAGACCGATATGCCGGCAGGACTCAAGATCTGGCAGAGATCCCTATTCAGACACCGGCAGGCCGGATAACAACCCTCGGTTCTGTTGCCGATATTCGTGTTGCTACCGGCCCGGAGCAGATCAATCACTCTGAACGGCAGCGCTCCATTGCGATTCAGGTAATCCCTCCTTCGGATATTCCCCTTGAGGAGGCCATCTCTTCTATTAAAGAGAAGATCCTGGCGCCCATATCCAAGAGCGGACAGCTTGGAGATCTGTACCGGATCACCCTTTCCGGCACAGCCGATGACCTGTCCCGTACCTTCGACGCACTGAAGTGGAACCTTCTCCTGACACTTCTAATCACCTACCTGCTTATGGCCTCCCTCTATGAGAGCTTCCTCTATCCCCTGGTCATTATGTTCAGCGTCCCTCCTGCCGCTGTCGGCGGCTTCCTGGGCCTTTTTCTGGTCAACCGGTTCCTCTCCTTCCAGCCGCTGAATGTCCTGACCATGCTTGGTTTCGTGATACTTATCGGGATAATTGTCAATAATGGTATATACATTGTTGATCAGTCCTTAAACCATATAAGAAACGAGCAGATGCCGCCCAGAGAGGCCATCCGGGAATCGGTAAGAAACCGGATCCGTCCAATCTTCATGACCGTCGGTACCACCGTATTCGGGATGCTCCCCCTGGTCCTTTTCCCGGGCGCAGGCTCTGAGCTATACAGGGGATTGGGGAGTGTTATCGTTGGCGGACTGAGTCTTTCCACCCTTTTCACCATTTTAGTTATTCCCTCCCTCCTCAGCCTGGTAATAGATGCCCGTGAATACATCTCTCAGAATATGACCAGGACAAGGGAGATCGTTTCCTACCTGCCGAACAAACTCAACGGCCTTATAGGGAAGATCAACAAGGCAAAATAATACCAATTTGCCTTCATTCGGCTACCTGGAAAAAACAGGTTGAGGTTAAGGGAGAAGAGCAGGTTGAGGTTTAGGTTAAGGTTAAGGAAGTTCTTAACCTCAGCCTCAACCTTAGCCTTCTTCATGCCTCCTCGCCGCCTTGGTATCCTGTTGAATGCGAATTGGTATAAGGGCCATCTGCAGGATAGACACAAGATTCAGTTGCTTTGCTGTGCCTGCGATAACATGCAAACAACCTTGTGAAGATTATGTCTGATCATGTAAAATAGAACATTAGACGATTATAAGTTTTAGAAGGGTAAGGTCAATGAAGGTGAACGAGAACCGGGCGATAATCTCTAGTGTCCCCCCTTTTATTAACCTGGATAAAAGATATGTTGACATGGTACTAAATAGCAGTCTGGAAAAGAGATACTCAAGAGGTGAAGCAGTCTTTACCCAGGGCGAGGAATGTGATGGTTTTTATATTGTAAAGAGCGGAAGGGTTAAGGTCTTTAAGCTCTCATCAGAGGGGAGGGAGCAGGTCCTTGGGATGTTTAAAGAGGGAGACTTCTTCGGGATAGTCCCCCTTTTTGACGGCGGCCCCTATCCTGCAAATGCTGAGGTATGCACAGATTCTGTTCTGATAAAGATCGGCAAAACCTCCTTTCTTGAGATAGTTAAGGAAAATCCCGCTATAAGCTTGAACATCTTGCCCAAGATCTCAAATAGGGCCAGGGCATTTACCTCGGCCGTAGAGAATCTTTCACTGAAGGATGTTAAAGACCGTCTTTTCTCATTCATCCTTGATGAGACAGGCAAAAGGGGGACTAAAGGCAAAGATGGTATGACGATCGACCTTGGCATGACCCATGAAGAGATAGCTGCCCGCCTTGGGACAGTGAGGGAGGTAATTACAAGGAGCCTTTCAAGGCTCCAGAAAGAGGGTAAGCTGACTATAGAGAAGGGGATGATTTTTGTAACTAAAGAGCAGATGAATAAAACTATGTAAACAGTGAGACTCCGGATAGATCTTCCTATGTGACTTAAGGCACATAATAACGGTGGATGTTATCTTATTATAGAACACAGGGGAGATCGATATTCAAACTTCAATCTAACTAAAATAAGGAGGATCAATGACTTGGAGTCGTTTTATTAACAAGATCTTGATTGCAGGGTTATTTGGGTTTTTTGTATTCACTGTAAATTTAAAGGCATTTGCAGTCGAACAGGTTATAAATGCAGAGCTCACGACTGCACCGAATGTTCCGGCGCCGATTAAGCGGACTACACCGGCCCGTGTTGTTGTCAATCTCGATGCTAAAGAATTTGTCGGAACACTGGCACAGGATACTAAATATACATTCTGGAGTTTTAACGGTACGGTGCCGGGACCGATGATCCGGGCAAGGGTAGGCGATACCATTGAATTTCATCTGTCCAACCATAAAGATAATGCCTTTGCGCACAATATAGACTTGCACGCTGTAAATGGACCTGGTGGTGGGGCGGCAGTCAGCCTTGTCGATCCAGGGGCAAAGGCGGTTTTTGAGTTCAAGGTGTTAAACCCCGGTCTTTACATTTATCACTGCGCAGCCTCTGATCCCAGTATCCCGGCTCATATCTCTAACGGCATGTACGGCATGATCCTTGTAGAACCGGAAAAGGGTATGTCAAAGGTGGATAAGGAGTTTTATGTCATGCAGTCTGAATTCTTTACCGAGCCATCTGATAAAGAGGGTATCCTAAAGTTATCCATGAAGAAGGGGCTGGCGGAAAATCCTGATTATGTAGTATTCAATGGCAGCACCAATGGTTTGATGGGTGATAAAGCCTTGAAGGCAAAAGTTGGTGATAATATCAGGATATATTTCGGTAACATAGGACCCAACAGCGCCTCATCATTTCACATCATTGGTGAGATCTTCGATAAGGTCTATGTTGAGGGGGCATTGGATGGATTAGTAAACAAGAACATCCAGACGACCCTGGTGCCGTCTGCAGGTTCAACCATTGTTGAATTTAAGGTGGATGTACCCGCAACCTATCTTTTAGTTGACCATAGCATCTTCAGGGTAGCAAAAGGGGCGGCCGGTGCCCTGATAGTTAGCGGGCCTGAAAATCCATCGGTCTTTAAAAAGATAAACGGGAGTGACGAATCGAAAGGTCATTAAGGTATAAGGGGCTCATAGGAGGAGGGGTTCCCATCCTCCTCCTGGTCTCACGTGCGAAGCCGATATTGGCTTTGCCTTGGAGGTAAAATGGATAAATATCCGAAGATGTTTATAAGATGGGCAATTATCTATCTCCTTATTGGAACGATAATAGGCTTTCTGATGGGTCTGGATTTGATCAACAGATCCATTTTCAGGTTTGCCCATATACATATAAATCTCCTCGGTTTTATGGCTATGATAGTATGCGGTATTGCCTATCATATCCTGCCGAGGTTTAATACCCGGCCCCTTAAGTGGCCTGGACTTGTAAGTTACCATTTCTATCTGGCAAATATAGGCGTGATCGGGATGATCTCATCCCATACAATTGCAATAGCGACCGGTCTATCTATCTTCAGTATGATATTCTATCTGACTTCCGGGATCATGGTGCTATCGATTATCTTTTTTGTTGCCAATATATATGGTCTGCTGACAGATCCCAAGCCTAAGGCAGAGCCTGAAAAGGCGACAAACAGCCCGAAGACCGAAGAGGAAAACCCGTTACAAAAGCTATTCTCCGCATCCCAGGTTGTCGGCAAGCCTGGGGGGTCGATCAGCAGGGGAGAGATGTGCAGAAAAGAGGTGCTTGTAGGGGATCTTATCAAGGTCTATCCTGAGACAAAAAAGGTTTTCGAAAAACATTATGGTGAGAATTGTTTTACCTGCCCTGGTCAGCAATATGAATCGATAGAGCAGACCGCTAATATGCATAATATCTCAGTTGACACGATCCTTGATGATATCAATAAGGCTATTGATGAGGGATTAAAGGCAGGGGCAGGGAGGTAACCAATTTAACTTAAAACATCAAAACTTGACACCAAACTGCTCAAGTAGGGCTAGGCGGTGTATTGCTCCACGCGCGGGGTCGTGGACGTGTTCCCCACAGGCGTGGGATGAACCGATATCTACCAATATCAACCTTCTTCCCTAATCTTCAAGAGTTCTTCAATCCGGTCTATGCGGTAGCATAGGAGGAAATCAATAAAGGCGGATGATTTTAGCGGGTCTTCATGCATGCCGAACAGATGGGTCTCGCAGGAGCAGTCTGATGACCCGAATCGATCTATAGTCCAATCTGTTATGCCTTTTAGTCTGTCCGCTATATGGCATTCAAGGGGGACGCTCGAGATGATCGGAAGGGAGGTGTAAAACTCTGCCTTATCCCGCAAGTAGTCTATATGCCAGAAAAACCTCTTCCTCTTTCTTTTGTGTCTTTCGATCCTCTTTGTAAGATTGACCTTTGCCGACCCCACATAAAGATAATAACCCTTCTTGAAATATATCCTTCCGATCTTTCCTATGTTAACAATGATTGCCTTTTTTACGTATAAAATAATGATGTAGCTGCCACTATCTTTTAATACTGTTTCGATTTTATGTGAAGGCCTTGATACCCAGGATATGGCTTCCGATGATAAGCTTCTGGATCTGGGATGTCCCCTCATATATCGTTGCCACCTTGGCATCCCTGTAGTATCTCTCTACCGGATTCTCATCAGAATAACCGTATGCCCCGAAGATCTGGATGGCATCAGTAGCGGCCCTTACAGCCGCCTCTGAGGCGAAATATTTTGCCATAGAGGTCTCTAGTGTACTTTGCAGCCCCTTGTTCTTCAGGTGGCCTGCCTTATAGACAAGGAGCCTCGCGGCCTCAAGATCCACACCCATTCTTGCGATCATATCCTGGACAAGCTGGAAGGAACCTATGGGCCTTCCAAACTGCTTCCTCTCCCCGGCATATCTCGATGATAGATCAAGGCATCCCTGGATTATCCCTACGCATCCGGCAGCAACCGAATAGCGCCCGTTATCAAGCGCTGACATGGCGATCTTAAACCCCTCCCCTTCCTTTCCAAGCATAGATCCGGCCGGTACCCGGCAGGCTTCAAGAATAAGCTCCGCTGTATCAGAGGCCCTAAGGCCAAGCTTTCCGCTTATCCTCCTCGTTGAAAATCCAGGTGTCTCTTTATCAACAAGGAATGCCGTTATGCCTTCATACCCCTTCTCCTTGTCTGTCTGGGCAAAGATAATCGCTATGTCTGCGAAATCTCCATTTGAAATCCAGATCTTCCTTCCATCAATTATCCACTCCCTCCCCTCATTCCTCGCAGAGGTCGACTGATTGGCTGCGTCAGAACCCGCATCAGGCTCTGTAAGTCCAAAGCAGCCTATCATCCTGCCGCTGCATAGCTGCGGGAGATACATTTTCTTCTGCTCCTCGCTCCCCCATTTTAATATGGTCAATTCTACGAGGGAGATCTGAACAGAAATAGTTGTTCTGACTGAGGAGTCTGCCCTGCCTATCTCCTCAGTAACTATTGCATGGCTGATATAATCCAGATCAGATCCGCCATATTCCTTCGGGACCGGTCCTCCGAGCAGACCAACCCGGGCCATCTTATCTATAATCTCCCTGGGAAAGTTCTCAGTTATATCATTTCTTCTTGAAGAAGGGACAATCTCTTCTTCGGCAAACTTCCTTGTCATCTCGCGGATCATCCTCTGCTCTTCTGTAAAATCGAGGTCCACCTAGATCCCCTTCTTCTTTTTCTGCGCCTTTTCCTTTTCTGATGCAACAGACTTTTCAGCTAATACCTGGAATATAAAACCGGCGCCTTTCCTTATATCAAGCGTTGTTTCACCATCATCCCAGAGGGCATGAAATACCCTTAGGCCGAAGGTTTTTTCCTCAAATAGATCCTTTGGGGCGCCATAACTATCTTTCGCCTTTTTTATAAGGTCTTCATAGAAGGATGTCTCATAAAGTTCTCTGTTATAGATGATAAATATCTTGTACAGTTTTCCCTTGTAAAAGTAGTACTCGACCCTCTCATCCTTACCCTTCTCTCTGTAATATACATCAGGTTCTGTCTCAAAATGCTCACCAAAGTAAAACTTGTGTCTATTGTCGGCCTGAACAAGATCACCTGATATCTTTTTTAGCTCATCAACGCTCATACCCCATCTTGCACCCTCATGCCCCATCGGCAGCTTGGCATATGAGACAGCGGCCAGAATCAGGATCAGAAAGAAAGAAGAAAGATACCTGAACACCATTATTCCCCCTTACTCCTCGTCCTTTAATTTATACCCAAACTGTTTTACCGTAACTATTAAACCGGACAAGGAAGGTATCTTCTCGCGAAGGTTCCTTATATGGACATCAACCGTCCTTGTTGTTATAGAGGCCGGCAGGCCCCAGACACTGTCAAGTATCATCTGGCGTGACATAACATGCCCTTTATTTCTGAGAAGACACACAAGGAGCCCGAACTCCTTCGGGGTCAATTCCACTTCTCTCTCCCCATCCTTCACAACACAGGCCTCAGTATCTACCATCAGGCCCTTATAATAGAATTTAACACCTGTATTTTTCTTCCAGTTGGTCCTCCTCAGTACTGCCTTCACCCTTGCCGTAAGTTCTCTGGGGGAAAAGGGTTTTGTTACGTAATCATCAGCCCCAAGCTCAAGACCCAGGACCCTGTCACATTCTTCTGTCTTGGCAGTCAGGATAATTATTGGGGTAGAGGCCATCCTCGGATCCATCCTTATATTCTTGCAGATCTCAAATCCATCAAGCCCAGGCAGCATAAGGTCAAGGATCACAAGATCAGGGGCCTCTTCCCTGACCATCCTCAGACCTGATATCCCGTCATGGGCAGACTTTACATTGAAACCCTCCCTCTCGAGAGAAGCGATAATCATTGTTACTATCTTCTCTTCATCCTCTACGACAACTATCCGCTTGTCCATATAAGCAGAATCCTGTCTATTTTTTTAGAATGGAAGTATTCTCTTTGTTGGAATGCAATACACGTATTACATCCATACTCTTATACAACTTTTGAGATATTTTTACAAGAATTTTATGAAATCTTAATAATTTCTTAATAAAATGAGGTCTTTTGATTACCTGAATATTTTAAGAGGGTTATCAGTTACAAGAGGATCCGCCAATGCCTGATGCCCTGTGATAGACCAGATCAGGCAATATATTCCCCTTTATAAGATGTTCATCAACTAACCTCCGGACATCCTCTTTTTTTAGATTATGATACCATGTTCCCTCCGGATATATGATCAACATCGGGCCTGACTCGCACTGATCGAGACATCCGCACCTGCTTATCATTACATCATTTGAGAGGCCTCTTACTTTCAGCTCCTCTGATAAGGCACTGAATATCCCCTCCGAACCCTTCTCCCTGCAGCATGAATCTACGCAGAGGAAGATATGCTGCCTATAGGATCTTACCTTCGATTCCTCCATCTTCATCTCACCATCCTACCTATTTTAAAAGGGTGTAGGGTTTTACCCCCTACCCCCTGTACCCTGTACCCTGTACCCTGATCTCTTCCCCCTGTCTGCTTACATTTTGCACGCAAGGTTCATTCAGGTCGATTGCCTGCGGATACGAATAGGTTTTATCCGTATAATTCCTCATAATAACAATCTTATTATCTATATAGACCAGATTATCATCAGGAAGGATTGCTATCTTTCCGCCGCCGCCAGGGGCATCTATAACATAATGGGGGACAGCAAGTCCGCTTGTAAATCCCATGAGGTTCTTCATTATCCTTATCCCTGTCCCGACATCTGTCCTGAAGTGATTGGTCCCGAGCGTAAGATCTGCCTGATAGATATAATAAGGCCTTACCCTGATAGCCAGAAGCCGTTGCATAAGCCTTTTAATTATGTCCGGGTCATCGTTTACACCCTTAAGGAGAACCGTCTGACTTCCAAGCGGGATACCGGCATCGCTTAGCATCTCACATGCAGATTTTGATTCTTCTGTAATCTCATCGGGGTGGTTGAAATGAATATTTATATAGACAGGGTGATATCTTTTAATGATATTACACAGCCCCCTGGTTATCCTCTGGGGCAGGGCAGACGGCACCCTTGTTCCAATCCTAATTATCTCGATGTGGGGAATCCTTCTTAGGGCCTCCAGGATCTTTTCTATCTCGTTGTCAACGAGGAGAAGAGGGTCACCCCCGGAGAGGATCACATCCCTGATTCCGCTGTTTCCCTTTATATAATCAATCCCGGTCTGGATTGTAGATGACGTAACAAACCTGGGTGTGCCGACCTTCCTCTTCCTTGTACAAAACCTGCAATAGACCGGACACTGGGTTGCAACCAGAAACAGGACCCTGTCAGGATATCTATGGACAATGTTGGGGACAGGGCTATCACCCTCCTCGTTTAACGGATCCTCAACACATACCCTGTCTTCCATCTCCTCCCTGTCAGGTATTACCTGGAGACCTATGGGATCGCCCTTTTCCCTTATCAGGCCCAGGAAATAGGGATTTATCCTCATGGGATATCTCCTGACCGTATCCCTTATCTGATCCTGATCTACATCTATATATCCGGCAAGATCCTCCGCAGTAGTGATGCTTTCCCGGAGGAGTCTCTTCCATTCCTCCATTATCCCTGCCCCCCCTTTCCATAGACCCTTTCCAGATACTCGATTATTTCGTCTTCATCGGATAAAATTGTGTCCCCGTCATGTAGCACTGGAACCAGATACTGACCCGACACCTTAAATACCGCCTGACGCATTTCCCTTTCCGCCGGCGCCTCGATCTTCTCGTAATTTATTCCAAGCTCCGCGAGCTTCTCCCTTACCATCCGGCAGTACCAGCAGCCCTCAAGCTGATAGAGCTTGATCATGCAGACCCCTTTGCCAACCCTGAGCCGCATGGGACTATAACTGCATCCATCATTCCATGGATCAGCTTCTTGTCTTTCGGACATATCGTTGCCATGATCCCGGCCAGTTCCGCCTTCCCATCGATTACAAAATAATATGGCGAAAGCCTGACCCTCCCTTCCATTGTCATAACAGAATTGGTAACCTGATCAAGGTATGATGACTCGTAGATCTTACCTTTATGAAATTCCTGAAGGACATATGGGTTTCGAGGAAAGGACTTAAGGGCGCCGGCTATGCCTTTCGACCAGACTTCCTCAGACAGATCGTGCCCCACAATAACTCCCCTGCTGCCCCAGGCCAGCTCTGAGAATCCTGAGGGTTTAATAACAAATCGCCTCTCCTTCTGTGTTCCCGTGCCGATTGCTCTCCAGTCTGACACTGGCCTCCCGCCAATATAAAGATCAGGAATAACGGCATAGGGAGGGACCACGGATTGATCCATGATCCAAGTCCTGGGAAAGAGGGAGGAAAGGATGCCAAACGCCTCCTCACCAAGCACAGCAATCCAGTATGACCTCAGAAGAGGATGATGAAAGAGGGCAATCAGCATCTTCTCCTCCAGGTACGCCTTAAGCGGCGGCGTTACAAGGACCTTCTTCTTCTTGGCGGCATAGATAATAAGTTCTGATTTCGGTATATTCTTAAGATCGAACAGCTCAAAAAATCTGTATACAACATCGATCCTTATCTTTCTGCCTTCAGTATCAAGAAATAGCCCCTCTTCGGTAAATATGACATCGCCAGGCGCAATAACATAGGCATTAAACCCACCCCTCATTAACTCTGAGGCAAGCCATCTCATCTCTTTCCTGTATGAAGCAGACTCCTCAGAAACTATTATGGCAAGTGAGATGTCCGCCCTCCCGGCAAAGGATCTGACCATCCTTGCAAAACCATTTACCATCCCCATTTTCTCCCCGGTAACCTTAAAACCAAGGGATGAATAATTGCCGCAAAGGGCCCCGGTGATACCTATCCCCCCGGGAACTGAGTCCAGCTCCGTAATAATCATGCCGCCATCTGTAAGTATAATATCAGGCCTTATCACCCCAGGGAGGTGGGATCTAAACCTGTTCATCCTCCCGTAACTGATGACAGCATCAGGTTTTCCCTGGTCAAGATATCCGGCTACCCAGGACGGAGCTTTCCCGTCTATGCTCTCAAAATATAGTCGGTTGGAAGATTCATAGAAGGAGAGCAGGGCATTGCCCAGTTTTACCAGGCGATGATGATCCTCTTCTGAGATCCAGAAGGGCTCAGGAGAGATGCGCCAAAGATCATTTCCAGTAGCAGGCCCCTCATTAAGATCAACATATATCTTCTCATTTACAAGGCCGCTCCTTATTGAACAACATCTCTTGGCCATCTCATCCTCCTTCCTGGATCTGCTGGAACTCGCTTCGGGAGGCACTATTGATTCTCTTTTAGGCAAATTCACTCCCTTGTTGCCCGGAAAATAGCAGATCAGGATACGAGGAGAGCCTTGATCTTATTAGTCTACTGCCACTACCTTCTTTACCTCCGGTACGCTCGACTTCAGACGATCCTCAACACCGCGCGTAAGTGTAACCTGAGACATCGGACAGCCGCAGCATGCCCCGGTTAACCTTACCTTGACAATACCATCAGGAGATACATCTATCAGATCTATATCCCCGCCATCGGCCTGAAGCGCCGGCCTGATACCTGAGAGGGCTGCCATTACCTTCTCTTTAATCATCTCTTCTCCTCCTTGAGCCTTATGGCCCGGTTAAAGTAAACATATTAGTTAAAATAACATGAGGATGGGAGGATATTCAAGTGATTTTTGTTTTTTCACATCAACAAGTCAGGCGCATTCAAATTTTTATGATCGAGAAGTTTATAGAAAATCTTTTTTTTATTAAAGGTGTCGCATAAAACTTTTCACACGCCTGCCTTGTTTGATTAAATCTTCTATGTCTCTCTCACAGAAAGAAACCTTCCAAGCCTGTCAGGATAGTTTGTAAATATACCGTCAACTCCCATCTTTATATACCTCTCCATGTCAGCCACATTGTCTACAGTATAAACATACAATTTAAGCCCTTCTTCCTGTGCCATCTCTATAACCTTCTTTGATAAGATCTTATCGGTTATATTGATCACCTCTGCATATAAAGATAGCGCCTTATTAAGACCGGCCTTAAAACCCCCTTTATCAACCAACAACCCTATTCTTGCCGATTTCTCAGCCTCCCTGATATTCTCAAGATATGTATAATCAAAAGAGGATACCAGAGTCTTGTCCAACATCCCATATTCCCTTAAAAGGCCTATGATCGGTTTTTCAATCAGATCATATGGACTACCTCCGCTCTTTATCTCGAGATTTAATTCTATTTTTCCCTTTGTAAGCTTCAAGACATCCCTCAGGGTTGGTATCCTTTCGCCCGTATATCCCTTTCCAAACCAGGAACCCACATCAATGGTCTTCAGTTCTTCGAGCGTCATCATATCTACGGCCCACCTCTTGTCTCCAACCCTTGTAAGCCTCCTGTCATGAACAACTATAAGATGTCCGTCTACTGATCTATGGACATCAAACTCTATCATGTCGGCCCCAAGTTCAATGGCCTTACAGAATGAGGCCAGGGTATTTTCAGGCGCATGACCGGACGCACCTCTATGGGCAATATTTAATACCCTGCCTCTTTTATTTATACCCATGTCGCATGAATCTGACCGGATAAACCAGACCCCTCTTTCTTTCTAAAATCTATAATTGACCATGGCATCAATTAAATATCCGCCGACAGATTCCTCAGCATCCCCAAACAGCTGGCTTTGCGATATTTCCTTGTTCTTTGGGGCATAGATTACAGACAGACCCAGATCAATGCCCTCTGTTAATGCATATTCAGCGCCTGCGGTATAATGCCGTTCGACAATTAATGGGGCTAGTGGGGTCAGGGTCTCTGCCGGGACCGGGTTTCTGCCGAAATTATATCCTCCGCGCAGGGTAAGGCTGCTTGCCGGCATATATTGAATCCCGACGGCAAAGACATATTGATCCCTCCAGTCAAATTGTAAGGGTACAGAGATATTTGGCGGGGCTGACTGGTTATCCGGATTTTTAGCATTAATAGTTACGGTATTTAATGCACCATTCCAGTTGATCCAGACTATATCGAATGAAACAACAAGCCTCTTTGCCGGTGTCACCGAGATGCCTATCCCCGCCTCCTGAGGCCATTCAACCCCCTCTATTTCAGCATCATATCTCACATCACCAAGACCTGAGAGGTTAAAGGTAATATCACCATCAGAGAGGTCAAACCTGATCGGCGAGTTATATGTGGCGCCTATAGTTACCATCTCATTAACCGCATAGAGGAGACCGACCCTTGCGCCATAACCTACACCCCAGGCGCAGGAGCCTGGCGCACCTAATCCAAGGGAATCTGAGCAGCCATTTTCTGACTCAAAACCGAAGAAACTAAGGTTAGGATCCAATGGATTAAAAAAAGATTTATTCGGAAAAAGCCTTAAAGCCGCATCCAGATAGCTGATATTGGCCGCTATCCCGAATGAGGTCCTGTCCGAAACCTGATAGGCAACAGATGGCGTAATCTTAATATGCCGGATGAAGGACGATGATCTGTCAGTGCCACCAAAAGGTGTTGGTATATCCTTAAAATCGGTGCTCACCCCGCCCTGCGTGAAGAGGCCAATCCCGATGGTAACAGGCGAGTCTTTAAGTCTGTAGGCTGTGCCGAAGTCGGGCAGGAGGATAGGTTCGTCCTCGCCGCTTTTTCCGCTATGGACCAGGCTTGGCTTTAGATACGAGATGCTAAGACCGGCCTCTCTCAGCCTGATCCTGGACAGGCCCGCAGGGTTAATATTCATGGAACTGAAATCATCAGAAACCGCTATATCAGCCCCGCCAATACCCAGGGATTCAGCTCCAAAGCCGATAAGATTAAGTCCATTTGTTGCGTATGCAATCCTTAAGGATAATTGAAGAAAAATGATCATAATCAAGAATAAAAGAAACGTTCTCAGAATCCTGTCTACAAGACCCATCGTATCCTCCTGTGCTGGTTAACAACTGTCTATTTAAGGGGCTTGCGTCGCCCCCTCCATTCCTTATATAAGGATATGTGGCTGGTATCCGGGTGCGTGAGGGTGTGTTTTT
Source organism: uncultured Nitrospirota bacterium (assembly GCA_964648095.1). Lineage (GTDB taxonomy): Bacteria > Nitrospirota > Nitrospiria > JACRHA01 > JACRHA01 > JACRHA01. The sequence continues at coordinate 6,856 of CAZYNY010000014.1, read as the reverse complement.
AGGCGGGATCTCAGGCATCATATTTATCAAAATCTTTTGGCTTTAGCTTTTCGAGCCATTCATCGAGGCTCTCAGCGCTCCTTTTTTTCAAGACTTCCTCTGTAGTATAGATAGGTGAATCCGTCCTTAAGGCCAGCGCGATGGCATCGCTCGGCCTTGCGTCAATAATCTGTTCTGCCCCCTTGCATTCTAAGTATATCGAGGCATAGTAGGTATTATTTTTTATCCCGTTCACGAGGATCATCTTTATCTTTGCCCCAAGGCTATCTATCATATTCTTTAACAGGTCATGGGTCATAGGGCGGGGAGGTACTATCTTCTCCAGGGCAAACCTTATAGCGTTGCCCTCGACAGCTCCAACCCAGATAGGAAGTATCTCCTTGTTCTTTTCATCCCTCAGGATTACTATCTGGGATTCGGCATTCGGATCTGTCACGATCCCATCGACCATCAACTTTATCTCCATATTATCACCTCAATCTACTCGGAGGGGGGGCACGCCCCCCTTCCGACGCTTCACCTCGGCAAAGCCGACCCCTTCGGGGCTTTGGGCTCGCTGCCTCCCCCCAAACAAAATAGAAATTACGGAAATTTCCTTGCCAACCCCCTGCTTGCCGCCTCCATGGCCCTTTCAAAGTCAGAAGGGACTATCGGGAATATCAGAAAGACATATCCTCTGGCCTCTCCTACCCCTTCCCACAATATCAGACCTTTTTCTAAGTCCCAGAGCCTTGCATATATCCTTACATGCGTTGCCCCCTCAATCACTCCGGATAACTGAAGCTCGGACTGGAGGATATACCTGGTACCCAATGCACCACCGATCACTTGTATGTCAGATAACTTCTGGGAAGCCAGTGGCGAATAGTTTCTTGCCATTTCCCGATAGGTTTCAATTAACCCTGCTGACCTGATCCTTTCAAGGCTCTCTTCCGGAGATAAAAACGTAACCCCCTTCTTCTCATCTGAAAGGGACTGCCCAAGGATATTTTCAGCATTTTTCAGATATGCCCTGTTTCCCCCCTTCCCGAACATAGGCATGAATCCGACCATCTCATTATCAAGGAGACCTTTTTCAAGTCTACTATTGCGGTACAACAGGCTTGAGAGGTCATCTATGCCTGCACAGCCGTAAAGGGTTACCAATAAAGAAAGAGCTGTCAATCTGAAGAGGGAAATATTGGCCTCCTTCCGTTAATAAACCGGCTCATTTATACCCCATGGCAAAGGGGCAGAGTATCTCGGCCAGCTTAGGATGCTCCTTAGATTTATCGCCATTCTCAAAGTGATAAGCCGCTATCTTGAAATGATATTTATCGATTGATCCGGAGATGGTATTATCGAAGTTAAGCGTCCAGTTTTTAAACTTTTTACTCTCGTTGATCGCGATAACTATCTGGAGTTCATGGGGCTCCATATTTTGAATATCGTCCGTTGACAAAGAAACCCTTGCCCTTATATCGCGATACATGGTATGAGAATGATAGTCGCCTATCACATCAAGCTTGGGAAAGTTTTTTAATATTTCCTTTATTAATTTCCATTTATCGGAACGCAATTCAGTCCATGTGTGGCCGCGCCTCACACTCTGGTAAGGTATCGCATGCTCCGCAATAAATTTTCCATTAGTCTGATAACCAAGGAGCAGGCCAAAACACTCCTTTCTGAAGACCTCTACAGAGGAGAGAACAAGCCCCATAAATACATTTTCATTGAGATAGACCTGCATTCCAAACCCCATAAAATTTATATAAGCAACGCCTTCTACTCAAAATGATCGGCTCCCATTAGTGCCGCTCACTCGGCAGTGATCGCAGATGGCCCGCTGTTTAAGCATCATATTTACCAAAATCCTCAGGCCGGAGATTTTCAAGCCACCTGTCAAGCTCCTCTGAGCTGTACTTCTTTAAGACATCTTCTGTGGCAAATATAGGGGCATTCGCCCTCAGCGCCAGGGCGATTGCATCGCTCGGCCTTGAATCTATGGCAAATTCAGAATCATTATACATAAGGTGTATCTTCGCATAATATGTATTTTCATTAAGATCAGTCACTACTATACTTATCAACTTTGCATCCAGTGAATCGAGGATATTTTTTATCAGGTCATGTGCCATGGGTCTGGGGGTAAATATCCCCTCAAGGGCAAAACCTATTGCATTTGCCTCAGGTTTACCGATCCATATCGGCAGGATATCATTATTGGTTTCATCCCTCAAGATAATGATATAGGTATTATTATAAGGGTCAAAGAGGAGTCCTTTAACCTTCATCTGTTTTAGCATATCTTCCCTTATCAATTCTATTTTTTCTATTTAGCACTTTTTCTAAACTTTTGTCAATTCAAGTGGATGACGGGACGCCCCTTACCCAACGACAAGGGCGTGTAATAAAAAAATAACCGCCACCCAGGTTATCACCGGGATGACGGTTACAAGGCGATAATAGAATTATCTCCCAATTACTACTTCTTTTCCACTACCACTACCGTGATTGATTTCGCATGTCCTTTTGCTTCATCCACCTCGACATCAACCCCTACCTTAATCTCGCCGGTCTTCTTTGTAGTATCATCAACGTGTACTTTATGCTCCTTACCCTTTGCATCCTTCACAGTATACATTGAGGTCTTATCGTCGATCTTGACAAGATTTCCCTTAATTATCGCAGCCCATCCGGTGCTGACCAGACTTAAGATAGCGAATGCCCCGACTAATGTCAATAAAGTCTTTTTCATCGTTATATCACCTCCTTTCAAGTTTTTTTACAACGCAATCGGTAATATACTTGAAGGAGATTAAAAAGAAATTAAACAAGGATTAAATTTCTTTAATCTTTCAAAATCGGCAGGCAAAGAATAAACTGGCTTCCGTGGCCTACGCGACTCCTCACTTTAATCTTTCCCTGGTGGGCCTGAGTAATCCATTGACATATGCTTAAGCCGAGGCCGCTTCCCTTGCCGGAGCGGGACTTATTTACCTGATAAAACCGGTCAAAGATGCGAGGGATATCTTCATCTGGAATGCCGCAACCGGTATCGGAAACAGAGATCCTGACATTGTCCGCATCCTCTTCACTAGAGAGGCGGATCTCTCCTCCTGGCCCGGTATATGTAAGGGCATTCTGAACCAGATTGAGCAGGACTTCGCGCAGCAGGACGTCATCTCCAATGACAAAGACTTGGCTCTTTTTATCGAGCATAATATTTACGCCCTTTTCCTGGGCCGGAACCAGAAATTTGAAGTAGATATCTTCAAGCAAGGCGCTCAAATTGATTTGAATAGAGTTAAGCGGGACCTCACCCCGCTCTGCCCTTGATAGAAACAGGAGTCTTTCTACAATCATCTCCATCCGCTCTATCTCCTCCAGATTGCTCTTCAGGGTTCCTATATACTCATCATTAGAGCGTGTGCGTCTTAAGCTTAGTTCTGTTTGACCCCTGAGAATGGACAAGGGGATGCGGAGTTCATGGGAGACATTATCGCTAAAATCCCGGACCTGTTGGAAGGATCCCTCAAGCCGGGTAATCATCGTGTTAAAGGCTATTGCCAGTTCATTGATTTCACGGTTGGCCTTTGAGGCCTTGATCCTATGGCTGAGATCTCCCGAGCTGATTTTGGATGCGGTCTTGATTACCGCGTCCAATGGTTTTAGGGCCTGTCTCATCAATAACCACCCTCCGATGGCTACAAACAGCGTAGTCACAGGGATAAATAGTAGATTTAAACGGAAGATTTTTTCCAGGGTAGATTCGATATCCTCCATCGAGCTTCCAATCAGGATAAGATAAAGGAATTCCTTTTGCCTGAAAACAGGCTTGCTCAGCATCCTCATCTGGGTCCTTTGATCATCCATTAAGACTGTTGCAATCTCTGTCTTCCTATGCAAGGCCTTTTTCCACATAGCCTCTGTTATCGGCAGGGGCTCGCCTTCAGAGATGGAGGAGAAGAGGATGGATCGTGAATGGCCGAACACCTGAATGAATATACCCTTCCACTCAATATCGGGGTATTCATCGATTACACCTGATATTGTTTTTTGCATCGCCTCCTTTGAAAGGGTCTTACCTGGAAGGGATGAATCGAGGACATCAGAAACGACCTTAAGGGAGTAGTCCATTTGGTTCAGCAAAGTCTGCCTGTACCATACAAAACGGATCCCACCCATAAGTATTAAAACTGTTATAACGAGGATCCCGTACCAGATCGTAAGTTTAGTCCAGATCGGCATGGCTATCCCTGGAGCATATAACCGACCCCGCGTATAGTCTTGATCATTCGATAGCCTTCGCCTTTATCGATCTTATTCCTGAGATGGGTTACGTAGACATCGATAACATTTGTTTCCGTATCGAAATCTACATTCCAGACATGTTCGGCTATCATGCTCCTGGTAAGAATACGGCCGGCATTTCGTATCATATATTCAAGAAGGGCATATTCCTTGTTGGTTAATTCTATCCTTCGAACGCCCCGGATAACCTCCCGCGTGGCAGGGTTAAGGGCCAGATCCCCTGCACAGAGTTTTCCGCTCCGGTCCATCTTTCCGCGCCGGAGCAAAGCCCTTACCCTTGCCAGAAATTCCTCAATCGAAAATGGTTTTGTAAGATAATCATCCCCGCCGGAATCGAGGGCCTTGACCTTATCTACTATTGCATCCTTTGCAGTAACTATGAGTACCGGTGTCTTGCTCCCATTCTTCCTTACCTCGCGGAGGAGGTCCATACCCTCCCTTTTTGGGAGCATGAGATCAAGGATTATCAGGTCATATTCGTACGCCTCTGCCAGCGCCAGCGCCTCATCGCCTTCGAATGCCTGATCAACGGCATAATGCTCCTCCTCTAATGCCTGCCGGATGAAATTAGAGACCTTGTGTTCATCTTCAATTATTAAGATCCGCATCTTTGATATCCAGCTGTATCGTAATGAAAAGCCATTACGGAAGATAGAATACAGCAGACAGTAGACAGAATGGAGATTCTGACTTCTGACTTCTGCATTCTGTTAATATACTCTTCTGGGCCCATGTTATCAATCTCCACCTGATCACTCCTTTTTTTCCGCTTAAAAAGAGCATAAGGTATTCATCACAGATATTAGCTATAACTTATTGAAATTTATAGATTTACTAGTCTAACCCATGTTAAACTAATAAGGTGAATCAGCGGAGAATTGGGCTTCTATTGATGATAATGTTTTATTGTTTAGTATGTCAGCTTGAAATTCCCGTATCCTTTTCTCTGCCGATTGAAAGAACTGCCTTTAACCCTGAATCTTTAGAGGGAGATGAGATTGAGATGCATAATACAGGGGAGCTGCTCAAGAGAATAGATGCAGCCTATAAGGGTCTTGATGATTATAGGTGCACCCTTTTATCCTATAACGAAGATAATGACGAAGAGAGGATGGTCTATTTTTTTAAGAAACCAAAGCAGATAAGGATGGAACTAATAACCCCACATAAAGGTACCATAGTCACATATAAATCTGATGATCCCCTTGTCTATGTAAGCCCATTCAGATGGCTTAGAAGGCTTGTACTCTCCTTTAGGCTTGATAATCCCCTGGTGATGAGCAGCAATGGACACCAGGTAGATGAGTCTGACATAGGAAGCTTTATAGAGATGATTCTGAGGCCTGCTGTTATAAATGGCGATGCCTCTATTTTAGATGCAAACCCAGGGTCACCTGACAGCTACCTGATTAACATAGATTTTAAAAAGGAGACAAAAGGGAGGCCTAATAAGTTTAAGGTCTGGATCGACAAGAGGATCTTGCTCCCTGTAAGGATTGACAGCTACTACCCCAACGGGAGACTAATGGAATCGGTAACATTTAAGGACCTTACAGTAAATTCCGGCCTGCCGGATGAATTATTTCGGCTTAAAAAGTAGGGCTATCGCAATTTCAAGAAGTTTTGCCGTCACCACAAACCCTTTAATAATTTAAGATTTCCAATCCCTCTGATGTTTTTAAAAAGATAGAGATCCATCGAAGTTCTGGTTTGACGGCAAAGGTGCTTGGCCTTCAGCTTGAAGACGAATTTTATCACTTCCTTAACTCCTTGAGTCCACGCTCCAGATCCCGCTACCCCGTGCAGAAATATACAGAAAGAGAAAGCAATAGAGCGCTGCAAGCTCACCGCGATTTACGATGGGGAGCATAGCTTGAGTTCCGTGGGCGATCCAATACGCAAAGGCCATGAGACCACTTGATAAAAACGCCGCCCAACGCGTAAATAGTCCGATTGCGACAAGTATCCCTCCGATTAACTCAATGGGCCCCGCAATGTAGACGACATAGGCCGGAACCCCGGATGGAAGCGGCATTGGGATACCAAAGAGTTTTTGCAAACCATGCCATAAAAACAGGAACCCAGTAACAAACCTTAAGGCGGCATATATCTGATCACCAAAACGTTCTGTAATAAAGGCCATCTTCTTACCTCCCTCATTCCTCATTAATGAGTATGAACCCATCTTATTATCGTATAGTTCCTACTATCCAAGTGGACTAGCATCTATTTTAAGAAGCTTAATCTTCCAATACCAGCATTTTATATTGATAGAAGCGGGACTTCAAGTTTTAATTGTGTCTATTCCTGTTTTCCTGTCGGATGATATGTTTAGGCTTAGGAAGTAGTATCTTGTCAATTTTATTCCCACGACCGGCATAACTGGAGTTTCCTGAGTTTTTATCCGAACTCAAAACATAGTTGAAAATCCTCAATGTTATTTGTCTTCCCTTTCAGGGCGTTTTTATCAGGATAAAGCAGGTTGAACTTGAGAATTCCCTGTAGCTTGCAGGCTGTCCGACAATTCGCATATTGATGAATGGTGATATATGCTAAAATAGAA
>CAZYNY010000013.1:0-38937 GCA_964648095.1 uncultured Nitrospirota bacterium | reverse complement strand
GGAAAGATAATTTAAAAATCCCCCTCTATCCCCCTTTTTCAAAGGGGGAATCAATCTATTTCCCCTCTTTTACCAGGGGTTAGTGGAGATTTATGAATTACCACCCTTCACTGAAGGGTTACTGTTTATTGAAGAATGACCCGGATAAAGATAGAGATTATATATCCAGAATAACAACAGCCTCCCATCCGGCATCTGTTTTTTTCACCTCAAACTTATGGAGGGTGACGGCCTTCACATCAACGATCAGATCATGTTTATTCATATCTAATCTTTCCCCGTAGAACTCAGCCTTAAGCTTAAAATGTGGACCCTCATGCCCGATCTTTACATCATACCTGCTGAATATGAGCTGCTCTGCATCCTTATAGAAGATGATCTCCTGGAGGAAATTAAAGAGGAGTATGTCTATTTCATCATCCTCGATCTTAATCTCCCTCCTCTCCTCTTCTTCAATTTTATTAAGATCTCGGACCATTACATTGGTGGCGGCTAGAGCCGCTTGGGTGAATAGCTCTTCTAGGGTCTTGCCGGTCGCCTCAAAGGCGATATCTGCTGTTGCCATATCCTCAAGAAATATGTAGGACATCTCATTCCTCACAACTTTCAAGCTGACCCAGGATCTTATCCTTAACCTTTGCAACACCGCTTCCGATAAAGACAAGCTGGGTCTTTTCGGATTCAAATTCCTCCATATCCCAGCGCCCCGCCACATAGCTGAATAGATAGCCCCCATCCGCAAACCTGACAAAACCTTTTGCCCTATAGACCTCGCCGGGTAGATTATAGGCGATCTTTTCAAACCCTCCCCTGTTTATAACCTTATCCGAGGAGTAGGAGAAGCAATCGATATCAGGATGGGAATGCCTCACAGGGGCAAAATACCTTTCAACCCCCAATCCGAACAGGATCTCAGTATCTATCCGGCAGTAACTCGTTACAAAGAGGGTGGCCTTGTCATTTATCTCCATGATCTTCTTCTTCACCTCATCCAATCCTTTTTGATCAACAAGATCGGTCTTATTTATCAGGACAACATCTGCTGTCTCCAACTGTATCCTGCCGGTATGTCCTGTCTCCGGGAATCGTAAGGTCGCATCCGCATCGGCAACGGTGATCACAGTATCAAGCTGTATATATGGAAGGCTATCCCTTATATCTACTATCAGGGCATCCGGTTCAGCCAACCCTGTTGTCTCCACAACGATCATCTCAGGTGCGACCTCTTTGATGATCTCCTCCACTGCTGCCTCAAATTCTCCTATCAGGGAGCAGCATACACACCCCCCGGCCAGCTCTGCCATCTTCACATTCTTTCCCTCGATTATCTTGCTGTCTATGGCTATCTCCCCGAATTCATTCATCAGGATGGCCAACCTTCTCCTGGTATTATTCAGGATATTCCTAAGTAAAGTAGTCTTGCCGCTTCCCAGATATCCGGTTATGATGACTATGGGTGTTTTTCCGGTCATGGTTATCCCTTGATATTCCCGATAGGGGTGAATCTTACGACCTTTTTTGAAAGCCCTGCCCTGCCGGTTGCCTCGATTACATCATCGATATCCTTATAAGCAGGGCCGGCCTCTTCAGCCAATCCGGAAAGGGAGGCGGTACGGACATAGATCCCCCTCTCTTCCATCTCCCTCAGGAGCCTTCTCCCTTCAAACATCTTTCTGGCCTTTGTTCTGCTCATCGTCCTTCCGCTCCCATGGGCTGTAGAGAAGAAACTCTGAATCCCTGATTCAATACCGGCTAGAAGATATGACCCTGTCTCCATGCTTCCGCCGATAATAACCGGCTGGCCTGTGGTTTTATAGATCTCCGGTAACCCCTCCATCCCCGGGCCTAAGGCCCGGGTGGCCCCCTTTCTGTGGACTATCAGCTCTCTTGCCCTGCCGTTTATATCATATCTTTCAAGCTTGGCTGTGTTGTGGGCCACATCATACACCATATCCATCCCCAGCTTTTCAGCGCTCTGATTGAAGACCCTTTCAAATACCTCCCTGATCCTGTGCAATATAACCTGTCTGTTGGCATAGGACATATTTATGCCGCCCTTCATGGCAGCAAAGTAGTCCTGACCTTCCGGGGAGTGAAATGGTGCGCATGCCAGTTCCCTATCCAGTATCTTAATTCCATACTGCTTCTCCATCACCCTAAGGAATATCTGCAGATAATCGGTGGCAACCTGGTGGCCAAAGCCGCGGCTGCCACAGTGGAACATTATAACTACCTGATTAGGGATAGTGATTCCGAAGGCATGAGCAAGCCCCTGATCGAAGATATGTTCCGGCCTGGCCACCTGAATCTCAAGATAATGATTGCCTGAACCCAGTGTGCCGATCTGATTATATCCCCTGTCTATGGCCCTTTCGCTGACCTTAGATGGATCGGCCCCTTCGATACACCCATTCTCCTCTGTCCTTTCCAGATCCTCCTTCCATCCATAACCCTCGTTTACGCACCACCTTGCCCCTTTAGCGATCACCTCTTTAAACTGTTCTTTGGAAATCTTTAAAAAACCTCTGCTTCCAACGCCTGCAGGGACTCGCTGGAATAGGAGATCTACCAGCTCTTTTAGATGAGGCTTGACATCATCGAGGGTAAGATTTGTCAGTACCAGACGCATACCGCAATTTATGTCAAAGCCTATTCCCCCGGGAGAGATGACACCTGTTCTGGCATCCATAGCCGCAACCCCTCCTATAGGGAAACCATAGCCTTGATGGGCATCAGGCATGCAGTATACGTGATTAATGATACCGGGGAGGGTTGCCACATTTGTTACCTGCTCAAATACACCCAGATCCATATCAAGCATTATTTTTTCTGTTGCAAAGATCCTGGCCGGAACCTTCATGTTCTCTTTAAAACTGGACGGGATCTCCCATAAAGTGTCTGAGATCCTTTCAACTCCTTTAGGTATGGGCATCCTAATTCACCTCCTAATCTTTATAAATATGATAATTAAGACCGGATATCTAAATAAAATAATTATATAACTTAAAATGTTATATGTATATAGCATAATCTGTTTAAAGGAGCTTCGCAATCTGGTCAGGGTTATAAAAATCTTTACTATAATCGACCTATCGTTCATAATATAATTTTGGAGGCTTTGTTTCCTGCTAGATAATGCTCTGGCTTGCATTCAAGACGCTCTTTTATGAAAGGGGCCGGCTTTTCATAAGCCTTATAGGGATAAGCTTTTCAACTATCCTGGCCCTCATAGGAGTGGCCTTTTATTTTGGAATGATGGCGAATGCTACATCTCTGATCAGGAACACAGATGGGGATATCTGGATTACCTCCAAGAATATCCAGAACTTTGACTTTGCCCTCCCTTTTCCTGAAGAAAGGATCAACCAGGTCCGTGCACTTCCGGATATCTTATGGGCAGAGAAGATCCTCTATTTGTATGGGTTTATAAAATTACCCAATGGCGGAAGGAATCAGGTGGTTGCTGTGGGTTTCAACCCGGATAATGGGATTGGAGGGCCATGGTCTATGTACGTTGGGAGGCCATCCGATGTAAAAGGGGGCCGGTATATGATTATGGACAAGACATCTGAACAGCAGCTTGGAAGATTAGAGCTTGGTACCATCTGGGAATTGAGTATAGGCCCGGAACAACCCTTTAAGGTTGTAGGGTTCTCCCAGGGAATTAAGAGCTTTACCACGGTTCCTGTTGTTTTTATCTCCTATCAACAGGGCCAGAATATCCTTTCAGAGATCGGCTGGGAAAGATACACATTCTTTATTATAGCCAAAGTAAGGGATAAAAATAAGATAGATGATGTAATGAAGGCATTAAGAAGCACGATGAGGGATAATGACGTCTTTAAGAAAGAGGAGTTTGTCCGTAAGACGGTGATCTATTGGACAGTACAGACCGGGATGGGAATGGCCTTTTTTATAATGGCGGCTATTACCATTCTGATCGGAGGAACCATAGTAGGCCAGACGATCTATGCCAGCACCATGGAACATTTAAGGGAATATGGCACGCTTAAGGCGATCGGGGCAAGGAATAGGGATATATATCAAGTCATATTCAGTCAGGCAGGGATTAGCGCCATCATAGGTTACATAATAGGTACCATCTTTATCCTCCTGGTGAGGGGCGCCATTGAAAGGGCCGGGGTATCCTTATACCTGGATCCCCTCCTTTTTATTCTTTTGTTTGTTATCATCCTGTTGACCTGCCTACTCTCTGCATATTTCTCTGTGGGAAAGATAAGGAGACTAGATCCAGTCACGGTATTTAGAGGGTGAAGGTTTGATGGATCCGATCCTGGAAGTAAGAGATATTACTAAGGTCTATGGAGAGGGGGCAACGGCGGTGGTAGCTGTAGACTCGGTCACGCTTAGCTTAAATAAGCATGAGGTACTTCTTATCATGGGACCATCAGGTTCCGGCAAGACTACACTCCTTTCAATTATGGGATGTATCTTGCGCCCTACACGAGGCGATGTACTCCTTGATGGAAAGGTGGTGAGTGGTCTCTCGGAGGATTCCTTCCCCAATATCAGGAAGCAATATCTGGGTTTTGTCTTTCAATCCTTTAATCTTTTTCCTTCCCTTACGGCAGCAGAGAATATTGAGGTGGTTTTAAGGTTGAAGGGGTATAATAGAAGGGAGATAAGATCGAAGGCATCTTACCTATTAGAAAAGGTGGGTCTGGCAAGGAGGGCCCATTCCTATCCAAAAGAATTGAGCGGAGGGGAGCAGCAGCGGGTTGCTATTGCCCGGGCAATAGCAGGTGATCCCTCTGTCATTCTGGCTGATGAGCCGACCGGGAACCTTGATTCAAAGACAGGCAAGGATATCCTCGGACTTATGAGGGATTTTGCAGAGAGATCGGGGAAGGCCGTTGCCATTGTAAGCCATGACCCAAAGGCCGAGGCCCTGGCCCATCGTATAGTTTTTCTGGAAGATGGAAGATTGAAGGGATGAAGAAGCTATTTATTGCTATAGCGCTGATCTTACTCGTAATGATCGGCTATATCTTATTTCCGAAGAAAGGGGTAAATGCACCACGGACCGAGGCGATTTCAAAAAGGTATGTAGCGGCTGAAGGAAAGGTAGAGGCCCTGCCTGGCCTTGATGTGGAGGTTGGGAGTGACCTGACAGGGAGGATAGAAAGGTTCTTTGTTAAGGAGGGAGACCGGGTTGAAAAGGGAGTAGAGATAGCAAGTCTTGAGAACAAAGATATTCGGGCTAAACTCAAGGAGGCTGAGGGTGAATTGGCTGTGGCAAGGGCCAAACTGAAAGAGGTGGCCTCAGGATCGCGGGAGGAAGAAATCAGAAGGGCAACTGCAGCCCTGGAAGGGGCTCTTGCAGACATGGAACTGGCAAGAAAGGAGCTTGAAAGAAATGAGGAGCTATTTAAAAAGGGCGTTATATCTGAATCTGACCTTGATGGGAGGAGGAGGGAGTTACAGGTGACTCAGGCCAGACTTAAAGAGGCAGAAGAAGAAAAGAGGCTCCTGGAGAAGGGGCCCAAAAAGGAGACCATAAGGCTCCATGAAGACACAGTAAAGCGGGTTGCTGCCACAGTAGAGTATTATGAAGGACTCCTGAAGAAGACTATCATAAATGCCCCAATCTCAGGAAAGGTGATACATAAATATCTTGATGAAGGGGAGATAGTGAACCCTGAGACCCCGCTCGTTGCCATTGCAGATATTGATAAGATACGGGTTAACGCAGAGGTGGATGAGACAGATGCGGGGAGGATTCATATTGATGACGCAACTGAGGTAATATCTTATGCCTACCCCGGCAAGGTTTTTAAGGGGAGGGTCCAGGAGATCGCCGATTATGTCGGCATAAGGAAGATAAAACCTAATAATCCTGCTATTAATCTTGGTTTGAAGGTTGTTCAGGTAAAGATAGAACTTCTTGAGAAGACCCCGCTGAAACTAGGGATGACAGTCGATGTAAAGATAATACCTAAAGACTAGAAGGATCTTCAATCAATATATTGCAGCCTTTCTACAGGTTTTCCGTTTACTATATGTTTTTCCAGGATCTCATCCACATCACCGGCTGATACACCCTTGTACCATGTCCCTTCAGGGTATATAACCACTGTGGGGCCTATGCCGCAGTAGCCAAGGCAGTTGCAAGGGGTAACCCTTACCATGCTGCGGAGGTTCCTTTTGGCAACCTCTCCCTTGAGCCTGCTCATGATATCTTCTGAGCCCTTGGTACTGCAGCAACCCTTCGGATTGTCATCCGGACGTTTATTGACGCAGACAAAGATATGATATTTAAAATTAGGCATAGATCTTGTGGTTATTAAGCTATGCTGGGTGGAGCCTCTCCTTTTTGGCCATGATTTCCTCATTTGTCTCTTTATGATCAGGGTCAGCCACACAAGCATCAACGGGACATACACTTGCACACTGCTGTGTATCGTAAAAACCTACGCATTCATTACATCTGTCCGGTTGGATTATATAAACAGGATCACCCTCACTAATAGCCTCATTGGGGCATTCTGGAGTGCAAGCCCCACATGCGATACATTCTTCTGTAATCTTAAATGCCATATGATCTCCTTTCTTAAAGAAATTTTAACTCATGAGGTTCTTATTTTAATAAATTTTCTATCCCTTTGCAACCCCAATGTAAAATTAGATAAAATCTCCTTGCCTGGGGTCTGGTTATGCATAATGTTTGGGCCCTTGCCGTATAACCCCCTTTGATGATATTTAAGCCATTTTTATAAAAGGTGTCGGAAGAGAAAACGGAACACATCAAAGGCAAATTCTTTGGACTATTCCTTAACCTCCCGCGCAGGATTCCATACGACTTCCCACAAATGGCCATCGGGATCCTGGAAATAGCCGGCGTAGCCTCCCCAAAATGTATCGACAGCAGGTTTGATTATCTTTGCACCAGCTCTTTTTGCCTGTTCCATTACCGATTTCTTGACAGGTGAATGGTTGTAATATACACTTAAACATATCAATAAAGGGGGTGATTAAATGTTGACATTAAAAGAAGATACGGCACTTGTAGGTGTAGCAGAATTAAGGACCAAGGCAGCCTCAATCCTGAAGGAGATAAAAAAGCATAGGGTAATCCTTACAATAAGGAATAGACCTGTCGGGATTATTCTGGACTATGAAGAATATGAGAAGACAGAAAAGTTATTAGATCAGGCAGAAGATATTGTTCTCGGCAATATTGCCAGGGAGCGTCTTGCGAGAAAGGGCAAAAAGGCAATAACTCTAGAAGAGGCTGAAAGAAGGGTCGGACTTCGTTAGTGTTTACGGTTTTAATAGATGAACTTGTCTTCAAGAAGGATTTTAAAGGTATCGATAATCCTGGCCGGCAAAAGATCATAAAAGCTATCAGGAAAAAGTTGGTAATAGATCCGGAAAGATATGGTGATCCTCTAAAAGGAGACCTAAGAGGATTATGGAAACTCAGGGTCGGGCAATATCGGGTTGTATATGAAATTAAAACTGAGAAGGTTTTGGTCTATGTAATAAAGGTCGGTTTTCGCAGAGATGAAGAGGTTTACAAAGAGGCTATAAAAAGATTAAAGTTGTAAAGTTGACAATGTGTATATGTCAAGAAAGCACTATTATTCCTTGAATGTCAGACCGGAAGATAATCCCTCTGATTCTAAGAGATTTATACAATACTGCGCTTGTCCTGAGAGTATGTAAAAAGCGATTCCCTTAAGTTCAGAAGTGGAGATTAAGCCTATTTTAAGATAAGGTTCCATAACAATTGCATAATCAATGCCTTTCCGCGTGAGTATATCTTCTACTCGTTCAGACTGTACGACATTTGCCGCAATGAATATCCGCGATATTTCTTTATCGGTGAAATCCTCTATTTGAATTCTTCCCATATATCTAACTATGTGGTAAAGTATTCTATCTGTCAAGAAGCCTATTTACTAAAAGCATTGAATTAATTAAAATTAATTTGCTGGATTTTATAAAATAGGCTATTATTCACCATGGAATAGCGGAATAATAGGGGGCCACCAAGTGGCTGCGTACTTAGAACTTGTGTAGGGTTTGACGAAATTCTATTACGTTATTAGCTGTAAAAGACTTATGCCTCAAGTTTAGAAATTGAGTATCCTTAAAATAATTGTTTCCGGGAATATACGGAAAATAAGGCCCAAGAAGGGCAGCCGGTGGATTTAATAGAAAGGATATGGAGTCATGTCTACAAGGAGGAACCTATGCCTAACGAGAAAGAGAATCAAGCTCTTTCACAGGAAGATATACTGTTAGAACAGGTCTGCCGTGAAAGTGATATTCCTTTTGAAATGATGAGGCGCCTCCGAGATTTAGAAGAAGAATACGGGGCGCTTAAAAGGCGACATGGTCTGCCGGAGCAGATGAGGGAGACAGTGAAACAGCATATACCAGAGGTCTAACTGCTAAAGGCAGGGCTAAATCAAATGGATGCTCATTTTTCCAGATCGTTTTCCTTATCGAAGTCTAAAGTTCTAAGATATTTACTGAGAACACGAACACAATCCTTCGTTACTTGGCTTGTCACAGCGGTTGTTTTTTCGTAACAGTTTAGTCCCTACTTTACCTGCCGGCCCGCGAGTTTTCAGCTGGAATTATCATACAACGCAGCCTGTGCAGTGACAGTGTCGGCGGTCAGAAGAGTCTTAAGGAATTTCAGCGGATGGACGCCCTGTCTTCGGGCGGTCTGCACCAGGCTGGGCAAGATGCTATGGGTCTTGAGTCCGCTTTCCGATCGTGTTCCGAAGCATATCTTTCGAAAGATCACCATCTTCCGGAGCGACTGCTCCGCCTGATTGTTTGTGGGCGGCACACCGGGATGCCGAAGGAAGGTGAAGAGGTTTTTCTGATCAGGTCCGATCAGGTATGTCCGCAGGGTCTCAGCGGGCTTGAAGCCAAGCGGCGGTTTACAGATTTTGCCCGGTTCCCTGACGAGATGCTTTTCCATACCGGCTGCCGCATCCCAGAGGATCTCACCGGATTTAAGCTTCTGCCCTGACTCACAGGCTCGAAGAAGCAGAAATCCCTAACGCTGTTTAAGAAGGAGTCCGTGTTTTTGTCCTTTGCAATGTCCGGCAGAAGCGCATGCTCTTGCCTGATTTCCTTTGCCTTGCTGCTGATGTGGGCCAGGCAGGACTGCCAGTCCCCGATCCCGTTGTAGGCTTGATAGCGGTCCCGCACCGGTGTGCCGCCGAAGTCCTTCCCGAAAATAGCCTCCGCCACGTCGGCGGAGCGATGCCGGTCTATGTGAAAAAAGGCGAGGTTGTCATTGCCTTGCTCCCAGACAAAATGATTCAGACCGTCATTCCGCCAGGATGTCTCATCGGCATGGACAACATCGGACGCCCTGATTTTCTCGCGCAGGTCTTCGTAA
This sequence comes from uncultured Nitrospirota bacterium, assembly GCA_964648095.1. GTDB lineage: Bacteria > Nitrospirota > Nitrospiria > JACRHA01 > JACRHA01 > JACRHA01. The sequence goes on along the minus strand of CAZYNY010000013.1, from coordinate 29,552 downwards.
ATCGCCTCCCCCATTTTGGCTGCCTTCCGGTCAAATCCCACAAGCGAAGCCGGAACGCATGAAAGACCGAACAAAACCCTTAGTATCTCCTGGGCCTTTCTATACGGAATGCACACCCCATAGCGTAAATACATGGCAGCAGCCTTTGCAAGCGGCCCGATGGGAGCGCTCAAAAGCTCATCGTCCCGGACCTGTACCACCGATCGTCTGCATCGGGGACTAAAATGCCTCATCATGCAGATATTGGGTCACGACTGTGCGGGGTCTCACAACAATATCTTCATGAATATGCTCCCTGACGCTCCTAAGCGGCGTCAGATGGTCTGATCGGCAATGGGGACAGATCGAAGGCTAAAGGCACGCGGACGGTGCGGTCTATCTCTGTCGGTTTCGGTCGGTACCACCCAGGATGGCCCGCCGGCGCCCCAAGTCTTTTCTTTTCCTTTGTCCCAGACGCCTTACCGGCAGCAGCCTCCTCGTTTCGATCACCCCTCTTCTTCCTATTTGCTTTAAATTGCCTTTGATGCAAGGCATGATACTTAGCCTTGAACTCCGCACATTCCCGCTCCAGATCCCGAATCCGCTTCCGATGTAGTGATACTAAGGTGCAATCTAAATCCCCCTTCCTGTCTGCCGACAGGAAGATTCCAAAGGGGGAAAATCTATTCCCCTCTTTAGCGAAGTAGGGGCAATTCATGAATTGCCCCTACTTCTTATAATCTAGGATTAATCCTTTTTGCCTTCTGATAATAATCCGAACCACACCGCATCTCCCCTGTTTCGGTACATATCTCTGCCAGTCGCAGATAGGCTTCCCACAGGGAAGGCTTAAATCTGAGAGAACTAAGATAGTAATCTTTTGCAAGGTCATATCTTTTTAAGCGGTGATAGATTACCCCTATGTTGTATAAAACCTGAAAATCCGGGTTGATATCATAATATATCTTATACTCTTTTACACTATCCTCATACCTCCCTGTTTGGGTATATGACACCCCCAGGTAAAAATGAAGACTCCCATCTTCAATCGGGGCAATATCAATGGCCTCCCTGAGTTTGGGGATTACATCATGCCACTTCCCCTCATTCATCAAACTCCATGCATCCCTCTTAAGTATCTCTACTGAAATTATCCTGGAGGCGTAAAATATCAATATACTTCCGATAATCAATAGACTCAAGGAGATGAGATAGGATATGGAACCTAAAATTTGAAATTTGAAATTTGAAATTTGAAATTTATTATGTCTTAATTTCTCAAGTATATCTTTATCGTTAAGGGGGATAGAGAAGATAATACCCAGCATAAGCCAGAATAACATCCCTGTGGCAGGCAGGTGAAGTGGAAATTCCACCAATGCATGTGTAAGTATGGCTATAACTCCGCAGATCAAGCCTGCAACCATTAATCTCTCTTTTCTATCTGTAATGCTATTAAATAGCATGAGCCCCCCTTTGATAGACCTGTAGATGAGCCATAAGAATAGGACCAGACCTATAATACCCGTTTCAGAGGCTACCTGTATATATTCATTATGCGCATGTACCTCTTCTCCATAACTTGGATCATCTGGATAGATAGAGGCTGGATCAGGGATATTGCTGAATATCTCTGCCCTGTAAAGTTGATAGTAATTACCAAACATATCAGGCCCTATTCCTAATATGGGATGGTCTTTTATCATTAGCAAGGCTGTATGCCACAAGAGGAGCCTCCCCTTGATAGTAGCATGCTCAAGGGTTATCCCCTTGAGTTCTTGATATATTGGGGATATTCCGCCCGGAAGTAGGATGTTAAGTAAAAAGATAGAAAGGATTGATATGACGGTAAAGGAGAGGAGAAACCAGATTATCAGCCTCCTTTTCCGGTAGATCTTGGTGAGAAGCCAAAAGAGAAATAGACTTGAGAAGATAAGCCCTACGTATGATCCTTTACTGCGCAGGATTATAATTGCCACCAATAGCGTTACAAGGCCGGCAATGTGTATGATCTTTTTCAAGAGATTAGAGGAGAGGATAGAAACCAGGATAATGGGTGCAATACCTATAAGAAATGAGCCTATAAAGTTAGGGTTGCCTAAGGTGGAATAGATTGCTGTCTTAGGAAGAGGGCCGCTAGTGGTTGAAAAACGATCCTCCATGCGAAAGAGGCCCAGATATTGAAGTATAGTTAAGATAGATATGTATATGGATACTAGTATAAGGATGTCGAATATAATCCTCCGCTCGCGATAACTTTTTAGGATATATGGGATCAGATAAAAAAAAATTGCAGAAGATGTGATTATAACGTAAGAGTTTAGGGATTGAGCCTGGCGGGCTGAAAAGAGGGCAGATATAAGCCCCCATAACCAGAAGAGGAATAAGGGGAGGGAAAGCGGATGTCGATAGAATTCATGGCTGTTTCTTGTCAGGAAATCGAATAAGAATAGGGATGTAAGCAGAATAACCCCGATTTTAAATATAAACTCCTTTGGGGTAGTAAATGCATCATATGTCCTCCATGTAAACACCAGCGGGATCGATAGGGCCATTATATAGATGATAAACCTGCTTGTCCTCTGAAGGATCGCATCTCTCATTGTTCGCAATTATATAATGACGATTGATATTTGTCATTTGATATTTGGTGAATGATTTTCGCCTGTCCCTGTCTTGACAGTGGTATGTAAAAAGGAATAAAATTCAACTTTGTAATTTCAAGGGCGCTTGACAATTTTTCGAGAGACTGATAACTTAGTACTAAGGTATATATAAAAAGGAATGGATAAGAAGACATACATAATCTTACCAATAATCGCAGTTGGATTCCTTGCCATATTTATTATATCTACCATTGCAAAAGGGGGCACGATAATCGGATCAAGGCACGATCTGATAGGATTCAACAAAAGGGCCTTTGGGACACCGGATACAGGCCCCATGACAGGCGCCTCATTTAATGATTACAGACAGACATGTATCTATTGTCATACCCCCCATAATGCAAATAATTCTGCACCCCTCTGGAACCGCCGGCTTCCGGAGCAGAGCGGATATCAGATGTATTCCAGTCCGAATTTTGATTCAAAGCCAGGCCCTGCCCCTGACGGCATATCCCTTGCGTGCCTATCCTGTCATGATGGATCTGTGGCAGTAGATTCTATAAGGGTTACGCCAAAGGATTTTGTTGATGCCGGCACCCATTACAGGATGAGCGAAGAAGGATCGCCAGGCTCTGATAGCTGCGGAAAGTGTCACAACAGGCGGGCAGGCGCATACGGTGGTATAGCCAATGCCCATGACGCAACAGTAAGATATCTGTCAAAGGATCTAAGGGATGATCATCCCATCTCCATGAAACTTCCTACAGTTGATATGGATCCCCAATTTAATCAACCTGCTATCCTCAAAGAGGATGGGGGACGGATGTTCCCCAACGGTGTCCAGACCTTTGAAGGGGATAAGGTGCAGTGCGCCTCATGCCATGACCCACATAACCCGGACGAGAGGAATGTAGAGGGGAGAGACCCGTTTTTAAGAACCTCAAATAGGGGGAGCGCCCTCTGCCTCACGTGTCATGCCAAGTAGTAAGGTAATTAGAGAAAGGTTAAGGTTTAGGTTAAGAAAAGAGCAGGCTGAGGCTAAGGTCGAGGTTAAGAAATTCCTCAACCTAAACCTCAGCCTTAACCTTCTTTTGGTCTCAGCCTTAACCTTCCTCCTTGCCGGCTGCGCCACAACCAAGGTAGAGGAGGAGATGCTCTGGCCGCTTCCTCCTGATGAGCCGAGGATAAAATTTATAAGGTCGATTTACTCTTCTTCCGATATTGAACAAAGGTCATTTGGAAAGAGTATTACGGAGTTCGTAGTGGGGGAAGAACCGGTAGCCAGGATGATAAAACCCTATGCAGTTCATGCCGATAAAGATGGGAGGATCCTTGTTGCTGATGCGGGATGGAGGAAGGTTCTGGTCTTTGATGTAAAAAATGGTAAATTCTCTATCCTTGGCGAGGGAGGTCCCGGGATATTGGCCAAACCTATGGGGGTTACCACGGATTCGCAAGGAAGGATCTATGTAACAGATACACTCCAGGATAGGGGTGTTGTATATGACCATGACGGGAATTTCCTTTTTGGGATAGGAGAGAGGGGGAGATTTCTTCAGCCCGTTGGTATAGCCTTAAACGAGACCCTCAAGAGGATATATGTAGTAGATACACAAAAGCATAATATCTCGGTATTTAGCATGGATGATGGAAAGTTCCTCTCTGAGATAGGTAAAAGGGGGATGAATAATGGAGAGTTTAACTTCCCGACCAATATAGCGATCGATAAGGATGGCAATCTATATGTAATGGATACCTTCAATTTCCGCGTACAGATTTTTGATGCAGACGGTAAGTTTCTTTCAAAATTCGGTTCCGTAGGTACTGCCTTCGGGTCATTTTCAAAACCTAAAGGTATAGGCATTGATAGCGAGGGGCATATATATGTAACAGATGCCGCCTTTAGCAATGTCCAGATATTTGACAAAAGTGGTCAGCTTTTGCTATTTTTCGGAGAATTTGGAAATAAGAAAGGACAGATGTGGCTTGCCGCAGGGATGCATATAGATGAAAACGACACGATCTATGTTGCAGACCAGTATAATAAGAGGATCGATATATTCCAATATCTTGGCGAGAAATATAAGAAGAAACAGGAAGAGGCCAAGGCTGGGGGTCTGAAGAAGGTTGAGGCTGAGGCCAAGGTTGAGGATGAGGTTAAGGATAAGAAGTAGGGGCAGACTGGGTGTCTGCCCTGAAAATAACGGCATCCAAAAGGGCGAACACATAGGTTCGCCCCTACATAACGATGGTGAGGATTTTATGGTGAAATTTTACACAATCTTAACATAAATTTTACAAAAACTTAACACACAAGGGGTATAAATTATGGTATATATAGTAACATATAAATTAAAAACAACAGAAAGGAGGTGAATAAAGTGTTAAATCATCTTTTAAAATTTTTAAAAGGAGGTGAGAAAATGATAAAACTTATTTCTAAGACAGACGGTAAGACAGCCGTTACTATCCTGGGTATAGCATCCTTATTGATGCTCCTCATCGTTTTCATAGCCCCGGTTACAAAGGTAGAGGCCATTCATTGCACTGCCGGCGCTGTAACCCCATGCACGGAGGATATAAGGAATACAAAACACAACCTAAATGAGAATACCGATATAGGGCCGATTACTGGAACAACAGAGGTATGTATCTTCTGCCATACCCCGCATGGAGCAAGGTCTACTATCGGAACTGCGCCCACTGGTCAGGCGCCATTATGGAACAGGGCCATCAAGGTCACAACTAATTATCAGATGTATAGCAGCCCTAACTTTGATGGAGTTGATGTTGCAGGAGGGCCAAAGGGTGTATCCTTGGCCTGCCTCTCATGTCATGATGGTACTATCTCATTCGATTCCTTGATCAACCCACCCGGCTCTGGAGGCTTTATCCCTAACAACCTTACAGATACATCCGGTTCTGGTACAAGGGTAGGTATGACATTTCCTGGTTCTGGTGTGGAAGCTGACGGATCGATGAACGCAATTCAGAGGGGAGAGGATTTAGCTGGTGGGTTTACAGGAGGAAAGGCTGACTTTGTATACGATGGCACAGGCGGAGGACTTGGTATGAATCCCTATCCAAACCTCACCCAGGATCTAAGGGATGACCACCCCATAAGCATGAGGATGCCATCTACCGATCCGCAGTTTAATGATGCCCTGGCTAATAGTGTCATTGATGGTTCTGAGGGCACGGGTGTGAAGCATGTAAGCCGCTATATAGCTGCAGATAGGGTCTGGTCAACTGATAAGAGGGACAGGATCAGGCTATATCCATCTGCTACTTCAGGTAACTCTGATTTTGTAGAATGCGCCTCCTGTCACAACCCGCATACACCAAGGACGCTCTTCTTGAGACTCCCGACTATTAATAAGACCGAGTTCCCCACAGGAGCCGATTATACTGGCGGAGGTTTTGGGACAATACTTATAAATAGCTTAGGTGGTCCTGTATTTAATGGTGCCACTTCAGTTTCGCCCAATGACCTGGCGCACAACCCGAACCAGGGGAGCCTGGTATGTCTCTCCTGCCATCAGAAGTAGGGATAGGTCGATAACGTAGGGGCGATTCATGAATCGCCCGCTCTTTCTTTCGTAGGGTAGAGGCAGTTAACCTCTACCCTAATTTTCTGTCAGGGGCGTTAATAATGTAGGGCCTAACACACATGTTTGCCCCTACCTTTGATTTGAATTATTTTATCTTTTATGTTATAAGAATGGGCCATATGAAGAGGATATATTCATGGGTCATGGGGAGACGTAAGGGATTATGTCTCCTATTTCTTTTTGGGGCCGTCTTACATCTTGTCGTATCATTGCGAGGAGTAGGGGCAATTCATGAATTGCCCCTATATGTAGCAGAAAAAAAGGATATAAAAAAAGAGGATATCGCTGCCGAGGTAAATAATATAGCAATTACAAAGAATGAGTTATCTGATCTTGTCTCTGCCAATATCCCCAGGATTACTGGACACAGAACCCTTCCGGAAGAGAGGATGAGATTCTTTAGGACTCAGGCATTAAATCAGCTTATTGAGCAAGAACTCCTCCATCAGGAGGCGAAGAGGGAGAAGGTTAAGGTTAAGAAGGCTGAGATCGAGGAAGAGCTAAAGAAGATAAAAAATAGATATCCTGACGAGAAGACCTTTAATGAGGACATAAAGAGGAAGGGCTTAACAGTTGATGAGATAAAAAAGGGGCTTGAAAGGTATCTCTTGATCTCCAAGATAATGAAGACAAAGGAGAAGGAGATAGATGAAAAGGTTGTAATCAAGGATGAAGACCTCCTCCCATATTACGAGAAGAACAAGGATAAATTTATCCTGCCGGAGCAGATCAGGATAAGACAGATCCTTGTCTCTGTTGATCCCGGTGTAGGCGAGCAGGAATGGAAAGAGGCCGAAAAGAGGGCAGGTGAGATCTCAGGAAAGGCAATAAAGGGTGCGGATTTTGCTAAATTGGCAAGGGAGTTCTCAGATGACAAAGAGACGAGAGAGAACGGGGGAGATGTTGGACTGATGCACAAAGGGCAGATGCCCATACCGGAGATAGAGGAGTTTGCCTTTTCTATAAAGGTGGGAGATATATCCCAGCCTGTCAGGACTATATATGGTTATCTTGTCATCAAGGTAGAGGAGAAAAGGCCTCAAAAACTCCTTCAGTTTTCTGAGTTAAATAAGGATCTTTTGAAGGCAGAACTATCAGACTCTACCAAGAGGAGTCAACGAGAGGAGTGGCTCAAAGGCCTCAGGGAGAAGGCAGATATAAAAGTCTATGAAAAGTAGGCATCAGCCCCTCTTAACCTTAGCCTCAACCTCAACCTTCTTCCGGGCTTTAACCTCAGCCTTAACCTTCTTCTTTTTCTTCTCATCCCCCCTTGAGGCGCGCCTTCTTAATCTCAACGGGAATATCGAATTAAGTTATAGTGACTTAAAAACAACTATTAGTGATGATAAAACTTCCACTCAAACTTTCATGCAAAGATATAGCCTGGGGAGTTACGGTAACTTGGGAATATCGAGGATCGGTTCCTATAATGCCAATTTCACGTTTATTGACCAGGGGACAAGGACCGATGGCGATGACCAGGGTGATCTCAAGATGTACAATTACAACATTAATGCCAACCTCCTTCCCAGGTGGTATCCACTATCTATATATGCCCAGCGTGTAATCACTGAGAATGAATTCCACCAGTCTACAAAGAATTCAACTGATACAGTTGGTATAAACTGGTTAATCACCACAAGGTATCTACCAAGGATCTCTATAAGCCTGAATCAGACAATCTCAAGGTTTGATAGTTCAACTACATCGGAGGCAAGGGTCAGGTCGGCAAGTATAACAACATCTAAGAGCCTTGGACCGACAAGCCTGACCGCAGGCTACCAGCTTACAGAGACAGACACCGGCAGCGGTGACCCATTGAGATTCCACAACTATAATCTGGGTCTATCCGGAGGTATTCCCCTTGTCTCAGGCAAGGATCTAACAGTCGGCCTTCGTGCAAACTATACAACCAATATTTCATCACCTACCACTTCAACTGCGGGAGCCGAGGTGGTACAGCAGAGGGGTGCAGGCGCAACACTCTCCTATCGTTCAAGCATTGAGTGGCTAAGCAGTCTTTCATACGACTATAACGAGACACCAACGGGGAGCCAGCCATTCAAAACCCATATAGCAACGGCAAACATAAATGGAAGACCAACAACGACTACAGACATTCATGCATCCTATAGATTGCTCCTTTTTGATATCGGCAATACTACAAGGACGCTTTCGAACTTTGCCAATATCGGATTTGGTTACAGGCCGATCTTCGGGCTCTCTACCGGGGTCGAGGTCTCAGGCGGGGAAACCGATGTTTCAAGTACGACCGATAGCAGATCCATATTTCAGAACTATACCTATTTTGTAAGCTATTCTAAACCACTTAAACTGATTCAGGTAACTACAGGATACAACCTAACGTATGGGAGTAGCCAATCCAATTCCAGCGCTTCATCAAATACCATTACGAATACTATGAATCTTGGTATATCAAATATTGAGACCAGGATCGTGAGGGTCTCCCTTAACTATAGTTTCACTGATACGAGCTCAAACCAGGGTAATGATCAGAGATCCAATTATTATAGCCTCTCAGCAGACACTTCATACTTTAGAAATATATTAAGAAATGGCGACGGCCTCTATATATCAGGAACAACAAGCTATACGGTAACAGATACCGCCGGCAACACCCTATCAGTGGATACAAGGGCTACCTACTATTTATTCGCTAACCTGACATTCGGGACCGGCTGGAACCATGTAGACAACTCAGAAAACGTATCCGGCAATCAGGAAAATATATTTGGCGAGATCCAGTGGACAACAAGTCCCTTCAGAAGGATGAGTTTAGTCTTAAGCATTAAGGAGACCATTCAGGACACTGATGCGGACATAGACAGGAATATAATGGAGGCAAGATCTACCTTGAACTATGGGCTCGGGAAGATCCTATTTAACATTGAATATAGATTCACAGATGAGGATACAGAGTCCTCTGATACCAGGACACAGTTCTTTTATGTAAAGGCATCAAGGCCGTTTTAGGGGGAAGGTTGAGGTCAAGGTTTAGGTTGAGGGGAAAAAGCAGGCTTAGTGAAGAGAATAGGTTAAGGTTTAGGTTGAGGTCGGAATCTTTGCTAAACCTCAGCCTTCTTCTTGCCTTAACCTCAGCCTTAGCCTTAACCTTCTTCGTCTCCTGTGCCAAAAAAGAGCCGGAGCAGAAAAACTCGGTGAGCAAATTGGATGCAAAAGACGATATGGTTTTAATTGATGCCGGAGAATTTACTATGGGGTCTGATATGGTGGAGATAAAAGAAGAGCCATTAAAGCCGCTAGAGCCCCTCTTTAAGGCAGAGAAGCCGAGACATAAGGTCTTCTTGAAGGCATTTTATATAGACAAATACGAGACGACCAATTTAAAATATAAGAAATTTGTTGATGCTATAAACAGAAAAGCACCTGGAACCTGGAATGATGGAAAGTATCCTGGTGGAAGGGATAATCACCCTGTCACCCTGGTCGCCTGGCTGGATGCGGATGAGTATTGCCGCTGGGCAGGGAAGAGGCTTCCAACAGAGGCCGAGTGGGAGAAGGCTGCAAGGGGAGGGGATGAACGGCAATTCCCATGGGGAAATGATTTTGACGGCTCAAAGGCAAATACAGAAGAATCGAAACTTGATGATACAGTACCAGTGGGGAGTTACGAATCAGGGAAATCCCCATATGGGGCATATGATATGGTAGGGAATGTGTGGGAGTGGACTGCCGACTGGTACCGGCCATACCCCGGGAACAAGGAGGAAAATGAATTTTTTGGAGACGCTTTCAAGGTTGCAAGGGGAGGGGCCCACGGTACATCCGGCGGACACTATATTGTCCAGCAGCTCTATCGGACGTCATTTAGATTTTTCTTTTATCCGGACAAATCGTATACTGACGTTGGTTTTAGGTGTGCAAAGGATAAATGAAGAAGGTTTAGGTTGAGGTTAAGGTTAAGAGAAGAAGGCTATAGGAACAAGGTTAAGGTTGAGGTTAAGAGAAAAAGGCTATAGGTTGAGGTTGAGTTTTAAAAAGCAGGTTCAGGTTTAGTTGAGAAATTCCTTAACCTTAGCCTTAACCTCAGCCTAATACTTTTATGGGCTATAACTCTTTTGAAGAAATGCCTGTTTGGCAAAAAGCTATGGAACTGGCTGTTATTTTTTTTAAACTTACAGAGAGACTTCCAAAAAAGGAAGATTATGGCTTGACATCACAAATAAGAAGATCGGCATTATCTGTACCTGGAAATCTTTCAGAGGGCTTTGGCAGGAAACATACAAAGGACAAGTTAAACTTTTATTATGATTCACGTGGATCTCTGGCAGAGACCCAAAATCATCTAATCTATGGGTGCCGGGTTGGCTACTTTACTGAAGCAGAACTTAAAGAACAATCAAGCTTAATAGAGGATGTATGGAGAGAACTCAATTCTTTGATAGGTTCCTTGCAAAAAAAACAAGGATGAGGTTTAGAAAAAGCAGGTTAAGGTTTAGGTCGAGGTTGAAATCTTTGCTAAACCTCAGCCTTCTTCTCTTAGCCTTAGCCTCAACCTCAACCTCAACCTTCTCCTGCTCCTCCCCAGACCTTCAGCCTAAAGGTGATAGACCGTCGACTACTATCGTCTGGCCGTTGCCTCCTGAGCAGCCAAGGATCGCATTTATGCGGAATATTGCCGAACCGAAAGACCTCGGGATAAAGAAGTCCTTTTTCAGAAAGGTATTTGAATTTATAGTCGGGAGAGAAGCTGAACCACATATGATCAGGCCGTATGGTGTTTTTTCAGACGGGAAAGGGAAGCTCTATGTGGCAGATACAGGGCTTCAGGTGGTCCATATATTTGATTTTGATAAGAAGATATACAAGCAGATCTTCAAGCTGCCGGGCGGAAGGCTTCTCTCTCCTATTGGTGTAACAAGCGATCCTTCAGGAAAAATATATGTCTCTGATTCGGTTATCAACAGGATCTTTGTCTATAGCAGCAAGGGAGATTTCTCCTACGCTATAGGCAAGGAAGGCGACCTCCAGAGGGCGGCTGGAATCGCTGTGAATCCACAAAATGATCAGATATATGCGGTAGATACAGCGGGCCATAAGGTTGTTGCCTACGATGAGACCGGGAATAAGATGGCCGAGATTGGGCATAGAGGAGGCGAGAATGGGGAGTTTAATTTTCCGACCCATATATCGATAGACAATGATGGAAGGCTCTACATTACAGATTCTATGAATTTCAGGGTCCAGGTCCTTGAGGCGGATGGGAGGTTTATAAGTAAATTTGGGAAGCTTGGGAACAGGCTTGGTACATTCTCAAAGCCTAAGGGGATCGGAGTAGACAGGGAGGGTCATGTCTATGTTGTGGATGGGATATATGACACTGTCCAGATATTTGACAGGGAAGGGAGTCTTTTGTTAAACTTCGGCAAATCTGGGACAGGAGATGGAAATTTTTGGCTTCCTGCAGGGATATTTATTGATGGTAAAGATCATATATATATTGCCGATACATATAATAACAGGGTTTCTGAGTTTAGATACCTCCCTCAGCCGGAGGAGGAAGTAACAGAGGGGAAGGAGTCCCCCACAGATGGCCTGGGAAATAAGGAGGAGGATAGGAAAAAAGGGAAGTAGATTACACATCATCCTGTAAGCTACTTCCCTTTTATATAGATGATCTCATATCTTACCATAGAAAAGACCTATACTAAAATGAAAAGATTAGGCTTTTTATCAAGCATGATATTATATAAGTGGTATAATTGTTGCAGCAAAAATCGAGAAAGGGGTTAATTGTATGAAGTCTAAGCTAATACTATTTTTTGCCGTATACTTGTTGCTCCTTACACCTCACGTCTACGCCTTTGTTGCTGCACCTACAGAGGATGTTAAAAATACCAGACATAACCTTTCATCTTCTGGGCCTACCGAAAGAAGCGTATTCACTACGCAGACCACAGAGATCTGTGTGTTCTGCCATACACCGCATGGCTCTAATCCTGATGCCGTCTCCTTTGGCGCCCCTATATGGAACAGGAGGCTCTCTGCCGAGACCTATACGATGTATGACCAGGTATGGTCCAAGTCATTTGAAGGGCAATTAAATAGTACTCTGCCGACTGGTTTTTCAAGGCTATGCCTTTCTTGCCATGACGGGACTATTGCTTTGAGCAGGTTGATAAACCCGCCAGGTTCGGGTGGTTTTGTGAGATTTGACGATGCTACTTCCACCCTCCAGAGCTTTTCCATGACATATCAGAACAGTCAGACATCAGGCTGCGTTGGGGCCGATTGCATACCTATTGGCGCCGGTGTAACAACCGGCGATACAAGGCTGCTTGGTGTAGACTTAAGGAATGATCATGCCATCTCATTTGTCTTTGATTCTATATTATCAAGCCTTGCAAAGGATGATGAGTTGCAGCAGGTAAATGATGGGATAGACTTAGGTAGTGGTGTCTCATTAACACAGCCCGGGGTAGATTTAAACCTCTCCCCCCTAAAGCGCCACGTCGGCAATAATCCTAATCGAGCTGATTCTGTGCAGTGCACCTCCTGCCACAACCCACATCAGGTCGATTTTCCCAAATTTTTAAGGGCAAATAGACTACAGACCGATTTCGCAGTATCTATTGGAAGTGGAACAAGACCTGCTCCCGGAGCGAACCCAAATACCGCTATTATATGTGTCTTCTGCCATGACAAACCTGGGGTGCCCTATGGGAAATCTGATGGGTCTACTATAGCCAATGCGGGCTTTGATTACACAGAGGTAGATCCCGTGTCAGGTCTTCCAAAAGGTCTTTCCACCCATTTTACAGATCCGACCCTGTTAAAGGATGGGGCTACTGATCTCGCTGGTACTACTGCGGATCAAATTTCATCTTCTATTATAAATCCTACACCCACTCAGGTTGCCGTGAGGCAGAGGGCATGCCTTGCCTGTCATGATCCTCATACAGAGCAGGGCTCTATAAGACTCTTACGCGCAGGTGCGGATAATTCTATAGATACCACTGCTTATCCCTCTGAGAACTCGCCTACCGTGGCCATAGAGCAGACATGTTATATGTGCCACTCGCCAACGAGCATGACGTTTAATATTATAGACGCGGCAAGCTGTACTGCCAACCCGGGAGATTGCCCACCTGATGTCATGACCCAGTTCAGGAAAGATCTCGGAACACCCGCTGCCTCATCGGATGATCCTGCCTTTCTTTTCCCTGAGGCTTCGCTTAGTCAAGCCTATCCGACTGGAGAGAATGTAACTGACGTTAACGGATCAGCCATGAATTTAAGGCTTGGAGTAGGACATCAGCCTGTGTTTACGAATCTCCCAAGGGAGGGTGTGCAGCTTGGTGATGAAAATCCCCAGGCAGGTGCCCCGGGGTTCGTTCCACCCTTGATATTTGGCGCCGGTCCAAATAATACATATGATACGCCCAATAATCTGCCTGGAGGTGGTGGTGATGTAAATAAAAAGATATCCGATCTTTCTGTGTCTAATGTTGCTGATACAAGACACATAGAGTGTGTTGATTGCCATAATATGCATAGGGTCAACAGGACAAACAGGTTCAGGGGGATGCCGGGGGTTACGATAGACCTCGACGATACTTCAGGGGGTTCTACGCTCCTTGTTAGCCAAACACTGAATACTGTAGGCACTGGCTGCGATGGTAACACGGGCACTCCTAACTCATGCAGACGGGAGCCATTTATATTTGAGATATGTCTAAGGTGCCACGGGAACTCATTTAACCAGCATATAGGGGAGCAGAGGGTTCGTTCCAATGGTACTGGCCTAGTTGTGCAGTTTAGAGGGAATAACCCGGTGTCTTCGTTTTCTGCTTCAAATGATAGGCCATGGACCCCAAATCCAACCAGCACTGCACTTGGAGGCGGTAGCAATAAGAGAAAGGAGTTTGATCCAAATGCAAAGCCATATTACGTTGGGGCCACACCTAAGGCAAACTCTACTGGACAATTGCAATTAAATAACGCAGCAGAATGCGGTACCGGTAACCCCCCATTGCCCAGTTGCAACAACGGGCTTCCGGCTTTTAACACCTCCTTTCATCCAGTTGCTACACTTGGCCGGAATCAGTCAGGGGTATTAAATAATGTGAGTGATTCTCCAGTTGGACAACTTAGGGGGCAGGACGCAAATGGCAACAGATTGTCTAGGTCGAAGACTATCCACTGCACGGATTGTCACAATTCAAACCTCTTTGGTACATATGGAGGTTCATTTATTGCCAGTGGTGGAATTCCTGATTTCCCTGGACCTATAACATTTGATAATACCAGGGGAGAGCCATACAAGCGTTCGACTGATCTTGGCCGGAACGGGGCAGCAGCCTTCACTAATACACTACTAAATGATCCTACAAAACCCCAGGGGCCACATGGATCTATCTGGCGGCGTATTTTAAGGTCGAATTATCAGACATTGTTAGCGCCAAATGAGGGGTCGACGACAACTCAGGACTCTTATGATAGCCAGAACTTTGCCCTCTGTTTTAACTGCCATAATGAGGCGGCATTTACAACAAAGGAATGGAACACATCTAATGAAAGACTGACCAATTTCTATAGACAGGGTACAGGGAATCTCCACTGGCTCCATCTTATAGATCGTGCGAAGGCAAGGTGTCATGAGTGCCATTCTAATGTCCATAGCAATATAGAGTCTGGCAATACACTTTATGTTAATATCACGGCAACAGGGATAGGGGCAAATAATCCCGGCCACGAGAACTCCACACACCTGATAAACTTTGCACCAGAGGTAGCCGTGAATCTCGGTAGTGGCTATTCTAATCCTATCTGGGGTAATGGAGCTCAGGTAAATCCATCGGATAATAATTCAAATGGTCCAGGCTGCAATCTCAGATGTCATGATTTTGATATGGAGCACAACTATGATGCCCATTCCGTTATAAATGGCGGCAAGTGCGTTGATTCTAATGGCTGCGGTAAATGATTTGGGATAGTCTCTATCTGTACGAGAAGCGATTCTTTCGACGAAGTAATCTCTAACCCATTGGTTTATATATAGAAGCGAGATTGCTTCCCCTTCGCTTCGTTCTGGGCTTCGGTTCACAATTTACACAATCTTAACTAAATAAGAACTTGACTTCATATTTTATTTGTAGATAATATGTATATCCTGCAATGGATTCAATTATCCAGTTATTCATAATCAACGAAAGGAGTAAGTTATGAAAGGTGCAAGCAGTCTATTTAAGGCATTATTCGGAGGGTTTTGGGTTCTATTATTTTTATTTTCACTTACAATGCAGTCATTTGCCGGGGTTCCAGGGGAAGGCGGGCCTAAAGTAGTTGAGTCCTATGGAAAGCTTCCCTTAAGCTTTGAGGCAAACCAGGGCCAGACAGACGCCAGGGTGGACTTCCTCTCCCGTGGCAATGGGTATAGCCTCTTTTTAACCCCGAGTGAGGCGGTACTGGCATTGAGGAAGGTTGAGGCACTGAAGAAGGTCGAGGCTAAGGCTGAGGTTGAGAATGAGGGAAAGGATGAGGCTGAGGTTAAGGTCGAGGGGGAAACCAGACCGGAGGGGGGCAAGGAGGCTGTTCTGCGTATGAAGCTCATCGGCGCTGACCCGAATCCCAAGGTTGCAGGTGTTGAGGAGCTACCTGGAAGGAGCAACTATTTTATCGGTAGCGATCCCACGAAATGGCACACCAATATTCCTAACTTCGCAAAGGTCAAATATGAAGAGGTCTATCCTGGGGTAGACCTGGTCTACTACGGAAACCGGCGCAAACTGGAATATGACTTTGTCGTAGCCCCTGGTGTAGACCCGAAGGCCATAAATCTAGGTTTTGAAGGGGTAGAAAGGCTTGAAATAGATAGCCATGGCGACCTTGTAATCTCCTTAGCCGACACCAAGGAGGAGATCCGATTGAAAAGACCGATCATCTATCAGGAGGTAGATGGGATCAGGCATGAGATCTCAGGTGAATATGCAATAAAAGAAGAAAGCCAACAAGTCAGTTTTCAGGTAGCGGCCTATGATACTTCAAAATCTCTGGTAATAGATCCGATATTGGTCTATTCTACATATCTGGGGGGAAGCTCTATAGATGAAGGCTTTGGTATTGCAGTCGATTCAGCAGGCAGTGCCTATGTTACAGGTCGGACGGAATCAACCAATTTCCCAACAGTTAATCCTTTGCAGCCAGCTACTGGCGGTGGCCCCGATGCCTTTATAACTAAGATTGATCCAATAGGCTCTAGCTTAGTCTACTCTACCTTTCTTGGTGGTGATGGTGGTGACCGGGGCTTAGGCATTGCAGTGGATTCAATTGGAAATGCATATGTGACAGGGTTTACTTTTTCGGCCAATTTTCCGACTGCTAACCCTTTTCAGCCTGCCTTGAGCGGAGACCGAGATGCATTCGTGGCCAAGCTTGATTCCACCGGATCAGCCCTCCTCTATTCGACCTTCCTTGGTGGTAGTGTCGATGACTCAGGCCGTGGTATTGCTGTGGATACGGGCGGCAATGCATACGTAGCAGGAAATACGGGATCGACCAATTTCCCGACTGCAAACCCCATTCAGCCCACTTGTACTCCGGTCTTTTTTCCAGGCGCATGTGGCCAAGATGCATTTATAACCAAGCTTAACGCCATAGGCTCTGCACTTGTCTATTCTACCTATCTGGGAGGCAGTGGCTCTGAAAGAGGCGATGGCATTGCGGTGGACGCTACCGGCAATGCATATATTGCGGGGAATACCGAGTCCGCAGACTTCCCAACAGCCAATCCCTTGCAGCCTGTCCTATTCGGTGGTGAGGACGCCTTCATAGTCAAGGTCAACTCCTTAGGATCAGCATTCGTTTACTCCACATACCTTGGTGGCAGCGGTACTGAACATGGCATTAATTTTGGAATCGCTGCAGATTCATCTGGTAACGCATATGTTATCGGCTCGACTAGTTCTGCAGATTTCCCGACGGCGAATCCTTTGCAAGCTACGTTAGCCGGAAATAACGATGCCTTTGTAGCTAAACTTGATCCCGCAGGGACTGCACTGATTTATTCCACCTATTTAGGAGGGAGTTCTTTAGATCATGGTCGTGGCATCTCTGTAGATAGTAACGGAAATGCCCACGTGACAGGTGAAACGGATTCGACCAACTTTCCTACATTAAATCCCTTTCAGCCTGCCTTAGGCGGGTCCCGAGATGCATTTGTTGCGAAAATTAATCCTGCAGGCTCGCTTATATATTCCTCATACCTCGGGGGAAGCGTCGGGTCTGTCGATGAAGGCGGGGCTATTACTGTAGATCCCTCCGGAAATGCCTATGTGACTGGCCGGGCAGGTTCAACTGACTTTCCTACAGTAAATCCCTTTCAGCCAACTCCCAATAGTTCTATTGATGCCTTTATAACAAAGATTAGTGATATACCGCAGGTAGTAACAGTCACCATCGACATCAAGCCTGGCAGCTTTCCAAACAGCATAAATCTTGGCTCAAACGGTACAGTCCCTGTAGCCATCTTCAGCGACACGGCCTTTGATGCCACTACTGTTGATCCAACTACGGTTACCCTGGCAAGCGCACCAGTAAAACTTAAAGGGAATGGTACACTGATGTCATCGTTCCAGGATGTTAATGGGGATGGTCTTATGGATCTGGTAGTTCATGTAAACACACAAGCCTTGCAACTTAGCTTGACAGACACAGAGGCTGTCTTAGAGGGCAAGACCTTTGGCGGCACCGCCATCCAGGGCACAGATTCAGTCCGCGTTGTGCCTTGATCTTTTAGGTCTCTCATCAAGGATTGCAAGGGGTTGCTGTACAAAATGCGGCAACCCCGAAGCATCTAATAATGAAAATAGTGACCTGCCCCAATGCCTGCCTTCAACTCTCGGCCAAGAAGTTTTTTCCATCTCTTGCGGGACAAGACGACAAGTTTGGACAAACAACAGGAAGCGCATTATAATCCGCCCTGCTGATCTCCTACGTCATTTCTGTATGATTGACAACCAAGTTTTTATACTAGTATATACGTATAAATACGGAGGAAAGGTTATGTTGACAAAACGGTTGGAAATCTTATTTGATCCAAAAGAATTTGAGATTGTGAAAAAAGGCGGAGGCAGAAGGCAAATCCATAGCCGGAATGATTCGAGAGACCTTAAGGGAAAAGATTATAGAGAGCGACTCAAAACGGAAAGAAAAGGCGTTAAAAAGACTCTTCTTCCCAGCCTTGGAAACTGGCTTTGGTGAATGGAGAAAGGAGAAGAAAAAAATAGCTAAAACCAGGGTCAAAGAGATTGAAACTCATTGATACTAATATAATAATGTACGCCATCGGAAAGGTACATCCATTAAAAGAACCATGCAGAGAGGTTCTTCAAAAAGTTACCCGTGGCGAGACAGACGCAAACATCGATGTAGGGGTATTGCAGGAGCTTTTATGTGTTTACAGTTCTCGCGGAGATAGGGCAAAGGGACTCAAAGTAATTGAGGAGATGCTGGTCATCTTCTCTACACCCTTTGTTATTGGAAGGGCTGAGATTGAGAGGGCAAAGGATTTAATGAGAAAGTATACTATCTTAACTGCCAGAGATGCTATCCATTGTGCGATTGCCATAAATCATAGGCTTGAAGGAATAATCAGCACTGATAAAGACCTTGATATAGTTACAGAAATATCCTGCTTTAAACCATAATAATACAAACGTGTTTATGCTGTTACGTTATCATTGCTTTGTAAAATTTAAGTCTGATCCCAGAGTTTGATATAGATTTTTCTTGACAAAATATGCACTATAATTTATATTGATTATGCATTTATTGAGGAGTTTTTATATGCGTACTACACTCGAAATTGATGAAGAACTGGTAAAAGAGGCAATGAAGGCTTCTAAGGCCAAGACAAAAAAGGGGGCCATCGTTATTGCCCTTAAGGCGTATTTAGGGGCCAAAAGAAGAGAGGAATTAAAGGGTATGATCGGGAACTATGATGAGTTTGATCTTTCTCTCGAAAAACTGGAGAAGATGAGGCGTGAAGGATAGAAATATCCTGGTGGATACCTCGGCCTGGATTTTAAGTTTTAAGAGAACAGGACATGAGGAACTAAAGGCCCTTTTAAAAGAGGCAATTGATTCAAAGAGATCTGTTACCAGCCCCTTAATAATCCTTGAACTCCTTCAAGGTTGTAGGACAGAAAAAGAATTTGATACCTTGAAGACAAGACTAGAGAGTCTAGAAAACTGTTCCCTGGAGGATTTAGCCTGGGAAAAGGTTTATAGTTTTAGCTTTTCCCTTAGAAAAAAGGGATTGACTGTTCCCACCCTGGATATCATCATTGCCTTCCTATCCATAGAAAAAGGCTACACACTTCTTCATCATGATCATCATTTCAGAAAGATTGCAGAGAACTCTAATCTTGATGCCGTTGATTTCCTGGGTTAATCTTATGATCAAATCAGCTATCAGGGTCATTTCCACTCTAATTATCATTCTAACCCTCTCATCTTCTTATGCCGAAAGCAAGGATATCATAATGGCTACCTCTACCACCATCTACAACTCAGGTATTCTAAGCTACTTTATCCCGCTTTTTGAAAAGAGGATGCCCTATCGTATAAAAGCGATACCTGCAAGCAATGAGGAGGCAATATCCATGGGGAGGGAAGGCAAGGCGGACCTCCTCTTTATAAAGGCATCAGATCATAGCGAGGAGTTTATCTCGGAAGGATTTGGAATCAACAAATGGAATGTGATGCACAACGTTTCAATAATAATAGGCCCAGAAGGCGATCCTGCCAGGATAAGAGGTAGTGAGCCCATTGAGGCGTTTAAAATGATTGCAAGGGGTGGATTCCCCTTTGTCTCGTGCAGCAAGTGCCCGGATATAAAAAGGGTAGAGCAGGACCTGTGGAGAGAGGCAGGTATAGTCCCTGACGCCAAATGGTATATAACCCATGCAAATGACACGGAGGACCTAATAAAGATTGCAGATTCGAGATCTGCCTATGCCCTGAGTGACAGGGTGGAATATTTAATAATAAAAGAGAAGATCAAGCTTGATATCCTGGTAGATAGGAACCCCCTTCTCTTTAATCAATATATTATCATAGAAGTCAACCCTGAAAAGTTTTCTCTGGTAAATAATAGAGGCGCAAAGGCATTTGCTGAATTTGTCGCATCAGATGAAGGTGAGGATATAATCAGGAGATTTGGAGTAGATAGATATGGGGAACCATTATTCTATCCGCGATAGATTATGGCCTTGTCGCTATCCCGTGGGGCTCTTTGCCAACAGGGATATTAGCTTCAACAGTTAAAGTTCCAGTATCTATTACAGAAACCGTGTTATCTTTCCTGTTTGTCACATAGAGATTTCTTCCTGTTATTACGGCCAAATCAGGCTCTCCTCCTGTCTTTATCTTCTTTTTGATCTCCCTTTTTGCAGTATCTATTACAGCTACTTCTCCATCCCCTCTATTTGTAACATAGGCCCATTTGCCATCAGGGCTGATAACTACCGTATGTGGATCATTTCCCACTATTACCTCAGCCGTCTTATTTTTAGTGGCTATATCCAGGATGATAAGGTGATTATCTTTCCCGGTGGTAATGTATAATTGAGAATCATCAGGGGAAATATTAAGACCAAATACCCCCTTTCCTACCGGTATTTCACCTAAGATCTTATTCGACATAGTATCCAATATAGGTATATTCTGACTATGGCTACTCACTATATAACCTATCTTGCCGTCTCTTGAAAAGACCATCCTGGCAGATGATCCTGCCCTGATCCTTCCTATCTCTTTTTTTGATTCAACCTCAAAGACCCAGATAAAATCCGAGTCGAGATTAGTAAGATAGGCCATCTTTCCATCTGGCCTTATAGCCACCTCATGGACCCTGCTGCAGTTAGCAGACATCCCTTGCGGCTCAGACCTTGGACCTCTTGGATGGATATCTCCTTCACAAAGTCCGCCCAGAGGAAGGGTCATTATAACCTTTCTGGAGGCTGTGTCCAAGATAGATACATTCGCAGACCCCAGGTTTGCTATCCATGCCTCCCTTCCATCCGGTGTAAAGACAATATTATGTGGAAACCATCCTCCAATATTTACTGTATCTAGTACCTTCCTTGTGCTGGTATCGATGATAGAGAGAGAGTCAGACCTCTGATTAGTTACATAAACTTCATTTGCATGGCCAACGAAAGAAATAAAGGTTGAGGCTAAAGCAAAGATTAAGTTTTTTCTAAACCTCAACCTCAACCTCAACCTGCATGTGCTTTTTCATGGCTGTCCAATCCTGTAGGAGATCCAATCCTCTCCCCCATTTTCAGTTTTTAAGATAATACCCTTTCTTCCGACAACCCATCCTTTTTTATCATCGGCAAAAAATACACTGTAAAGCTCCTCATCCGTCCCGCTCTTCTGTGGTATCCAGTTTTTCCCACCGTCTATTGTCTTGAAAATATTACCGCCAACCCCTGCTACCCAGCCTGTTTTGGCATTGATAAAATAGATCGCCTTGACCCATTTTTTTGTCTCGCTCTTCTCCAGATTCCAGCTCTTCCCGCCATCAATAGTACTAAGGATAACCCCTTTAGTTCCGGTTACCCATGCCCTATCACTATCCAGGGCAAAAAGCCCCTTCAACCATTCCCCCCCCCTACCACCCCTTTGGAGGGTCCATGTTGCCCCGCCATCTGTTGTCTTTATGATAGTCCCATTAATCCCCACTGCCCAGCCTATGTTTTTATCGATAAATTGTACATTATTGAGGAGTATTGTATTTAGTCCTGTTTCATGACGACTCCAATGTTCACCGTCCACAGTTTTTAATATTATGCCATTGCCCCCGGCTGCCCATCCTGTTGTCTTATCGATAAAAAAGATATGATTAAAATCGACACCTTCTCCGGTCTCCTGTTTCTTCCATGTTAACCCGCTGTCAGTGGTTTTAAGAATTGTCCCGGAGATGCCTGATACCCAGCCGGTATTCAGATCGACAAATGCTACAGCAGCTAGCCGGCCTGTTGTCCCGCTTATTTGGGATTTCCAGGTAGCCCCACCATCTGTAGTTTTTAATATTACACCATCTGAACCTACAATCCAACCAGTATCAGGGTTTATAAAGAAGGCATTATTAAGATTTCTACCTATCCATTCCTTCGGGACATCAGCAGTTATACCTGGATTTGCTATCCTAAGTGGTTTAAGGGATACTGATGGCCCTCCTTCTAGTAATTTATTATCTCCTGAATATGTTATCCGCTGGTTTTTTTGCAACTCCCAGTCTATACCACCATCGGAGGTTTTTAGGATAACCCCCCTTGTTCCGACTACCCAGCCCTTTTTAGTATCCGTAAAGAAGAGCGAATAGAGCGTCTGGGTTGTACCTGTTCTTTTCACCTCCCAGGTCTTGCCTCCGTCAATGGTCCTTGCCACTGTTCCTTCGGTTCCTACTACCCAACCATTATTTGAATCTGAAAAAAATATATCTTTAAACCATGATCTACTATCAACCTTCCTCGGTTCCCACATTGAGCCGCCATCCCTGGTTTTGAGTATAATACCATGGGTTCCTACAATCCAGCCATTATTCTTATCGATAAAATGGATACCAGTTAAGGCCTCATTTGTCCAGCTTTTTTGACGTAGCCATGTCAAGCCCCCATCAGTAGTCTTGAGGATAGTTCCACGACCTACAATCCAGCCTACGTCTTGATTTATGAAGAAGAGGTCATTTAGTCTTGCATGGAGATCATCCTTTTGGATGATCCAATTTAACCCCCCATCATCAGTCTTTAATATATTACCGATACCACCGATTGCCCAACCTATGTTTTGATTTAGGAAGAAGATCTTATTAATTTGGGTTTCGGTCGGGGTCTTCTGGATACCCCAGGTTAAACCTCCATTGGTAGTCCTGATGATGGTTCCCCCTGCCCCTGCAGCCCATCCAATTTCATTATCGATAAAATAGACCCCTCTGAGTTGGTGAGGTGTGCCGGATCTCTGAGCCTTCCAGGTAGCTCCTGAATTAGAGGTTTTAAGGATGGTTCCTCCGGTTCCGACGATCCATCCATTATCCTGGTCTGAAAAAAATATATTGGCCAGGAAAGCCGATATCCTGTCCTCCTGATGGGTCCATGTCAATCCGCCATCATAGGTCCATAGGGTTATTTCGTTATTACCTACTGCCCATCCCGTATTGGCATCGGCGAAGTATATATTGTTAAGAGCGCCATTTATACCGCTACTTTTGGCTATCCATGTTGTCCCGCCATCTTTGGTCTCAAGGATCGATCCTTCTGATCCAACAGTCCATCCGCTATTGGCATCTATAAAAAAAAGCCCTCTCAACCATTCAGACCCTCCCCTGGATTGAATACCCCATTGTCTTCCACCGTCAGTCGTCCTAATAACAGTTCCATTGGTACCTGCTGCCCATCCTCTATCCTGGTCGATAAATGATAAAGCGGATAGGGATTCGCCTGTAACACCTTCTCCCTTTTCCCATGACGCGCCTCCATCTTTCGTTGTAAGAATAAGGCCGCCGGTACCTACTGCCAGGCCTTTATCCTTATTGGCAAAGTAGATACTATTAACAGATAGATCCGATCCGGTCTTTTGTGCCTGCCACGTCACTCCGCCATCTTCGGTCTTAAGTATGGTACCTCCGGTTCCTGCTATCCAACCCTTATCCCCATCAATAAAAAGGACCTTATTGAGCCACTCAGAGGTACCACTTTCTTGTTTATTCCAGATGTTTCCACCATCCAGGGTATTAAGGATAGTTCCATTGGCCCCTGCAGTCCACCCCCTGTCTTTGTCAATAAAAAAGACACTGTCAAGCCAATCCTTTGTCCCGCTCTCCTGGGCCTCCCAGGTAGCTCCTCCATCAATTGTCTTAGATATTGTACCGCTGCTCCCGACCTTCCAGCCGGTTTTTGCTTCGATAAAAAATATATCCAGAAGATGCTCTCCGCTAGGAGAAGAGTCTATGTGGGGCATATTTTTTGATTCCTTTTTATGGCCATCTGAAGGCTGGTCCGATTTACTTGATATATATGCCTCTTCTTGACCCTGGGAGGGAGGTGGACTATCTAAATATGCATAATTTGACATAGCCGATCCACAGCCAGTCAAGATGGCTATGAAAGATGAAATAATCAGGAACCTTGAAAGTTTAGCTAAGAATATCATTGTCCTCCTCCTCTTCCCTCTGTAAAGATATATGATGGTAATAATTTATATCAAGGCAGGATGGAAAGTCAATCAAATGAGAGAATAAAGCAAGGTAGACTAGGCTTGATATGAAACATCACTATGATTCTCATTCTGTTGTGAGTGGCGGAAAGTGCGTTACCCCTGTATCTCCTATGGTTGGTGGTCCAGCAGATTATACAAGATAGATTACTGTAAATGATGAGGTGCACGGCCCTTCCTGGTTAAGATCTCTGTAATATCTTTATTGCCCCCCGTTAGAATAGGGGAATACGGGGGGAATCTAAGATTGCTTCGTCGTTCCGCCTTATCGCAATGACATCCTAACGGTTAGGAAACTTATTTAATCCAATGATGTCATGAAAGTGGATGGGTAAGATCATCTCATGGAAGGGGAGAGGGCCAGACGGAAGCCGAAGTCTTTGTACTTGGCCTTCGGCCTGTACCTGAACCGGTATGCTACGCGGACACCCTTTGGATCAGGACTCCATGCGCCGCCACGAAGCAGATGGTCTTTCCCGTCTTGCGGGCCCTTGGGATTATCTTTAGGGCTTATCATGCAATAATCCTCTCCATACCGGTCAGAAACCCACTCCCATACATTACCGGACATGTCGTATAAGCCCAGTCCATTCGGCTTCTTTTGTTTTACTGGATGGGTTTGTTTGTCTGAATTGCCGGAATACCACGCATACTCACCGACCTCCGATTCATTACTGGTACCTGCGTATTTTTCTCTCTTTCCCCCGCTCCTTGCCGCATACTCCCATTCTGCCTCTGTGGGAAGGCGAAAATTTAACATTTTATGTCTCAGGCTGCTGAACCTAGATAAAAAAGGACTTGACAAATAATAAAATTGGGAATATAATCCCAAATATAATAGGAGGTGATGAATATGAAACAGGTCCTGTCTGCAGCAGTAATCAGGTTGCTCCGCCCTCTGGTGCGGATCTTGTTAAGGAATGGGGTTCCATATGGATCTTTTGCCGATCTTGCTAAAAGGGTATACGTGGATGTAGCAACCGATGAATTTGGGATCCAGGGCAGAAAACAGACTATATCAAGGATCTCCATTATTACTGGATTATCTCGTAAGGAGGCCAAACGGGTAAAGGGCCTTTCCTACCCGGAAGATACTGGGGTGGCAGAGCGCTACAACCGGGCAGCGCGGGTCATAAGCGCCTGGGTCCGAGATGATCGATTCTCTGACAGCAAAGGTCAACCGGCTGAACTTCCTATCGAAGGAGAGGGGGCTACCTTTAGCGAATTAGTAAGACTCTATAGCGGAGATGTCCCTGTTAGGGCGATCCTGGATGAACTTGTCAGGGTAGGTACTATAGAACGCCTGCAGGATGGCCGGATAAGATTATTAACCCGTGCCTATCTACCAAAGACGGAAGAAGGTGATAAACTTAACATCTTAGGCACAGATGTTAGGGATATCATCAGGACAATAGACCATAACCTTATATGCAACCAGGCAGATAGCTTCTTTCAGAGGAAAGTTTCGTACGATAATCTTCCGGCCGAGGTCTTGCCAAAGGTACGTTTCCTTACATCCTCAGAGGCGCAGACCCTGCTGGAAAAGATGGACCAATGGCTTTCACAGCACGACCGGGACATTGATCCGTCTGTGAGTGGAACCGGTAAGAAAAGGGCTGGATTGGGTATCTATTATTTTGAAGAAGATTTAACAGAAGGAGGGAATAATCATGAAGATTAAGAAGGGATTTGAGTTTTTCCTGATCGCGCTCACCTTGATCACCTTTGTTTCCTGTGGAGGCAGTGGAAGCGGAATAGGAAGTAATGGTGGTGGAGTTGGCGGTTCAGGTATCAGTAAACCTATTACAAGCAAAGGGACGATCACAGATTTCGGTAGTGTGTTTGTCAATGGCGTTGAATTTGAAACAACAGGCTCTGTGATTACAACGGATGATAATCCCGGGACTGATGATGATCTGGGCCAGGGGATGGTTGTAACAGTAACAGGTACAATTAACGAAGATGGAACCACCGGCACTGCCGAGAGCATAGTTTTTGAGGATAACCTGGAGGGCCCGATAGCCGGTGATGACGATGTTGCAAAAACCATCACAGTTTTGGGACAAACAGTTGTCTGGGACAGCTCCACAATCTGCGAAAATAGCAGTAGTTTGAAAATTGATTGCGCATCCTTATCAGTGGATAACCTGGTGGAGGTTAGTGGTTTTACCACAACAGAAGGGATAATCCAGGCAACAAGGATAGAGATAAAGGATCAAGACTTTAACCCTGCAGAAGATGAGGTTGAGATAAAAGGGACGATAGGCAGCCTGGATACTACAGCCAAAACCTTCCTTGTCGGTTCCCAGTCGATCAATTACAGCGCTGCGATTATTGATGACAGTGTGCCGAATAGCACCCTTACTAATGGAATGTTTGTGGAGGTAGAGGGGAAGCTCAACGCTGATGTTCTCGAAGCGACCAAGGTCGAGCTTGAAGATGAGGAGTTGGATATTGCTGAAGATGACGAGGTAGAGATTGAGGGGCTTGTAGATACTTTTGCCTCTTGCACAGGCTCTGACTGTGCCTTTACGGTAAATGGCCAGCCTATTCAGACAAGCTCTGCTACTGAATTCAAGAATGGTACATCCTCAGATGTTGCAGTCGGTGTGAGGCTTGAAGTTGAAGGGACAATAGACGCAAATGGCGTCCTGATTGCACGTGAGGTCAAATTCCATGATAAAAGGGTAGAGATAGAGGCAGAAGTCCAGGCCGTTGATACTGCAAATAATAGCGTAACACTCCTTGGTATTACAGTGACTGCCAATCTACTGACGGAATTCGACGATAATACCAGCGCCAATGTAGAACCCTTCAGCCTTGAGGATATCCAGGAGGGCGATTTTCTTAGGATCAGGGGACACCTTGATAATGGGAACGTTATTGCAGAGAGGATTGAAAGGAGGAATCCGGAGGATCAGGTCTTGTTGCAGGGTCCTGTTGATTCTGCAACCAACCCCAATCTGGTTGTCCTGGGCGTAACAATTCAGACTGACGACAATACCCAATTTGAAGGCGAGGATGAGAGTCCAAAAACGCTGGATGATTTCTTTGCCCTTGTGCAACCTGGTGCGATAGTCAAGGCCAAAGGCACATTTGATAGCAGCGTCATTGTTGCAGATGAAGTTGCGATCGAGGACAATGTAGAATAAACGGAATAACCAGGATAAAATACCTTTCTTTAAAATCCCCTGGTAGGATAGCTTGACCCATCCTATCAGGGGACCTGTTTTGATCTCCTGCACAGAAAGTCGCCGGACCAGATAAAGATCAGGCCGATGAATTCGCCGACATAGAGCGCCTCTATGATCCCTGCCTTTGCCATCGACCCGCCGATGCCGGGGAGGATAGCGCCCACGGCTATAAGCGTACTTCCGAGTGCCCTGGGTCCTGGGTCTGCTTTTTTAAAATAGCGCCACGAGCTTAAGGCAGCCCCTCCTACAAGAAAGAAGGCAGAATAGACATTGATAAAAGGGGTTATCCACCTGATCCATCTCCAGGCAAGGATTGCACCGCTTGGCCTGTGCAGCTCCAGCAGCTCCGGAAAGACAGGCGACATTATCACAAAAAGACTGGTGAGGGATACAAGGGGGATGGTAATAGCTGATGTGATATGGGCAAAGCGGCGGGGATGTAATAGATAGACAGAGCCCTGGGCAAGGGGGTAGCCTCCCAGCACTGCCCCTGAGATATACCAGGCCTTGTTCAAAAGAATAGAGTTACCAAAGAGGGTGATTATGCTCTCAAAAAATGTACCAAGACCATAGAAGGCGATTCCGATCCCCCACCAGAGGTGATGGAGGCTTTCCTTCCGGTTGGCATATCGTTGAAAGAGGTTGAGCGAAAAGATGGCCGCAAGGACTGTGGTTGCAATAGGGAGGTAATGTACCCAGATCACGGGGCTTTCCAGGGGGAATCTCATATCTCTGATTAATTTTTTAACACCAATTAAGGTTTCCCGTCAATTAAAAAGGTAAAGTATGCTATATCTTTCTATGCAGGTCTATTAGAATGAGTTTTCATCTGCATCTACAAGCAAAGGCTTAGGTTGCCTATGAGAATCATTTGACAGGTATAGCAATGGGAATGGGTAGACTGAATAAGGAAGGTTGGGACATGACCTCCGCATTAATTTAAATTAATATATATTATATGATATAATATAATATATTAGATTATAATCGGAGGTAAATATGAAATCCATCACTGCCTTAGAAGCAAGAAAAAGGCTAGGAGGGTTGCTGGACGAGGTTGCAAAAAAAGGAAATCACATTCTTATTTCCAGGCTTAATCGGCCCTTGGCTGTCCTAGTCCCCTATGAGGATTATCAATGTAGTTTTGACAAGGAAGTCCGCAAAAAGAGGCTCCTCTTGGTTTCCCAAAAAATGGATGTATGGAGGAGGAGCCTTCGCGAGAAAGTTAAGGGAATAGACACAACCAAACTTATAAGGGATATAAGGGCTTCTAGATGATCGTACTGGATGCATCGGTCATCATCAAGTGGGTTCTGGATGATGAATCCCAGAGCCATAGCGCCCTGATATATCGTGACCAGCATTTCGCAGGGATTAACCGTATTGTTGTCCCTGAACTGCTTTTCTACGAGATTGCAAATGTATTAGCTACTAAAACACCATTATCGCAAGAAGAAGCGATTGAAGAATTCAGTCTAATCGTCGAGAGCGAATTGGAAGGCTACAGCCTTGGGACCAAGGAATTTTCAGAGGCGATCGGCCTATCAAAAAGGTTTAAGATAAGCCTTTATGATAGCAGCTACATAGCCCTTGCTGCGGCTCTTAAGTGCGAATTTATTACAGCCGATGTGCAACTAGTCTCAAAAGTTAGAGGTTTAAGCTATGTAAAACTTTTGCGATAGGACTTCTGTTATCTGATGAGTTTTTTCCAGCCAAATCCAAAAACTTTTTCCTGTTTCCTAAAAAAGTCTTGACAAAAAGAAGTATTGCAGCAAGAATTAGCCGGCCTACAAATATACCCTTGGGCCAACTGGCAGCATAAAGGAGTGAATTCCTTTGGACAATGCTGACTCATTATGAGATCCAGCGGAAAAGAGCATTATGGCTAACCGGCTTCC